>NZ_CP036533.1:1392000-1740000 GCF_024585265.1 Bradyrhizobium sp. WBAH42
ACCGACGATGATGTTGGCGTCCGGGTCGGCCTCGTCGCGAATCCGGGTCGCCGCTTCGTCGACCTCGTACAGCATCAGATCCTTGCCGCCGGTGATGGAGATGATGAGGCCGCTGGCGCGCTTGATCGAGGGGTTCTCGATCAGCGGATTGGAGATCGCGGCGACGGCGGCGGCAAGCACGCGCTTCTCGCCGGAGGCCTCGCCGCGTCCCATCATGGCCTTGCCCTTCTCCTTCATGACGGAGAGCACGTCGGCAAAATCGAGATTGATCAGGCCTTCCTTGACGATGAGGTCGCTGATGCAGGCCACGCCCGAATACAGCACCTGGTCGGCGAGCGCGAAGGCATCGGCGAACGTGGTCTTCTCGCTGGCCACCCGGAACAGGTTCTGGTTCGGGATGATCAGGAGGGTGTCGACCGTCTTCAGCAGCTCCTCGATGCCGGCTTCGGCAAAGCGCATGCGGCGCTGGCCCTCGAAGTAGAACGGCTTCGTGACCACGCCGATGGTGAGAATGCCGAGCTCGCGCGCGATCCTGGCGACGACGGGTGCAGCCCCGGTGCCGGTGCCGCCGCCCATGCCGGCCGTAACGAACACCATGTGCGCGCCGGTCAATTGCTCGCGGATCGTGTCGATCGCCTCTTCGGCTGCGGCGCGTCCCAGTTCCGGCTGCGAGCCGGCGCCGAGACCTGCGGTCACCCTTGTGCCGAGCTGGATGAGGCGCGTCGCCTTTGACATCGCCAGCGCCTGCGCGTCGGTGTTGGCGACCACGAACTCGACGCCTTGCAGCCCGGCCGTGATCATGTTGTTGACGGCATTGCCGCCGGCGCCGCCGACGCCGAACACGACGATGCGGGCCTTCATTTCATGGATATCGGTGTTGCCAGTCATTCTTCCCTCGCGATTGCTCCGGCAAGCCGGGGGTTAAAGAAAGTCTCGCGTGCTAGCTGCGGGCCGCGCGGTCTGCTTGCACGATGAAGGCGGCCAGATGTCCCAATCGACGCGCCGCGTGTCCCGCGATCGAGCCGCCAGGGCGGCGATCGCTCCGCAGCGCCGCCACTTCGTCTTCCAGTCGTGCCGCCCATGCATTGGCGGCCGTCGTTTCGGCGGCCGCCTGCGTCAGCTCGACGGCGAGGCGATCGGCACGCTCGCGCTCGCGCTCGAACACGGCCCTGTAGGCGGTTGCGACCGATTCGAGCCGCGCGATCTCCGCCTTGAAGACTTCGGTCTTGACCGCCTCGATCCTGGCCAGGGAGGCCCCGATGGGATCTGCCCGTCGGGCGCGTCGCGGGCGGGGCGTGTAGCGGAGCTCGGCGAGATCGACGCTCACCACCGCCTTGCCGTCGTCCGACCGCGAGCGCGGCAACCGGCGACGCCGCGCCAGTGCCCGCGCGGCCTCGCGCGAGACATTGAGGCGGGCACCGAGATCGGCATACGTCAACAACTCAACGCACATCGGCGCTTCTCCTGGAGCGAACCGGGAAGGCATTTCGGGCTAATGATGGCTGGACGATTGCAGCAGGCTAGGATGCGTTGGTTAATGGACGGTTAACGGGCGTGCGGTGTTAACGCTTTGGCTCATTCGCGTTTTTCCGCTGCAGTCCGGCTGTTGTGGGCAGCGCCGGGGCATGGCCGGCAAAAGGCTTATGTACCTGGACTCATTCGTCGGTTAGTCTCCCTAGAACCCTTGCGCATTGTGGTGCGGTTTATGGCTGAAGACGACCGGATCACCTTAATCATCGAGGGCTTGCCCGAGGATAACGGGCAGGTTCGCCTTGGCGCGTTCATGAATCAGCTTCAAAAGCTGAATGCCACTATCACGAAGCTGGATCGTGAAGCCAACGAAGGAAGGCAAGCTACCGTCTATAAGATCGCTGAGCTTTCCTACCAAAGCCCTGTGCGAGTTGTTCTGGAGCCTCAGGCGCTTCCTAAACTACCATATGTTGGTCACGCTATCATTGAGAGCTTGGGTCGCGTGACGCATGCGCTAGAAATTGGTGATGATCTTTCTGGGCTGGACGCGGATTTGCTTGAGGATATTCGCGGCCTTGCCAAACCCGTAGGAAAGACGGTGGCCAATGTCACGCTGCTTTTCAACGCTCATCGATTTGATTTGACGCCAAAGATTGCTTCCAAAGTCGATACCGCGCTGGCTGTTGATGAGGAATGCATTGGTACGATCGAAGGGATGTTGGAGCAGATAAATCTGCACGATGGCGCGAACGTCTTCTACGTTTATCCTGAAATCGGACCACGCAAGGTCACCTGCCATTTCGCGCCCGCTCTGTACGACGACGCTGTCTCTGCGGTGGGGCGAAAGGTTGAGGTGTATGGCACGCTGCGCTACCGGAGTGGCGCGACGTTCCCGCACCAGGTGCAGGTAACGCAGATTGAGGCGTTCCCGCCAGATTCCGAATTGCCTGACTGGGATGACGTTCGCGGTATGGCGCCAGATGCTACCGGTGAGTTGAGCAGCGAAGCCTTCATTCGGGAGCTTCGCGATGGCTGGTACTGAGCCGGTCTACTACTGGGATTCGTGCCTTTTTCTGGCTTGGATAAAGGACGAAGAGCGTTCGATTGGCGAAATGGACGGCGTTCGCGAAGTCATCGAACGCGTCAAACGCCGCGAGGCAAAGATTATCACGTCGGTTCTCACGACTACCGAAGTGCTTGAGAGTCGGCTCCCGGCTGGCATGAAGAGCCTTATAGATGGACTTATGAAGCGTGTTATTCGTGTTGGCATGGACATTAAAATTGCGAAAATGGCGCACGATCTGCGCGATTACTACATGCAACGCTCGACAGAGGCTGGAGGCAAGACGCTTGGGGTTCCTGATGCCATCCACTTAGCCACAGGGATACTCAACCGGGTGACTGAGTTTCATACTTTCGATGGCGGTGGCACGGGCAAATCGCTTGGGTTGCTGCCGCTATCTGGCAATGTTGGCGGCCACAGGCTCACAGTATGCAAACCACACGCAAGAAGCCCGCAGCTAGACCTGCGAAAACCGAAGCCCGACAGGACGACCCAGAGCAATCCAAGCGGTTCCTAGGGGCCGCCAAAGAGGCTGGGGCGGATGGGGGTGCCAAGGGCGTGGAGCGCGCCATTAAGCCACGTAAGCCCAAGTGAGCGGTTGGAAGGAAGAACTCCAGAAACAGGGCGGCTGCGGGCTGCTCATGATGGCGTGGGGCGTCTTCGCGGTTGGCTATATGATTTATTGGTTTGCTACAGGCGGCAATCCGGAGGTCAAAGCCTTCCGGGATGAGTGCCATAGGCGGGAGTTGCGAGGCTATACGCCGGGCTACGCGCCTGACTACGCCATCGAGGCTGCAGTAGCAAAGTGCGAACGCGAATTACGGATCAGCCGTGGCCTGAAACCTTAACTTGGCGAGGCATGTAGTTGAATTCGCTGCTAGGCACGTCAAGTGAAACATCGCCATTGATATTCCGTAACGTTCGACAGAGAAGCCTTGGGGATTTCCCTTGAGCTCGAGCCATAGGGGGCTTCGTAAGTTCATAGAGTCAAGTAGGGTAGGTGCTTTTAGCCGCACAGCGATGTTGCTTTTCGGAATTGTCGAGCAGCACTAGTGAAAGAGCGAGAACGTTTCGTGAGGCAAAGTCTCGCTCGGACGACTTCCGCTATCGTCAGAATTCCGTGTCTCGTCAAGGGCAGTGCGGACCACGAAGAACGGGTCAGGCTACTTGACCATACATTTCCCGATTCAACGACGTCAACGTGACGTTGTGCTCGACTAATTTCAGTGTCGAGCCTACCCTCTTCAGACAGAAAATCAAAAATGGAGGGCGATAATGAGAGGGCCGGCACTCCCATTTCTTGTGAGTCTACTCGCAACGCAACTTCCCTTCCAGCTAGCTCGCGCCGAGCCTGACTCAAAACAGATTGAGCAAGCTCTAAGTGGACTGTTCTCTCATGATCGTGACCAGATATTAGATGACAACCTGCGCGAGGCATTCAAGCGGGGCTATCGTCGAGGACGTCAGGATGAAGCACAGGCCAGAAACGAGCAGCCACCGTCCAAGAAGCCCAAGGCAAAATAGTCACTCCTAGTTGCGGCGGATTGGACTGAAGCTTCGCACTTTTTCTCTCATGGAGGGAATTGTGAGTGCCACTCTCTTCCATCGGCAAACAGTAAGAACTTCCGAGCAATCGCTCTGGATTGGGGCACTCGTGACTGTGCTTCTCGTTGGTACAGTCTGCAGGACGAAGGCGTGCGACCAGTCGTATGTCCTTCGAACTAACGGCGACGCAATACAGTCATTTTACTATTCCCGGGATTCATGGATCAGCGCCGACCTTCTCGCGGGCCATCCACCGGTGTCAAGCAGTGCCCCGCGGGCGATTACACTGACCGGTCTGGGACCATATCGATTCCGTGCGGTTCTCAGTGTGAGTCAGGAGGTGATTCTGGACGTCAGCGATCTATGCGCAAATACTCGAATTACCATTTTTTCGGATTCTCGTGGCAACCATCGGATGGTTGTCAAATGACGGCCGGGCGAAGACTTCTGTTATTCTTAGACGGCACTTGGAATGAAGATGCCGCTCACGACCGGGACACGAACGTTGTTAGATTGCGAGATACAATCTCAAACGGAGTTACGTCTGGCTTCCGCGTCCCGCGTTCCATTGACGAATTTGACAAATGGGATAGGGAGGCCGTCGAATTTGGCGCATGCCCTTACCGTGGGTGCATTTACTTTACATTCTATGAAAGAGGTGTCGGCACGGGCCCTGGCTTGGACCGCCTTTCAGGCGGCGCTCTGGGATGGGGCGTAGAACGAAACGTACGCCGAGCTTACAGATTTCTCAGTCGGCATTACATCCCCGGTAGCGAGATTTTTATTTTCGGCTTTTCGAGAGGGGCCCATGCTGCCCGCTCACTCGTTGGATTTCTAGGCTCCGCGGGGCTTCTGCGGGCGGAGAACTGCACTATCGAATTGGAGAAGCAGGCGTGGGACTACTACCGCACTTCACCAAATGATCGAATGCCAGGAATAAGGACGGAGTTAGGGAGGTATGTATACCCAGCACTGCGTGTCGCATGCCTAGGGGTTTTTGATTCAGTCGCCACCTTAGGCGTTCCGATAAATTCGTTCTGGCGTTTAAATCGACAGCGACATGAATTTCATGACGTTCTTCTGTCCCCCCTTGTGAAATTGAATTTGCACGCACTGGCGATTGATGAAACCCGTGTCCAATTTCGAGCGAGTGTCTGGAGGCAGAGCAAGTTTAGGGTAAGCAACTCAGTAACCGAGCAAACTTGGTTTCCGGGGACGCACTCTGATATTGGCGGCGGTTATTTTAGCGATCAAGAACGTGACAGTGGGCCACGACGCTTAGATGATGTGCCACTGGATTGGATGCTGAAGCGCATTCTCTATCACTACCCGGACTTCCCCATTCGCGAACCCGGATTTGTGCCACTGCCGGGCGCGGCTGTAGAGCCAAGTATTCTGCATAACTCGCGAACGGGACATTACAGAGTTTTCCCGCCAGTTATCCGTACGATAGGGAATCGACGGCCGCCCTTGCTTGTTCGCGAGCGACCCGTCAGCTACGAGCGTGATGAAGCAGTAGTCGGCGAATCTATTCACATTTCCGCTTTAGAGCGGCTCGCGACAAGGCCCGCTTGCGAAAGTAAAATGTATCTTCCGAGAAACTTGATCGTACATCTTCCTAATCTGTGGCAGAGGTATTGTATTGCACCTGGGCGCGCTTGGGACTCGGATGCGGTTAGTATTACGATCTGGGACGGGCATCCGGTCCTCCCTGGAATTGGCAAGGAGAATAGCAAGGATGCGGCGGCCCTAAACCAGGTGCAGAAGGCTCTCGTAGATGCCATCTCCCGCTTGAAGGAATTAGGTTACGACGTTCTTTCTGAGAATGAAAAGTGGAATCCTGCGGCCGTAGTCTTGACGTTAGCATCCGGAAAAAAGGCGCCCAAATCATTCTTGGGCAGGTGCTTGAGCACGGTTCTCTGCCAAAGGATCGAGCCGCGAACGCCGCTCATGAAAGCTATCAAAAACCTGCCCCGGTCCGTCCGAAACTTTCTCGCGTTGAGGTATCGGCGCTCAAAATGAACCTTTGCACATTCACCGCAGAGAACGACCAGAATCGTAATATTGGGCGATCCTGCTTGAATATATGATCTGTCAACTTTTGCCCGAGCCATCGAAGCCGCAGGGCAAACCTCACCAACGATGCCTACGTTGGGCGGGAGCTTGCGCAGCAGAATTCGTTTTCAAGTTGCGTTTAGGCGCTTCGCTTCTGAAATAACTCTTCATGGACGAGCGCCAAGATTCTCTAAATCCGTCTCTGGTCGCATGCGCCGCCAAAAACAAAAACGGCCGGATCTTTCCGATCCGGCCGCTACTCGAACTCTTACTCGGCTAAGCGTACGCCACACGACGCAACCTAGCCCCCGCCCGATTCCAAAATTCTCAGCTCGCCTGCTTCGCCGGCGCTGCGTCGCCGACCTTCTTCTGGATGGCGCGCTTCAGCTCGACGGCGCGCGGGGAGAGCGCATCGGCGTTGGCCTTGAGCAGGTAGGCATCGAGGCCGCCATTGTGGTCGACGCTCTTGATCGCGTTGGTGGAGACGCGCAGGCGCACGTTGCGGCCCAGGGCTTCCGAGATGAACGTCACGTTGACGAGGTTCGGCAGGAAGCGGCGCTTGGTCTTGATGTTGGAGTGGCTGACCTTGTGGCCGACGAGGGGGCCCTTGGCCGTCAGTTCGCAGCGGCGAGACATGGCATAAATCCTTTAGTTCGAACCCCCAACGAGTGCGGCCGCCATTCAGGCGCCACGGGGGCAAATTCTTTCGTCCTTGCAGGGAGCGGGCGGACGTATAGGGGGGAAGGGGCCCTGCGTCAAGGTTTTGGGTGGCGATCTCGTGCCCCACAACAGGTGTCATCGCCCGGCTTGACCGGGCGATCCAGTACCCCGCGGCGGCGCGGCTGACCAGAGGCGCTGCGGCGTACTGGATGCCCCGCCTTCGCGGGGCATGACAGCGGCCCCCGTTACCGCCCGATCACCAAAACGGCAATGATTGTCGCGCCTTACCATCACATAAAGGGCGTATTCGCCGTCGAAGAGTCCGGTGGAGTTCCCGGGGCTGCATGCCCCGACACATTGTTTGCCGCCGTTTTTGGCTTAAGTAACAGCGCATCGCGCCCCGATTGGATTGTTTCGTGCCGATAACGCTTCATTTTGCGCAGAATCTGCGCTCAGCCCGATCGCGTCTGGCCGGCCGGCTGATGGCGCTTTGCGGCCTGGTGCTGGTCGTGGCGGCGGGCGCGGCGCCGGCGGCGGCGCAGGGCAAGCTCGAGGCGCAATATGAGGCGACGCTGGCGGGCATTCCCGTCGGCAAGGGCGCCTGGAACATCGATATCCAGGACGACGTGTTTTCGGCGGCGGCCGCCGGCGGCACCTCGGGGCTCTTGAAGTCGTTCACGGGCGGGTCCGGCACCGGCGCCAGCCAGGGGCGCGTCGTGGGTGGCGCGCTGGTTGCGACCGGCTACCAGGCCTCCACCACCACCCAGAAGAAGACCGAAGAGATCCGCATCACGCTCGACAAGGGCAATGTGAAGGATTTTGCCATTTTGCCGGAGCCGCCGGTCGATCCTGATCGTATCGTCGTCACCGAGGCGCATCGCCGCGGCGTGTGGGACCCGATGACCGCTTCGCTGCTGCGCGTGCCCGGCACCGGCGATCCCGTTGCGCCCGAGGCCTGCCACAACGCCGCGCCCGTGTTCGACGGCCGCATGCGCTACGAGCTCAAGCTCGATTTCAAGCGCATGGAGACCGTGAAGGCGGAGAAGGGCTATCGTGGCCCGGTCGTGGTCTGCGCGATCTATTTCGTGCCCATCGCCGGCTACATCCCCGACCGCCCCGTGATCAAATACCTCGCCGCCCAGCGCAACATGGAGATCGCGTTCGCCCCGATCGCCGGCACGCGTATCCTGGTCCCGTTCTGGCTGAAAGTGCCGACGCCCCTGGGACCGGCCATGCTGGAAGCAACGAGCTTCATCACCGCCCCGCAGCCGCCAAGGGTGGCGAAGACGCAGTAGGCTCTTAACCCTCCCCTGGAGGGGGAGGGTCGATCGCGCGTAAGCGCGAGCGGGGTGGGGTGATCTCTCAACACGGGGACTGCCCGAGTGGAGAGATCACCCCACCCCGTCTCACATTCCGCTGCGCTCCATGTGAGCCGACCCTCCCCCTCCAGGGGAGGGTTAAGAGTGCCCTAGCAATATCAATCACTTACCTACTGTGCATGGGGTTGTTTTCGCACTTTGTGTTTTGATGGCCCTAATCGGGGAATCCATTTGACTCCTCCCCGATTCTGATTCGACTCAGCCTCATCCCCAGCTTTAACCACCCCGCTCGCTTGTGCGCCTCCGCAAAACTCCATCTAGTGCGCAACCAAGACGAGTCCCGCGACATGTTGCGTGAACGGAACGGGACTCAATAGGGAGTCAGCGATTCGGCCGCGATTCGTTCTAGAGTCGTTCCGAAGCTTAAAGCGAACGGGAAAAGCGTCGCAAAGTGAAACAGTTGCACGGGATTTGGGGAGGGCGCTCCCACACCCTCGGTGTGCCCCTCACCCTGAGGAGGCCGCGCAAGCGGCCGTCTCGAAGGGCGAGGGGCTTGGCTTGCCCAGCAGCACCAGCCGGGCCTTCATCCTTCGAGACGCGCTGACGCGCTCCTCAGGATGAGGAACGAAGAGCAAGCCCCCTCCCCGCCCCATACCGCACTGACATTCGCCCAAATCGCCATTACCTAATCCCCCAGACATGGCTTTTTCCTCCTCCCCCTTCGCCTCCGAGCGCGCACCCGGTGCTGGCGTCACTGCGGTGCTCGGGCCGACCAACACCGGCAAGACCCATCTCGCCATCGAGCGGATGCTGGCGCATCCCTCGGGGCTGATCGGCCTGCCGCTGCGCCTGCTCGCGCGCGAGGTCTACAACAAGATCGCCGATCGCGCCGGCGAGGCCAGCGTCGCGCTCGTCACCGGCGAGGAGAAGATCAAGCCGAAGAACCCGCGTTATTGGGTCTCGACCGTGGAGGCGATGCCGCGGGATCTCGACGTCTCCTTCCTCGCCGTCGACGAGGTCCAGATCGCCGCCGATCTCGAACGCGGCCACGTCTTCACCGATCGCATCCTCAACCGCCGCGGCCGCGACGAGACGCTGCTCTTGGGCGCCGCCACCATGCGCCCGATCATCGAGCGCCTGTTGCCGGGTGTCTCCATGATTACGCGGCCCAGATTGTCGCAGCTCGAGTTCGCCGGCGACCGCAAGATCACGCGCCAGCCGCGCCGCACCGCCATCGTCGCGTTCTCGGCGGATGAAGTCTATGCGATTGCCGAGCTGATCCGCCGCCAGCACGGCGGCGCCGCGGTGGTGCTGGGCTCGCTGTCGCCACGCACGCGAAACGCGCAAGTCGCGATGTTCCAGAACGGCGACGTCGATTATCTCGTCGCCACCGACGCCGTCGGCATGGGCCTCAATCTCGACGTCGACCACGTCGCCTTTGCCTCCGACCGCAAGTTCGACGGCTACCAGTTCCGCCGCCTGACGCCGTCCGAGTTCGCGCAGATCGCGGGCCGCGCCGGCCGCGCCACCCGCAACGGCACCTTCGGCACCACGGGCCGCTGTGCGCCGTTCGAGCCCGAGCTCGTCAATGCGCTGCAGAACCACACCTTCGATGCCGTGAAGGTGCTGCAATGGCGCAATTCGAAGCTGGATTTCTCCTCGCTCGGCGCACTGCAGGTCTCGCTGAACCTCGCCCCCGGCCACGAGACGCTGACGCGCGCGCCGATCGCCGAGGACATGCGCGTGCTCGATCACGCCGCCCGCGACGGCGAGGTGCGCGATATCGCGCATGGCAAGGCCGCCGTGGAGCGTCTCTGGGAAGCCTGCCAGGTCCCGGACTACAGAAAGCTGTCGCCGGCCGCCCATGCCGAGCTGGTGACGACGCTGTACGGCTTCCTGATGCGCAAGGGCTGTATTCCCGATGCCTGGTTCGAGTCCCAGGTCACCCAGGCCGATCGCATCGACGGCGATATCGACACGCTGTCGGCCCGAATCGCCCAGATCCGCACCTGGACCTTCGTCGCCAACCGCCCGGACTGGCTGAAAGACCCCGAACGCTGGCAGGGGATCACGCGGGAGGTCGAAAATAAATTATCGGATGCGCTCCATGAACGCTTGACTGAGCGTTTCGTTGATCGCCGGACCAGTGTATTGATGCGCCGCCTGCGGGAGAACACGAGCTTGAATACTGAAATCGGCAAGACCGGCGAAGTCATCGTCGAAGGCCATGTCATCGGCCGTCTCGATGGCTTCACCTTTGCACCGGATGCGGCGGAAGCCGGCTCCGATGCGAAAGCCTTGCAGGCTGCAGCGCAAGCGGTGCTCGCCGGCGAGATCAACGCGCGCGCCGAAAAGCTGGGCAATGCGCCGGACGAGCAGTTCGTGCTGACGTCCGAAGGCATCATCCGCTGGACCGGCGATGCCGTGGCGCGGCTCGCCGCCGCGGACGACGCGCTGCATCCGCGCATCCGCATCATCTCCGACGAGCGCCTGACCGGCGCCCCCCGCGACAAGGTGCAGGCGCGGCTCGAGCTCTGGCTCAAGACCCACATCGAAAAGCTGCTCGGGCCGATGTTCGAGCTGTCGAAGGCCGAGGACGTTACCGGCATTGCCCGCGGCATCGCCTATCAGCTGGTCGAGGCGCTCGGCGTGCTCGAGCGGCCGAAGATTGCCAGCGAGCTGAAGGATCTCGACCAGCCCTCGCGCGCGACCTTGCGCAAATACGGCGTCCGCTTCGGCGCCTATCACCTCTATTTCCCCGGCCTGCTCAAGCCCGCCGCGCGTGCGCTCGCCGCGCTGCTCTGGGCGCTGAAGCAGGACAATGTCGATCTGTCCGCGCTCTCGGGCGCGCAGCATCTGGCCTCCTCGGGGCGCACCTCGTTCCCGGTCGACAAGGCGCTGCCGCGCGATGCCTATCGCGTGCTCGGCTACAAGCAGGCCGGCGAGCGCGCCGTGCGCGTCGACATCCTGGAGCGCCTCGCCGACCTGATCCGCCCGGCGCTGGCCTGGCGCGAGAATTCGCCGGGCGAAAAGCCCGCCGGCGCGTTCGACGGCCGCAGCTTCGTGGTGACGCAGGCGATGACCTCGCTCACGGGATCTGCCGGCGAGGATTTCGCCTCCGTGCTGCGCGCGCTCGGCTATCGCATGGAGAAGCGCCCGCCGCTGCCGGTGAAGCCTGTCGTGACCGAGCAGGTCGTCACCGAGACCGTCGCGGCCGAGACGCCGCCCGTTGAAGGCAGTGCTGAGACCTCGACCGAGACTGCGGCTGAAGCCGTTGCCGGCCTGCCGATTGAAGCGCCGGCCGCTGAGGCCGCCGCCGAAGCCGTCACGGTCGAAGACGCGCCCGGCATGGAGCCGCACGACGAGCCCGCCCCTGAGGAGGCCCAAGAGGAGCCGGCGCTGGAAGCTTCAGAAGCGCCCGTCACGCCCGAAGACGCTCCCGGCATCGCGCCGCCTGCAGAAGAGGCTGCGACGTCCACCGAGGCTGCCGGGCTCGAAGCCGCTGCCGCCGAGACCGCCGCCACCGAAGCTGCCGCTTCGCCCGATGCTGCCGCGCCGGTCGAAGCCGCGGCGACACCCGCCGAGCCCGAGCTCGTCGAGGTCTGGCGTCCCGGCGGCCGTCACGAGGATCGCAAGCCGCGCCACGAGCGCCATCGCCACCAGCGCCACCACAACCAGCGTCCGCAGGCCGGCGCTGAGGCCGCCGGTGCGCCTGCTGAAGGCGAGGCTGCGCAGTCGGCCGACGGCGAGAAGCGCGGCGAACGCCAGCGTCATGGCGGCCATCGCCGCGATTTCCGCAAGCCACGTGAAGGCGGCGAGGGCGGTGAGCGCCGCGACGACCGCAATCGCAGCTTCCAGGGCAAGGGAGACCGCGACAAGGATCGCGATCGCAACCGCGACAACAAGAAGTTCGGCGGAGATCGGGACAAGGGCCGCGACAATCGTGGCCGCGACCGCGACAAGGGCCGTGACCGCCGAGATCGCGAGTCCGGTCCGTCGCTGCGTCCCTACGCCTCGAGCGCGAACCCGCGCGAGCGCGATCGTCCGATCGATCCGAACTCGCCCTTCGCCAAGCTCGCCGCGCTGAAAGAGCAGCTGGGGCGCAAGGAGTAACCCCACGACAGAGCGGCAGCGCATCGACAAATGGCTGTGGCACGCGCGGGTGGTGAAGGCGCGCACCTCCGCGGCCGAGCTCGTCGTCACCGGCCATGTCCGCGTCAACGGCGTGCGCGAGACGTCGCCGGGCCACGCGATCAAGGCCGGTGATGTCCTCACCATCGCGCTCGATCGCAGCGTGCGCGTGCTGAAGGTCACCGCCTTCAACGAGCGCCGTGGCGATGCCGCCTCGGCTCGCGTGCTCTACGAGGAGCTCGGGACGCGCAATTAATTGCGCCTGGTATTCATTTCTTGATCGGTCAAACACACAAAGCCGTCATGATCGGGCCTTCCCGACCTTGCGGCGCCGGGCCATCCGCGCTAGGCAAGCCGCGACTTTTAAAAGAGCTTTTCGGAGCGTTGGATGACTTACGTCGTCACTGAAAACTGCATCAAGTGCAAGTACACCGACTGCGTCGAGGTCTGCCCGGTCGACTGCTTCTACGAAGGCGACAACATGCTCGTCATCCATCCCGACGAGTGCATCGATTGCGGCGTGTGCGAGCCGGAATGCCCCGCCGACGCGATCAAGCCGGACACGGAACCGGGGCTGGAAAAGTGGCTCCAGGTCAACGCCGATTACGCCAAGAGCTGGCCGAACATCACCCAGAAGAAAGAATCACCCGCCGACGCCAAGGAATTCGACGGCATGGAGGGCAAGTTCGAGAAATATTTTTCTCCGAACCCGGGCTCCGGCGACTAATTCGCGCCCAAACTTAACCCTAATAGCGGCGCTGCCGCCGAAAACCAGCCCTCAAGACCCCTAAATCATTGATTTTTGCGGGAAATGTGCTATATTGGGCACATTAAGCCGAACCCCGTCAGCCCCGTTGGCCCCTCTGGGTTCCCGTGAAACCAAATGTCGAACAGGGGCGTGGCAGTTTCCGCGCGCAGGCTGTGTCACAGAAAACGCGTAAAAAGAGTACTTCAGCGAGGGCTTCCCATAAGGAGGCCAAAAAAGTCGCCGCGGCCAGCCGTAGCGCATCCAAGGGTCGGACCGCGACGAAGGCGCCGGCTGCAAAGTCCTCGAAGAACAAAAGAAGCGCAATGCCTAACAAGACTGCCAAACCGGCCGCGAAAGCGACCGCTGCCAAGCCTGCTGCCGCCAAGCCTGTGACTGCCAAGGCCCCCGCTGCCAAGCCCGCCGCGCCGAAGGCTCCCGTTGCTGCTGCGCCCGCCAAGGCTCCCGTCGCCGCCAAGCCGGCCGCCAAGCCCGCGGCTGCGCCGAAGGTCGAGGAAAAGAAGGTCGTGACCCAGCGTCAGGGCTTCAAGGCCAATGAATTCGTGGTCTATCCCGCTCACGGCGTCGGCCAGATCCTGGCCATCGAGGAGCAGGAGATCGCCGGTGCGAAGCTCGAGCTGTTCGTCATCAACTTCATCAAGGACAAGATGACGCTGCGCGTGCCGACCGCCAAGGTCGCCAATGTCGGCATGCGCAAGCTGTCCGATCCGGCGCTGGTCAAGAAGGCGCTGGAGACGCTCAAGGGCCGTGCCCGCGTCAAGCGCACCATGTGGTCGCGCCGCGCCCAGGAATACGAAGCGAAGATCAACTCGGGCGACATCGTCGCGATCGCGGAAGTCGTGCGCGACCTCTATCGCTCGGAATCGCAGCCCGAGCAGTCCTACTCGGAACGCCAGCTCTATGAAGCGGCGCTCGACCGCCTCTCCCGCGAGATCGCGGTGGTGCAGCACTCGACCGAGACCGAAGCGGTCAAGGAGATCGAGGCCCAGCTCGCCAAGAGCCCGCGGCGCACCAACGCCAAGGCGGAAGCCGCCGACGGCGAAGCCGACACGGATGCCGAGGGCGATACCGACGATACCGATGGCGACGACAGCACCGTCGCCGACGAGGCCGCGTAAGCAGCTTCGTTTTGCGCAAGCCATCAAAAGCCCGGCCGAATGGCCGGGCTTTTTGTTTGGCTTCCTGCCGCAGCGGGGAGTTCGCTCTACGCGCCGCGCGGCTGGGTCCAGATCGAGATCGGCTGCTGAATACCGCGCACCGCCTGCGGCTCTCGCGCCTCCAATGACTGAAACGTTGCGGCCGCGCCGCCAAGCTCGGCCTTCGCCTGGCTGACGAGATCGTCGCTTGCCACCAGCGCGCAATCGAGGGTGCGGGTCAGGGCTTCGAGACGGCTGGCCACGTTGACGGTCGCGCCGATCACGGCGAATTCCAGACAGGTCTGCCCGAGGTCGCCGAGCACCACCGGCCCATAATGCAAGCCGAAGCTCACGCGCAGCTTTGGCTCGCCTGACGCTGCGCGCCGATCGTTCCATCGGTCCGCCGCGGCGATCATCGCCTGGGCACATCGCAGCGCGTTGCTGGCGTCGCGCTCGCCCGCGAAGGGCGTGCCGAACGTCGCCATCAATCCGTCCCCGAGATATTTGTCGAGCGTGCCGCTGTGGCGGAAAACCTCCTGCTCCATCAATCCGTGGAATTCGCGCAACGTTCGCACCACCTCCTGCGGCGAGCGCGCGTCGGCAAAGGCGGTGAAGCCGACGATGTCGACGAACAGCACCGCGACGTGTTGCGTGCGCACCTGCTTCAGCGGCTCGTCCTGCTGCGACAATTCCGCCACGACATTGGGCGAGAAGTAGCGTGCGAGGTTGCCGCGCTCGCGCTCCACCGCGGCATGGCGGATCAAGAGGTCGTTGCTGCGGCGGACCGCGAGCGCCAACGTCATGGCCACGATCATGAATACGACGATCTCCTGGATGCGAATGTGGAATCCGATCTCGCTGGGCGAGATCATCGCCAACAAGCGCTGATCGCTGCCTGCCGCGGCGGCGATGCGGGCCGTCAGCGCAGGATCGCGATCGGGTTGCCACCACACCCAGGCCATGCCGATGATCCAGAGCGTAGCCGTCCAGCCGCCGACCGCAATGACGGTCCGCCAGGTATAGGCCAGCGTGGCGCCTGCGAGCAGCACGAAGAAATAGATGAAGTTGCCGAAATGGTACTGCATCGCGACCGGCCAATGCGGAGCTCCGAACGGATTGGGAATCACGATGACGCACGTCAGCAGCGCCAAGTCGCAAAACAGGAGTGCCAATTCCGGCCGTGACACGCCACCCTGACCTGGGCCCAGCCGATCAGCGCGAACAAGCCGAGCAGCGCCACGTAATAGAGCTGCTCCCAGGCCGGGTTGATCATCAGCAGCAGGCAGGCAATGACGACGAGGGCGACATAGCGCGCCCGTACCGCGAGTTGCAGGCCTTCCCGCTTGGCGGACGTCAGCGCGGCCTGCGCGAACTGAACTGTTTCGGCGTCGCGCTTGCTCGGCGCCGACGAAAGCGCAGCCGGCAGGTTGAATCGCTCGACGAGCATTGTCACGGCAGTCTCCTCACTTGGGTCTTTTCAAGTCCGCTGCGTCCTTGCCGAGACGCCGATCTCGCCGGGACGGCCTTCTCCGTCAGCCGCGGCCGCAACCGACGTCCACCAGTTGCCCAAGGCATCGATCAATGGCACGAGCGCATGACCGGCGGACGTCAGATCGTACTCGACGCGCAGCGGATATCCGCCGAATTCAGTGCGGCTTACGATGCCGGCGTCCTCCAGCTTGCGGAGCTCGAGTGCGAGCATTCGGTGTGAAATGGTCGGATTGTCGCGGCGCAAGTCGCTGAAGCGCTTGGTGCCCTGCTTCAAATAATAGATGAGCAGCGTCGGCCAGCGACCGCTCAGGACCTGCATCACTTCCTCGATGGGGCATCTCGACACGAGATCCTTCATCGGCGCCTCCAGGTTACAAAAAAGTTCGTAATTTACTCGACGCGGCGAGCGACTAGGGTCGCATCACCGCTGCGCAGCGTGATCATCAGAAATCACGGAGAATGGATCATGGACCCAATTCTACTCTACGGCTTCCCGAAGGGAAGCTCCATGGGGCTCGTCGCGGCGCTCGAATGGCTGGGCAAGCCATATCGGATGTGCCGGGTCGACATGATGGGCGAGATGCGAAGCCCGTCATACGCCCGCATCAATCCGCGACATGAGACGCCGGTGTTCGTCACCGAGCAGGGCGAGGTGCTGACGGAAACGATGGCGATCGCGGCCTGGTTAGAGGCCAGGGATGTCGAACGGCGCATCAGCTTCGATCCCTCGTCGCGGCAAGCCGATCGCATGCATCAGCTCATGGCGTTCGTGAATACCGGTTTCACCGCCGCCTTCGCGCCGCTGTGGGCCGCATTGGAAGCCGAAGCCATGCAGCCCGCGACGAAGTCCGCCCTGCGCGCCTTTGGCACAGCAAGGGTCATCGAGCGCCATGACAAACTCGAAGCGATGATCGAATCGCGGCAATTTCTGATCGGGGAGCGGCCGACGCTGGCCGACGCCGTGCTTGTCGGCGTCGCGCGCTGGCTCGACTTCCACGCGGTTGCGGAGAGGAGCCGCTGGCCGAAGCTGGCGGCACTGCGGGCTCGCCTCGAAGCCGATCCCGCGGTCCTCTACGCCACCGCTCTGGAGGACGGCGGCTCTGATCCGGGAACGGGATCGTGCAAAGGCCACGTCGCGCTTGACGAATTGATCGCGCGGTTCGGCAAATAAGGGCCGGAGCGCACGCCTCGTCCTTCGTGACGCCACTGACGCGCCGCCTCAGGATGGGGCTAATCAGTTTCAGTGCTCGTTGAAACTGCAGCCACGCACTCCGTCCTCATCCTGAGGAGCCGCCTAAAGCGGGCGTCTCGAAGGATGGCCGCAGGGAATGCTCTCAAATCCGATAGCCCGCCTACTTCACCGGCCGCTTCTCGAGCTTCCTCGCCAGCGTCCGCCGGTGCATGCCCAGCCGGCGGGCCGCCTCCGAGATGTTGAACTCGGTCTCGATCAAGGTCTGGTGGATGCGTTCCCATTCCAGCGTCTTGATCGAGGTCGGCCGCGTATCGAGCGCGACCTCGGCGTTGCCTTCGGCCTTGTGGAAGGCGGCCTCGATGTCGTCGGTGTTCGACGGCTTTGCCAGATAGTGGCAGGCCCCCAGCTTGATCGCCTCGACGGCGGTGGAGATGCTGGCAAAGCCGGTCAGCACCACGATCAGCATGTCGGGATCGTGCGTGTGCAACAGCTCAACGCAGGCAAGTCCCGAGGCGCCGCCGAGCTTGAGGTCGACGACGGCATGACCGAAGGAGCGTTCCTCCAGCACCTGGCGCACCTCCTCGATCGAGGCGGCGAGCACGACCTCGTAGCCGCGGCGCTCGAACGAGCGCTTCAGCGTGCGCGCAAAGCCCGCATCGTCCTCGACGACGATGAGCGAACGGTCAGGCGTCAAAATTCCCTCCGATCGCCAATGTTGCAAGCGGCAGCGTCAGGCGCACGGTGGCGCCGCGCTTCCTGTGGTTCTCGGCGGTCACGGTGCCCCCCAATTTGCGCACGACGTTCACCACCAGGAACAGGCCGAGCCCGCCGCCGGCGCGGCCCTTGCTCGACTGGTAGGGCTTGCCCAGCTGCGCCAGCATCTCCGGCGCAAAGCCCGGGCCGCGGTCGGAGATCGACAGCACGAGATTGTCGCCCTCGCGCTCGGCGACGAGCTCGACCCACTCGCGCGAGACCTCATAGGCGTTGTCGAGCACGTTGAAGATCACCTGCTTCAGTGCGACGTCGGAGACGATCGCGACGTCCTCGCCGAAGGTGTTGACGAAGTAGAGCGTGCGGGCGGAGCGCGCATTGCGCCATTCGTCGACCAGCGCGGTGACGAAGGCCGTCACCGTCGTCGGCGAGGAGCCCTCACCGCGCGCCTCACCCGCCGACACCAGGATGCCCGTCACGATCGACTTGCAGCGCTGCAGCGACGTCTCCATTTCGGCGAGGTCCTCGGCAAGCTCCTGATCGGCGGCAAGATCCGGCATGCGGCGCCAATCGCTGAGGATCACCGAGAGCGAGGCGAGCGGCGTGCCGAGCTCATGGGCCGCGCCGGAGGCGAGCAGGCCCATGCGCACGATATGGTCCTGCTCGGCGGCACGCTGGCGCAGCGCCGCCAGATGGGCGTCGCGCTCGCGCAAATTTCGGTTGATGCGGGTGACGAACACGACGAGCAGGACGGCGTTGAGCACGAAGCCCAGGAGCATGCCGAGCACCGTGAGCGTATAAGTCTCGCTCAACGGATTGGGTGGCAGATCGAGCGGCCGGTAGGCCAGGGTCAGCCAGACGAAGCTCGCGCAGGTCAGGGCCACCAGCGACCAGGTCGAGCGGGCATCGAGCAGCACCGCGCCGAGTGTCACCTGGAGCAGGAACAGCGAGGTGAAGGGATTGGTGGCGCCGCCGGAGAGATAAAGCTGCGCGGTCAGCGCGGCGACGTCCAGCATCAGGGCGACCAACAGCTCGTTGTTGGTGATCGCGGCGCGATGGCGCACCCAGACCAGGCTGGAGACGTTGAGTAGCACCAGCGCGCCGATCACCGCGCCCATCCGCTCCAGCGGCAGGGGGATGCCCAAGCCGAAATGCACGGCACCGATGGTCACGATCTGGCCGACCACCGCGGTCCAGCGCAGCTGGATCAGCAGCGCCATGTTCTTGCGGTTGGTCTCGTCGTCGGTCGGCGTGGTGCCGATCAGTTCGCTGCGCGCGTCGGCCTTCGATTGCAGCGTGACGGCTTGCCCGTCACGCCCAAGCGTCTGGGAAAGCGTTTTCCCGTCGTCAGGTCGGCTCGACGATCGTTCCAGCATCTGATCCCGTCCTGCGGGCGACGGCATCCGAGCCGCCGGCCTTGTCGTGGACGAAGCGCCTGCGGCGGAACAGCCCGCCGCCGAATGTGACGAAAAGTCTGCCGGTCAGCATGAAAGCCAGGGCAAACCACGTCAGCGCGTAGATCAGGTGGTTATTGGGAAAGCGGATCACGGTCAATCCGCCGATTGGGCCGCCGGCAATTTGTGATCCGGCGTCGGCATCCACGAAGAAGGGCGCGACCTCGCGAAGGCCGCGTGCCGCCGCGATGGCGGCGACGTCCCGCGAGTACCAGCGGTTGTGCTGGGGCACGTTATTCCGGAGAAAGCCGCCCTTCGGCTCGGTGACGCGCAGGAGGCCGGTGATCTCCACCCGACCTTCGGGATTGCCGTCCCGGCGCGTCGATGCGTCGCGCCGCTCGGACGGCACGAAGCCGCGGTTGATCAGCACCAGCGTGCCGTCGTCGCGCTGAAGCGGCGTCAGCACCCAATAGCCGGGGCCTTCCTCGGTGACGGCCTGAACCAGTGTCTCGCCTTCATGCAGAAAGCGCCCGCTGAGGCTGACGTGCCTGTATTCGTCGCTTGCGGCACTGACGGCGGGCCACGCCGCGGGCGAGGGGATCGGCTGCGCCGGCGCGTGGACGCGCTGCTCGACCCGGTCGATCAGCGCCAGCTTCCACGCGCGGCGCTCGACCTGCCAGACGCCCAGCGCGATCAGAATCACAAAAGCAACGAGCGAGAGGACCGTGAGCCACAAGGACGGGGATCGCGCAGCCTCGCTGCGCGCATCTACATCCTTGCCCGTCACGGTCCCGATATCGTTCACTTCATGCCGCTCATCTGGTGGATGGGCATCATGTTGCTGTTGAGGTGGCTCATCACCCACAGCGAACCCGACAGTGCGATCACCACCATCACGATAGTGAAGATCAGCGCCATCATGGTCCAGCCGTTCTCGGATGTCGTGTTCATGTGCAGGAAGTAGACCATGTGCACGACGATCTGCACGACCGCGAAGGCCATGATCACCAGCGCGGTGATCTGCTTGCTCGGCAGTACGCCGCTCATCACCAGCCAGAACGGGATCGCGGTGAGCACGACCGAGAGCACGAAGCCGAGCATGTAGCCCGAGAACGTGCTGTGGGCGTGGCCGCCCTCGTGGTGATGGTCGTGCGCGCCGGCTGCGTGGGTATCGGTGTTCATCGCAGAACTCCCAGGAGATAGACGAAGGTGAAGACGCCGATCCAGACCACGTCGAGGAAGTGCCAGAACATCGACAGGCACATCAGGCGGCGGCGGTTGGCCTCGATCAGGCCGAACTTTCCGACCTGCACCATCAGCGTCACCAGCCAGATCAGGCCGCAGGTGACGTGCAGGCCGTGGGTGCCGACCAGGGTGAAGAAGGCGGAGAGGAAGGCGCTGCGCTGCGGCGTGGCTCCCTCGTGGATCATGTGGGCGAACTCGAAGAGCTCGATGCCGATGAACGCGGCCCCGAACAGACCGGTGATCGCGAGCCAAACTTGCGTCTGCGCGACCTTGTTCTGCTGCATGGTCAGCATCGCAAAGCCGTAGGTGATCGACGACAGCAACAGCATCGAGGTGTTCACCGCGACCAGGTTCAGGTCGAATAGGTCCTTCGGCGCGGGCCCGGCGGCGTAATTGCCGCCGAGCACGCCGAAGGTGGCGAACAGGATCGCGAAGATGAGACAGTCGCTCATCAGGTAGATCCAGAAGCCGAGCGACGTGCTCCAGCCTTCCGGATGCGGATGCTCGTCGGCGAGGTAGAAGACCGGCTCGCCGGTCTGCGAGGGATTGACGGCAACGGTCATTTACTTGGCTCCGGCGAGCAGTTTGGTGCGCGCGTCCTCGGTCCGGATGACGTCTTCAGCCGGAATGTCGAAGTCGCGGTGATAGTTGAAGGTGTGGCCGATCCCGACGGCGAGCATCGCGATGAAGCTCACGGCCGCCAGCCACCAGATGTACCAGATCAGGCCGAAACCCATCGCGGTGGTGAGGCCGGCGAGGATGACGCCGGTGCCGGTGCTGCTGGGCATATGGATCGGCCTGAACCCGGTGAGCGGACGCTGATAGCCGCGCCGCTTCATGTCCCACCACGCGTCATTGTCGTGAACGACGGGGGTGAACGCGAAGTTGTAGTCCGGCGGCGGCGAGGAGGTCGCCCATTCCAGCGTGCGGGCATCCCAGGGATCGCCGGTGACGTCCTTGAGCTGCTCGCGCTTGAGCAGGCTGACCGCAAACTGCATCAGCATCGAGAGAATGCCGATGAAGACGAACACGGCACCGATCGCGGCGATGACGAACCAGATCTGCAAGGACGGATCGTCGAACACGCGCAGGCGACGGGTCACGCCCATCAGGCCGAGCACGTAGAGCGGCATGAAGGCCAGGTAGAAGCCGGTGACCCAGAACCAGAACGACATCTTGCCCCAGAACGGATCGAGCTTGAAGCCGAACGCCTTCGGGAACCAGTAATTGATGCCGGCGAACGCGCCGAACACCACGCCGCCGATGATCACGTTGTGGAAGTGGGCGATCAGGAACAGGCTGTTGTGCAGCACGAAGTCGGCCGGCGGCACCGCGAGCAAAACGCCGGTCATGCCGCCGATCACGAAGGTCAGCATGAAGGCGATGGTCCACATCATCGGCAGTTCGTAGCGGATGCGGCCGCGATACATCGTGAACAGCCAGTTGAACATCTTCGCGCCCGTCGGGATCGAAATGATCATCGTGGTGATGCCGAAGAACGAGTTGACGCTGGCGCCCGAGCCCATCGTGAAGAAGTGGTGCAGCCAAACCAGGTACGACAGGATGGTGATGACGACGGTGGCATAGACCATCGAGGTGTAGCCGAACAGCCGCTTGCCCGAGAAGGTCGAGGTGACCTCGGAGAAGATGCCGAACGCCGGGAGAACCAGGATGTAGACCTCGGGGTGGCCCCAGATCCAGATCAGGTTCACGTACATCATCGGGCTGCCGCCGAAATCGTTGGTGAAGAAGTTGGTGCCGACATAGCGGTCGAGCGACAGCAGCGCGAGCACCACGGTCAGGACCGGGAAGGAGGCGACGATCAGCACGTTGGTGCAGAGCGAGGTCCAGGTGAACACCGGCATCTTCATCATGGTCATGCCGGGGCAGCGCAGCTTGACGATGGTGCAGATCAGGTTGATGCCTGATAGCGTCGTGCCGACGCCGGCGACCTGCAGCGCCCAGATGTAATAGTCGACACCGACGTCGGGACTGTAGCCGATGTTCGACAGCGGCGGATAAGCCAGCCAGCCGGTGCGGGCGAATTCGCCGATGAACAGCGAGGCCATCACCAGCACCGCGCCGCCGACCGTCATCCAGAAGCTGAAATTGTTCAGGAACGGGAACGAGACGTCGCGCGCGCCGATCTGCAGCGGCACGACGTAGTTCATCAAGCCCGTGACCAGCGGCATCGCCACGAAGAAGATCATGATCACGCCGTGGGCGGTGAAGACCTGGTCGTAGTGATGGGCGTTGAGATAGCCTTCGGAGCCGCCAAAGGCGAGCATCTGCTGGCCGCGCATCATCAGCGCGTCGGCAAAGCCGCGCAGCAGCATCACGATGCCGAGGATCATGTACATGATGCCGATGCGCTTGTGGTCCACCGTGGTGAACCATTCGCGCCAGAGATAGCCCCAGAGGCGGAAATAAGTGAGGCCGCCGAGCAGTGCCGCGCCGCCGAGCGCGACCACCACGAAGGTGCCGACGACGATCGGCTCGTGCAGCGGCAGCGATTCGAGGCCGAGCCGGCCGAAGATGAGCTTGAGAAGATCAGGAGACATGCGCGTTCTCTTTAGGAATCAGACTTCGGACGCTGTCCGAGGAAGAAGGACGAGGACTTCAGCGGCGTGAAGGTCGGCCGCTTCAGGCCGGCGCCGAGCAACGGCGCGGTGTCCACGGGCGCCGTGATCGACGCGGTGGTCTTGCCCTGCGGCGCATCCGGCGTGCAGGTGCCGGCGACGAAGCTCGGCTCGGGCCCGAGCGGGGCGCCGCGGCGGGCATACTTGTCGTAGGTGAGCGGCAGCGTGTTGTTCAGGCCCTGATGGCCGTTGCCGCCCTTGGCGTCGATGGCCATCATCTCGCTCTGGCACATCTTGCCGGTCTCGACGCACATGTTGAGGATCAGGCGGTAGAGATCGGCATCGACGGTGCCCCAGCGCCGCACCGGCTCGTTCTGGCTGGGCTTCTCCAGCTGGAGATATTCGGCGCGGCCGAGCGATCCGCCGGCGGACTTGGCGCTCGCGATCCAGGCGTCAAAACCCTTGTCGTCGAGTCCCCTAAAGTTGAAGTGCATGCCGGAGAAGCCGGCGCCGCTATAGTTCGCCGAAAAGCCCCTGTAGGTGCCGGCGTGGTTGACGACGGCGTGGAGCTTGGTCTCCATGCCCGGCATCGCGTAGATCTGGCCGGCGAGCGCGGGAATGTAGAACGAGTTCATCACCGAGGACGCGGTGATGCGGAAGGTGATCGGGCGGTCGACCGGAGCTGCGAGTTCATTGACCGTGGCGATGCCGTAGTCCGGATAGATGAAGAGCCACTTCCAGTCGAGCGCGACCACGTCGACCTCGAGCGGGGCCTTGGACTGGTCCACGGCGCGCTCGGCATGAATGCGGCCGAGCGTGCGATAGGGGTCGAGCAGATGCGTGCCCATCCAGGTCAGCGCGCCGAGGCAAACGATGATCAAGAGCGGCGCCGACCAGATCACCAGCTCGAGCTTGGTCGAGTGATCCCAGTCCGGCTCGTAGCGGGCCTCGGTGTTGGACTGGCGGTAGCGCCAGGCGAACAGCACCGTCAACGCCATCACGGGCACGACGATCAGGAGCATCAGGACGGTGGAGATGATGACGAGGTCGCGCTGCTGCGCGGCGATATCGCCGGCTGGCGCCAGCACGACGTAGTCGCAGCCGCTGAGCGCGGCAGCCAGAGGTAGTAGCGCCAGGATCTTGAGACGAGACACGGGCCGAGCCTTATGAGAATGAGTTTCCTTTGCGGGGCCAACGGGTAGCTGCGGCGCAACAATCCGGACATTGGACAATTTGTCCAATGTTGCAGTGCGGGAGGTTGGGTCAGACAGGGGCAGATTGCCTGGCGTCCCGCCGGGCGGTCGGCTTTGGTTTTCAGGACGTTAAGGGCGCACGAATGGCGACGGCACAGACCCCCGCAATGGCAGACCTCCACACGGGCGAGCACGGCCACGACCAGGCCAGTCCCGGCGAGATCGCCATCGGCGTCATCATCGGCCGTACCTCGGAATTCTTCGACTTCTTCGTCTTCGCGATCGCCTCGGTGATCGTGTTTCCGCGCCTGGTGTTCCCGTTCGCGAGCGAGCTGACCGGCACGCTTTATTCATTCATGGTGTTCGCGCTGGCCTTCATGGCCCGTCCGATCGGCACCGTCATTTTCATGACCATCGACCGGGAATACGGCAAGACGGCCAAGCTGGTGTCGGCGCTGTTCCTGCTCGGCACCGCTACCGTCGCGCTCGCATTCCTGCCCGGCTATCACGAGATCGGCGTCGCCGCGATCTGGCTGCTGGCGCTGGCGCGCATCGCGCAGGGTCTGGCCTGGGGCGGCGCCTGGGACGGCATGGCTTCGCTGCTGGCGCTGAATGCGCCGGCCTCCCAGCGCGGCTGGTACGCGATGGTGCCGCAGCTCGGGGCGCCGCTCGGGCTGATCGTGGCGAGCGCGCTGTTCGCCTATTTTGCCGGTCTGCTCTCGGCCGATGATTTCTTCGACTGGGGCTGGCGCTATCCGTTCTTCGTTGCCTTTGCCATCAACGTCGTGGCGCTGTTCGCGCGCCTGCGCATGGTGACGACGGAAGAATACGCCTCGCTGTTCGAGAGCCGCGAATTGCAGCCCGCGCGCATCTCCGAGACGGTTGCGCGCGAAGGCCAGAACATCATGCTGGGGGCCTTCGCGCCGCTGGCGAGCTTTGCGCTGTTCCATATGGTCACGGTGTTTCCGCTGTCCTGGGTGTTCCTGTTCACCCGCGAAAGCCCGGTGCGCTTTTTGATCATCGAGATCGTCGCCGCCGTGTTCGGCGTCGCCGCCATCGTGGCCTCCGGGATCATCGCCGACCGCGTCGGCCGCAAGTCGCTCTTGATGGGATCGGCGATCGCGATCGCGGTCTACAGCGGCTTCGCGCCGCAGCTGCTCGATGCCGGCGCGTTCGGCGAGACCATCTACATGGTGATCGGCTTCATCCTGCTCGGGCTGTCGTTCGGCCAGTCGTCGGGTGCGATCGCCTCGAACTTCAGGCAGATGTACCGCTACACGGCGTCAGCGCTGACCTCCGACATGGCCTGGCTGTTCGGCGCCGGCTTCGCCCCGCTGGTCGCGCTGCTGCTCGCCACCAATCTCGGCGTCATCGCCTCGGGTGCGTATCTGTTGTCGGGCGCGTTCTGGACCCTGCTCGCGCTCTGGCTCAGCGGCCAGCGCGAGGCGGGCGACATGGACGCCGGACGCTGATCGCTCGGCGCATGCAGGGTGGGCAACGGCGCACGTCGCGCCGTGCCCATCAGCGCGACGAAATGAGGCTTGATCGCGCAATGGCGGAGGTGCGCTCCCTCTCCCGCTTGCGGGAGAGGGTTGGGGAGAGGGTGCTTCCGCAATGGGACAATCTCCAAGAGGAGAAAGCCCTCACCCGGCGCGCGGGACGATGCTTCGCATCGCCCGGACGCGCCGACCTCTCCCGCAAGCGGGAGAGGTTGCACCGAGCCCGTGGCAATCGATTCAACCTAAAGCCATTCCGCTCTAGGCATTTCACCCCTGCCGCTGCCTCAGCAGCGCTTCGACATCCAGCCGCTTGGTGACCATCGCGAGCTTCCCGTCAGGCCCGAACGGCCATTGCTCCCGCGGCTTGTCCCAATACAGCTCCACGCCGTTCTGGTCGGGGTCGCGCAGGTAAAGCGCCTCGCTGACGCCGTGGTCGCTGGCGCCATCGAGCGCAATGCCGGCCGTGAGCACCCGATGCAGCGCATCCGCCAGCGCAGGCCGCGTCGGAAACAGGATCGCGGTGTGATAGAGCCCGGTCGTGCCTGGCGGTGGCGGCGAGCCGCCCTTGCTCTCCCAGGTGTTGAGCCCGATGTGGTGATGATAGCCGCCGGCCGAGATGAAGGCTGCGCCCGAGCCCATCCGCTGCATCAACTCGAAGCCGAGCACGCCGCAATAGAAGCCGAGCGCACGATCGAGGTCGGCGACCTTGAGGTGGACATGGCCGATCCTGGTGCCGGCAGGAATGGTCGGGCTTTGCGACATGTGAATGCTCCATCGAAAACATGCACGTAAGCCCGGCCCCGAGCCGGTGCTACGGCCAAACGCGAAACCCACCGTTTCCGAATGGGAAACTATGCCAGCTCCGATACTTCACCCTCGGGCAGGCCGAACTCGAACGTGTTCAGCGTCATCGACACCAGCGTGTAATAGCCGCACAGCCCGATCACCTCGACCACGCCGCGTTCGCCGAGCAGCTTCACCGCCTCGTCGTAGAGGCCCTTCTCGACGCCGTGGCCCTCATGCAGCGACTTCGCGAGATCGTAGATCATCTTCCCCTCGGGATCGTCGAAGTCGGGCGTGCGGCGGTCGCGGATCGCCGCGATGATCTCAGGCTTCATGCCGCCGGCAAGCGCCAGGCGCTTGTGCGCATACCATTCGTAATGCGCGGCCCAGTGCCGCGCCGTCACCAGGATCGCGATCTCCGAGAGCTTCGCCGGGAAGATCGTGTCGAAGCGCAGCACCTCGCCGAGCCGCGTGGCATGTCGCGCCATCTCGGGGCTGTTCAGCCAGGCCATCATCGGCGCCGGCGGCTTGCCGCGCTTGCCGGCGATCGACTCGTCATAGGTCTGCCGCTGGCTCTCGTTCATTTCGCCAGGCGAAAGAAGCTTTAGGCGCATTGTGGTTTCCTCTTTGTTTTCAAGGCTCGCCGCAGCGGCGACTATAACCGATAAGTGGTTGAATTCCGCGGGGGCTTGGCCCAGACTCGGCGACAACAATTCGAATTTTGGGTGATGGAAACGATCATGAGCGATCTCAAAGCCAGCGATACTGAAGCCGCCGATCTCGACACATTCCGCAACGAGACACGCGCCTGGCTGGAAGCCAATTGCCCGCCGGAGATGCGCAAGCCCGCAACCTCGGACGCCGACGTGTTCTGGGGCGGGCGCAACGCCAAATTCTCGTCCGAGCCGCAGCGCATCTGGTTCGAACGCATGCGCGACAAGGGCTGGACCGTACCGGATTGGCCGAGGGAATATGGCGGCGGGGGCTTAAGCGCTGCCGAGCACAAGGTGCTGCGTGCCGAGATGGCGCGGATCGGCGCGCGGCCGCCGCTGTCGAGCTTCGGCATCTGGATGCTCGGGCCGGCGCTGCTCAAATACGGCAACGACGCCCAGAAGAAGGAGCATCTGCCGAAGATCGCGGCCGGCGAGATCCGCTGGTGCCAGGGCTATTCCGAGCCGAACGCCGGCTCCGATCTCGCCTCGCTCCAGACCCGCGCCGAGAGCGACGGCGACGACTTCATCATCACGGGTTCGAAGATCTGGACGTCCTACGCCAATTACGCCGACTGGATCTTCTGCCTGGTCCGCACCGACCCGACCGCGAAGAAGCATGACGGCATCAGCTTCATCCTGTTCGACATGACCTCGAAGGGCGTCTCGACCAAGCCGATCCTCTTGATCTCCGGCTATTCGCCGTTCTGCGAGACCTTCTTCGACAATGTCCGGGTGCCGAAGTCGCATGTGGTCGGCACCATCAACCGCGGCTGGGACGTTGCGAAATATCTACTCCAGCACGAGCGCGCGATGATCTCAGGGATGGGCGAGCGCGGCGTCGGCCGGCCGCTCGGCCAGATCGCAGCCGACTCGGTCGGCACCGATGGGCAAGGCAGGCTGGACGATGCGATGCTACGCGGCCAGATCGCCAGCTTCGACGTCGATGAGGCCGCGCTGGCTGCCTGCGCCGAGCGCGCGGTCGATCTCGCCAAGGCGGGGCAGGCGCATCCGGCGTTCTCCTCGGCGATGAAGTATTACGGCACCGAGCTGAATAAGCGCCGCCACGAGATCCTGATGTCGGCCGGCGGCGTCGATGCGCTGGAATGGGAAAGCGAGCGCTCCAGGCAGGGCGCCCGCCCGCGCGCCTGGCTGCGCACCAAGGCCAACTCGATCGAGGGCGGCACGAGCGAGGTCATGCTCGGCATCGTCGCCAAGCGCATCCTGGACCTGCCGGGGGCGTAAGGCTTTCCGTCATTCCGGGGCGCGACGAAGTCGCGAGCCCGGAATCCATCTATCCACCAACTCTGCCGCTCGATGGATTCCGGGCCTGGCCCTTCGGGCCATCCCGGAATGACGAACTACCAAATAGATTACGAATCGGAAAAACGCACATGCCCCTCGTCCTCACTGAAGAACAATCTATGCTCCGCGACTCCGCGCGCGGGCTGATCAGCGACAAGGCGCCGGTGTCGCACCTGCGGCACTTGCGCGACAGCAAGGACCCCACCGGTTTCTCCAAGGAGCTTTGGCATTCCTTCGCCGAGATGGGTTTCGCCGGCTTGCTGGTGCCGGAAGAGTTCGGCGGCAGCGGTCTCGGTTTCGTCGAGGCCGGAATTATCATGGAGGAGATCGGTCGCACCTTGATGCCATCGCCCTTCCTTGCGACGTCAGTGGTGGCGGCATCAGTGCTGTCCCGCGGCGGCAATGCCGCGCAAAAATCGGAATATTTGTCGGAGATCGCGAGCGGCTCGCTGCTCGCGACGCTGGCGATCGACGAGGGCGCCAAGCATCGCCCGCTGCAGACCAGCCTTAAGGCCGTGCGCGCCGGCAACGGCTTCAAGCTCTCCGGTGCCAAGGCGCTGGTGGTCGACGGCCACGTCGCCGATCTCCTGATCGTCGCTGCCCGCACCGCGGGCGACGCCGGCGAGCGCGAGGGCCTGACGCTGTTCCTGGTCAATCCCAAAGCCAAGGGCGTTGCGATCGAGCGCACCATCATGGTCGATGCGCACAATGCGGCGCGGATCGAATTTGCCAATGTCGAGGTCGATGCCGACAGCGTGCTCGGCGAGGTCGACCAGGCGGCCGGCCTGCTCGATGGCGTGCTCGATATCGGCCGCGGCGCGGTCGCTGCCGAAATGGTCGGCCTCAGCGATGAAGTGTTCAACCGCACCGTCGAGTATCTGAAGAGCCGCAAACAATTCGGCAAGCTGATCGGCGAATTCCAGGCGCTGCAGCATCGCGCCGCCGAGCTCTATATCGACATCGAGATCACCCGCGCCGCCACCATGAAGGCGCTGCAGGCGCTGGATGCCGACGTCGTCAAGGCCACGCCCGCCGTCGCCGTCGCCAAGGCGCGCGCAGGCACCACCGCCACGCGCGCGGTGCAGGAAGGCGTGCAGATGCACGGCGGCATGGGCATGACCGACCAGTTCGACATCGGCTTCTTCATGAAGCGCGCGCGGGTCTGCGAGGAGCTGTTCGGCGACGCGAACTACCACACCGAGCAGCTGGCACGGTCGCGGGGGTATTGAGGCGGGGTTGGGGCGCGAGGCGCGCCACACCCTCGGCGTCGTCGCCCGGCTTGACCGGGCGACCCAGTACGCCGCGGCCTCTCCGCATACGTTTGAAGTCTCTGGAATACTGGATCGCCCGGTCGAGCCGGGCGATGACAGTTGAGAGTGTAGAGAGCGCTTGCCCCAATCTCGTCATTGCGAGCGCAGCGAAGCAATCCAGAATCTTGCCGTGGAGACAGTCCGGATTGCTTCGTCGCTGCGCTCCTCGCAATGACGGTGGTTAGACCGCCTTACCGCATTGGCGGCGCGTATTGCACGCCGCCTGCGTTCCACAGCTGGTTCATGCCGCGCGGGATCTTC
Organism: Bradyrhizobium sp. WBAH42; assembly: GCF_024585265.1. NCBI lineage: Bacteria > Pseudomonadati > Pseudomonadota > Alphaproteobacteria > Hyphomicrobiales > Nitrobacteraceae > Bradyrhizobium > Bradyrhizobium sp. WBAH42. The sequence continues at coordinate 1,421,819 of NZ_CP036533.1, forward strand.
AGTTTCGACTTCTCGCCGATGTTGCGATCATACATCTCGCCGTAATTGCCGACGTGGCGGATGATGCGCGCGGCCCAGTCCTTGGTGAGGCCGAGCTGCTCGCCGTAATTGCCATCGGTGCCGACGAGGCGCATCACTTCCGGCTTCTTCGACTTCAGGGCCTCGTCGATGTTCTCCGAGGACACGCCGAGCTCCTCGGCGTTGATCATCGCGTACAGCGTCCACTTCACGATCATCATCCAGTCGTCGTCGCGCTGGCGCACGACGGGGGCGAGCGGCTCCTTGGAGATCATGTCCGGCAGGATCATGTGGTCGCCGGGCTTCGTCAGGTTCAGCCGCAGAGCATAGAGCTGAGAAACGTCGGCGGAGAACGTGTCGCATTTTCCGGTGTCGTAGGCCTTGACCACGTCGGCGAGGTTGTCGAACTTCACCTCTTCATACTTCATGTTGTTGACGCGGAAGTAGTCGGCGACGTTGAGCGCCGTCGTGGTGTTGGCCTGCACGCAGACTTTGCTGCCGGTCAGATCCAGCGACGTCTCCTTGTTGCGCGAGCGCGGCAGCATGAAGCCGGCGCCGTCGTAATAAGCGATGGCAGGGAAATAGAGGTCATACTCGAGTTCGCGCGCCATGCTCCAGGTCGTGTTGCGCGACAGGATGTCGATCTTCCGGCTCTGCAATTCCCTGAAGCGCTCGCTGGCGTCGAGCGGAATCATCTTCGCCTTGCCGGGATCGTTGAAGATCGCAGCAGCCACCGCGCGGCAGAAATCGACGTCGAAGCCGCTCCAGTTCTTGTTGTCTTCCGAATACGAGAAGCCCGGCAGGCCCTTGTTGACGCCGCACAGCACTTCGCCGCGGCGCACGGTGCGCTTCAGGGTGCGGGTGTCGTAGAATTCATAGATGATGGCGAGGACGCCGACCAGCACGGCGACCGCGAGCCCGATCAGCAGGCCGCCACGAAAAGTGCGCATGATGTCTCTCTCTCGAAAGTATCGGAATAGGAAGCGGAGGAGGGGATGGAGCATGATCCCGAGGGATCATGCTCGAATCTAAGAGCCTTCAGAGCTCGGGCTTCTGCCGGATCACGACCTTGGTGCCGACAGGCACGCGATCGTAGAGATCGGCGACGTCGTTGTTGACGAGACGGAAGCAGCCTGAGGACACCTTGGTGCCGATCGTATCAGGGCGGTTGGTGCCGTGGATACGATAGACCGTGGTGCCCAGATACATGGCGCGGGCGCCCAGCGGATTGCCGGGGCCGCCGGCCATGAAACGCGGCAGATAGGGCTGGCGCTGGATCATCTCCGGCGGCGGCGTCCAGTCCGGCCACTCCTTCTTGTTGGTGATGGTCACCAGTCCCTGCCACTGAAAACCGTCGCGGCCGACGCCGATCCCGTAGCGGATGGCGCGCCCGCCCGGCTGCACCAGGTAGAGGTGGCGCTCGGCGGTCGCGACGATGATGGTGCCGGGCGCTTCCGTGGTTCGGAAGTACACCACCTGCTTCTGCCATTCCGGCTCGAGCTGGTAGGCATCGTCCGCGATCAGGCCCGGCTCGTCGCCGCGGTCCGGCTGCTGGGCGAAGGCGTGCGGCGTGGACAGGACCAGTCCCATCGCAGCCACGAAAATCCCGGTCAGGCGACGAAAATCCGTCATATCAAGCTCTCCCCGCTGCCACAGCGCAAATCATTCGGAACCATCAAACCTGAGGGGCAAGTTCATGGCAAGTTGATGGCGCGCCGTCCTGGCATGTCACGAGAATGCTTTGGTTTTTTGACGGGCCCAGCGCAATGCCACGAACAGGGGATGGCGCGAAAAGCATAGGTGTTGCCGCTCGGGAGGTGAGCTCCCTCCCCCGCTTGCGGGGGAGGGCCAGGGAGAGGGTGCTTCCACAACGGGACACTCCCCCAGGGGAGAGAACCCTCACCCGCGCCTTCGGCGCGACCTCTCCCGCAAGCGGGAGAGGCACAGACCGAACCCGCGGTGAGATCAGCGCTGACAGTGGGCACGAGGCGCCAGCTAAATCCGGTTGCTCTCCGCCGCGATCCCGAGCCGCCGCACGATCTCCGTCGCCACGGCGCGGGCCTCGGGCCGCGAGCCGATGCGGGGGCTGCGAAACCGTCGGCCCGAATGCAGCCGGATCACCACGATGCAATGCTCGTCCTCGGAGCGGCCGCGGCGCTCGACCGTGATCGACTTGACGTCGGGCCCGGCGATATGGTCGGCCCGCAAGCTGCCGTCGCCCCACAGGCGCTCGACGCGTATATCGTTCGCTCCGATCACCCAGAATGCGCCGGTGGCGAGGTTCGCATAGCGATAGACCGCGAATGCCGCGATCGCGCCCAGCGGCAGCAGCAGGATATCGACATGGCTGGGGGACAGGCCGCGCCACAGCTTATAGGCATAGGGGACCGCGGACAGAGCCACCGCGATCAGTGCGACGATCCGGATGTCCCGCGCCGAAAACGCCTCGAGCGGCTCGCCGAGATGCATCTCGGGATTGCTGGCATCGAGCGGGTTGCTCGGCGTCTCGACATTGGGAACGTCGAAATGCGCCGCGATCCACGCCACGGTGTCACGAACATGGGTGACATCGGGAATCGGCGGCGAGGTCAGGCGCTCGCCCGAGGCAAGCGTGAAGACGAGTTGGAAACGGGCCTTCACCCTCTTGCTGCCGGGGACCTGTAGCGCCGTGATCTCGTCCTTGCCGACGAGGCGCGTCTGGAGCTTTCCGAACGGCCGCTGCCGGCCGATCAGGATCTCGTCCGGCGTGATGATCCACACCACCGCCGGCGCCATCATGATGCCGACGACGAATCCGGCTCCCACCAGCAGCGCCACCGCCGATATCAGGATTTCCAGAACGTCCTGCGTGAACAGTCCCGGCGTAAAGCAGAGCGCGACGGCCGCCGCCGAGCCGGCCACGACCAGCCGCTGTGCGATCGAGGACCCTTCACGAAGGCGGATGTCGGTGCTGGTGGTCGCGTCCATTGCGGGCGGCTGATTGCGTCGGGTTGCGAAACTCCACGGACGGCTCCGTGGAGTCAAGCAACAAGGGCGACAATTGCAGCCCGCCGCGCGATGGTCCCCGCGGCGTCAGCTGCTCGCGTTCAGCAGCCTGGCCACCGTGCGATCGATCTCGTCATAGCGGCCTTCGCCGGCGTGCTGGAACACGATTTTGCCGCTCTGGTCGACGATGTATTGCGCCGGCCAATATTGGTTGCGATAGGCGTTCCAGGTCTTGGACTCATTGTCCTGCGCCACCGGATAGGTGATGCCGTGGCGCTTCAGCGCGGCCTGCACGTTGGCGGCCGAGCGCTCGAACGGGAATTCCGGCGTGTGCACGCCGACCACGACGAGACCCCGATCCTTGTACTTGGCGTAGAGCTCGGTGACGTGCGGCAGCGTGTTGACGCAGTTGACGCAGCCATAGGTCCAGAAGTCGACCAGCACGACCTTGCCGCGGAGGTCGGCGATGCTCAGCGGCTTCGAGTTGAACCAGTTGGTGATGCCGGCGAAGTCGGGCGCGGCCTGCTGGTTCGCGGCGGCGGTGACGAGAGGCGCGGCGCGCGCGGCCTCGTCGCAGATGCCGGGGATGACGGCGCCGGTGACGGTGATGCCGATCAGTGCAGCAGAGGTTGCGAGCAGCTTGAGAGTCATGGAAAGCGTCCTTTCGGTGATGATGAGGGTGATCACAGGCCGATCTGGCCGGTGGGGTAGAAGCCGGTGAGCCACGCCACGATCAGCGTGTCGTATTGGAAATAGGCGGCGACCGCGAAGCCGATCACGACCAGGCCAAACCCCTGCTGCAGCCGCGGCGAGATCCGGGCCAGGCTGCGCACGCGCGTGGTCGCCGCCTGTCCGCCATAGGCGATCGCCAGCATCGGAATTGCCGCGCCAATCGCATAGGCGATCAGCAGCGTGCCGGCCCAGCCGAGATTCTTCGAGGTCGCCACCAGCGTCAGGATCGAGCCGAGCACGGGCCCTGCGCAGGGCGTCCAGACCAGGCCCAGCGTGGTGCCGAGGATGAGCCCGCCGAGCGCGCCCTCGCGCTGCGTGCTGCTCGAATTGCCGAGAGCGAGCCAGCCATTGAGCCGGATCGACAGCCACTCGAACGGCGCCGGCCACAGCATCAACAGGCCGAAGCCGAGCAGCAGGATCGACGCCGCTTCGCGCAGCACGTTCGGATCGAAATCGAAGATCCGCGTGATCGCGCCGAGCGCCAGCGCGACGGCCGAGAACGAGACGACGAAGCCGAGCGCGATCATCGCGGGGCGCAGTTGCGAGGAGTGCCCGATCGAAGCGCCAAGCAGGATCGGCAGCATCGGCAACGTGCAGGGCGCGGCGATGGTGAGGATTCCGGCGAGGAGAGCAAAGAGGAGTTCGAGCATGGCGCACTCGTTATGGTGGTCGCGAGGGATGTTCGGGATGGATGCGACGGTCGTTACGCAGCGTCACGCCTTCGTGACGGAGCCTATCGCTTTGCAGAGCACGGTGCCGGCTCCGCCATCGGTGCGCTCCCTCCCCCGCTTGCGGGGGAGGGCTGGGGAGAGGGTGTCTCCACAACGGGACACTCCCCCAGAGGAAAGAACCCTCACCCGCCGCGCCGGCGATGCTGCGCATCGCCCGGGCGCGTCGGCCTCTCCCGCAAGCGGGAGAGGCGGAGCCTGCAGCTGCCGCCGCGGGCCCCAAATACAAAACGACCCGGACGGGGCATCGTCCGGGTCGCTGGAGGTCTTGGGAGGTTTAACGAAACCGTATGGGAGCTTTATAGAGCGGAAGTTTTTCCGCCTGATGTTGTCGTTTGTTTCAATTGTTTCATCAGTGGTAACGCTTCCGTGTCCGGGAATAGGGCCAACATTGATGTCCTATCCCCTTGAAATCATTGCGCTTACGCGGCGAAACGGTCGACGCCGGCGCCCTTAAGCAAATCGGCGAGTTGCTTGCGGGCATAGAACATCCGCGTCTTCACCGTGCTCTGGGGGATGCCGATGATCTGGCCGACCTCCTCCACCGACTTCTCGTGGTAGTAGACGAGGTTGATGATCTCGCGGTGCGCCGGCGACAGCTTCTGCACGCAGGCGCGCAGGATGGCGCTGGTGTCGCTGCGGTCGAGCGAGGTCTCCGGCGTGTCGCAATCATCAGGAATCTGGCGCACGTCTTCCTGATCGATGTCCTCGAAGCGGCGCTGGCGCATCGCGGTCAGCGCCTTGAAGCGGGCGATCGAGAGCAGCCAGGTGGACACCTGCGAGCGGCCCTGGAACTGGCCGGCGGTCCGCCACACGTCCAGAAACACCTGGCTGACCAGATCTTCCGCCGTGGTGGCGTCGCGCACGATGCGCAGGATGAAGCGGTACACCCGCACATTGTGCCGGCAATAAAGGATGTGCATGGCCGTCCGGTTGCCGCCGGCAATGCTTTCGAGGAGCATGTCGTCCGAGGTCGCCTGAGCGGCAATGATGCTCTGGCTGGCTTGGGCGTTGATGGCAATGACGTTCGGCATGGACTTGGCTCCCCGTAGCGCCGCAACCGAGCGGCGTTTCCTTGGGTCAAAGTGTTAATCAGCCAACGTTTCGGGACGTCTGCACGAAAAGCGGAAAATGGTTTCGTGCGCCGTCAAATTGTTTCGTAGCAACCGCCGCGACGAAACATTCGAGGCAAAAAACCGTGTGATTTCAATATACGGAAAATACGGGGGTAGGTTATCGGACGCGGACAGTGACGCCGCGGAACGAATCCCGGGGGATTGCGTTTGGTCGCGCCGCTCCCACCGCCGTCGTCCCGGGGCGCGAAGCGTTCAAGATGCCGGTCTCGTAGGGTGGGCAAAGGCGCAAAGCGCCGTGCCCACGATCTCTCGCAATTATCGAAGGAATGGTGGGCACGCTTCGCTTTGCCCACCCTACCGGCATCTGGCGTGCCGCTCGCCCTTACGCCTTCTCGCCCTGCGGCGAGAACAGATAGCCGCCGCCGCGGATGGTGCGGATCACGGCGGGCTTGGCCGGGTCGGGCTCGATCTTGCGGCGGATGCGCATGATGCGCAGATCGACCGCGCGGTCGAAGGCTTCGGCATCGCGGGCGTTGGCAAGCTCGAGCAGGCGCTCGCGCGACAGCACGCGCTTCGGGTTGGCCGCGAACACCTTCAAGAGCCCGAACTCGGACGCCGTCAGCGGATGCTCGTTGCCCTCGTCGTCGCGCAAGGCCTGCGCTTCGAGGTCGAGCCATTTGGTGCCGAAGCGCACCAGCTGCTCCTTGTCCGACTTCGCCGCCGGCGCGTCCGCCGCCTTGGCCGGCCCGCTCCGGCGCAGCACCGAGCGGATGCGCGCCATCAATTCGCGCAGCTCGCAGGGCTTTGCGACGTAATCGTCGGCGCCGAGCTCGAGGCCGACCACGCGGTCGATCGGGCTCGCGGTCGCGGTCAGCATGATCACGGGCACGTTGATGCGGCTCTTGAGGTCGCGGATGATCGAGAGCCCGTCTTCCTCGGGCATGTTGAGGTCGAGCACGACGAGGTCGGGCATGCTGCCCTGGATCGCGGCGCGCAAGGATTTGCCGCCGTCGCACAGCGTCACGGTGAAGCCGTGCATCTTGAGGTAATCGCCGACCATCTCCCGGGCCGGGGCCTCGTCGTCGACGATCATGATGTGCTGGCTTTGAGTCATGGTCTTTGCATCATGGTATTTCGGTCGCGGGGAGGGTGATGGTGAAGGTCGAGCCCTTGCCGGGGCCCTCGCTTTCGGCGGTCACCTCGCCGCCGTGCATGTCGATGATACGCTTGACGATGGACAGACCAAGTCCCGTCGAGCTCTCGCCGGCGGTCGGTTTGGCCGACAGCCGCTGGAACCGGCCGAACAGGCGGCCGAGATCCTCCGGCGACAGGCCGGCGCCCTCGTCGCTGACACGGACCATGGTGTCGCTGCCTTCGTGCACGACGGCCACCTCGATCTTGCCGCCGATCGGCGAGTATTTGATGGCGTTGCTGATGAGATTGTCGATCGCCTCGCGGATGCGGTCGGTGTCGCACATGGTGACGATGTTGGCCGGCGCCGTGACGCTGATCGCCTGCTGCTTGTTGACGGCGAGCGGCTGGTTGGCCTCGGCGACCTCCTTGACCAGGGCGGCGACGTCGACCGGCTCGCGGCGGATGGTGATGTCGAAGGCATCCGCCATCGCGTCCGAGATCAAATGATCGACCATCGTGGTCAGGCGCTTGGTGGCGTCGCGGATGTGGTCGACCTGGGCGACCACGCCGCTTTCCGAGGCGCCGGTCGAGATCAGCTCCTTCAGCATCTCGGTGCGGCCGAGAATGACGCCGAGCGGGTTCTTCAGGTCGTGCGCGACGGTGCCCAGAATCTCGTTCTTGAAGCCGTTGGCGCGCTGCAGGCGCAGCCATTGCGCCGAGAGCCGGCGGTTGGCCTGCATCAGCGCGCGGGTGCGCTGGGCGACGCGGTCCTCCAGCTGGGTGTTGGCGTCCTGCAGCTGCTGATAGAGGATGACGTTGTCGAAGGCGATCGAGAGCCGGCTCGAGAAGATCTCGACCAGCGAGCGGTCGGTCTCCGACAGCTCGCGCTCGGCCTGCAGCAGCACCACGACCTCGCGCCCCGATCCGGTGCGCAAATAGATCACGCTGCGATGGTCGGCGAACTCGTTCTTGCGGCGCTGGAACGCGGCCTCCACCATCTCGCGCAGCTCGGGGTCGAGCGCCTTCGACGACGTGGTGCCGATGAAGCGGCTGTAGCAGCCGCTGCCGGCGAGCACGGAGAGCTCGGGATCGTTGCCGCCATTGTCGCGCAGCACGAGGATGCCGGCGCAATCGACGTTGAGCAGCGAAGCGAGCTGGGTCAGGACGCCCTCGGCGAGCCGCTGCATCGACTTGAAGTCGTACAGCGTGGATGCGGCGTCGATGATGATCTCCAGCCCGCGCCGCGTCTGCACCATGCGCTCGAGCTGCTGATAGGAGCGCAGCGCCGCGGTCAGCGAGGTGAACAGCTTGTCGGCGGTGAGCTCGGTCTTGGCCTTGTAGTCGTTGATGTCGTACTGAACGATCACGCGCCGCTCCGGCGCCTGGCCGGGCTGGCCGGTGCGCAGGATGATGCGCACGGTCTCGTTCCGGATCTCGTTGCGGATGAACTCGACCAGCTCGAGGCCGGCGACGTCGGTCTCCATGATGACGTCGAGCAGCACGGCGGCGACGTCGCGGTGCTCGGCCATCAGCTTGCGGCCTTCCGCCGCGGAATAGGCCGACAGGATCTCCAGGCTCTGGCCGTTCAGACTGTAGTCCGACAGCGCAAAACGCGTGCCGTCATGGACGGCCGGATCGTCATCGATGACGGCGATCTTCCATTTCCGGGCGTTGCTATCCTCCGACGCGGTACCGGTATCGTCGATCAGGTGGAGGACATCGTCCTGTTCGGCCATTGAGAAGATCCGTCACTTTCTGTGCTTTGCGCGCCGCCCTTGGCGACGCGGGGCATGATAATGCGAAAAGTAGTGCCTTGTCCCAGCTTGGATTCCAGCATCATGCGGCCGCCGAGCTGTTGGGTGACGAGGTTATAGACGATATGAAGGCCAAGTCCCGTGCCGCCTTCATTGCGCCGGGTGGTAAAGAAAGGGTCAAAGGCCTGGCGCTGCACGTCGGGGGTCATGCCGGCCCCGTCGTCGGAGAAGCTGATCTCGATGTCCTCGGTCCCGCGCGGCCGCGCCGAGATCGCGATCCGGCCGGCGCGGCCGTCGGCGAAGGCGTGGTTGGCGGCGTTTAGGAAGAGGTTGGTCAGGATCTGGCCGTAGGAGCCGGGATAGCCGTCGAGCAGCAGCCCCTCGGGCACGTCGACCTCCAGCGTGATCGGCGAGCGCTTCAGCACGGGCTTGAGGCTGGCGATGATCTGGTCGGTGGCTTCGCTCAGGGAGAACTGCCGCCGCTCGGCATGGGAACGGTCGACCGCGACTTGCTTGAACGACTGGATCAGCTCGCCGGCGCGCTGGAGATTGGCGACGAGCTGCTGCGAGGCGTCGCGCGAGGATTGCACGAACTCCTCCAGCTGCGAGCGGCGCAGGCCGCCGTCGCCCTTGAGCTGGGCTTCGAAGATTTCGGTGCGCCGGGCAAAGCTCGAGGCCACCGTCAGGCTGATGCCGATCGGGTTGTTGACCTCGTGCGCGACGCCGGCAACCAGGCCGCCGAGCGCGGCCAGCCGCTCGGCGTCGATCAGGTTCTGCTGCGCGGCGTTGAGCTCGAGCAGGGCGCTCTCGGCCTTCTCCTTCGAGGCGCGCAGCTCGTCCTCGGTCCGGCGCTTGGCGATCGCGTTCTCGCGGAACACCTCCACCGCGCGCGCCATGGCGCCGACCTCGTCGCGCGCCTTGGTGCCCTGCACCTCGCGGTCGAGATCGCCGAGCGTGATCGCGCGCATCGCCGTCATGATCTGCTGCAGCGGCAGGCGGATCGACAGCGCGATCAGGACGCCCGCGGTGAGGATGATGCCGAGGAAGATCACCGCGATCGACAGCACGCGCCGTGAGATGTCCGCCAGCGTGCGGTCGAACGTCTCCTGCGCCTTCTGCTCGCGCTGGCGCATCTTGGTCGAGAGGTCGTCGATGGCGCCGATCGCCTCGGCCTGGCTGGCGTCGATGGTGTTGCGCAACAGCTCGGTGCGGCTCGCAAGCTGCTCGGAGAGCTTTGCAAAGCCCTCGCGCAGCGCGGCGGTGCGGGCGCCGAGCCGCTGCAGCGCCATCCTCTGCAGGTCGTTGTCGGCGAGATCGATCATGACCGGGATGGTCCGCTCGATCGTCTCGGTGTTGCGGCGTGCGTCGTCGGCGGCGCCCGAGGACTGCGACAGATAATAGGAATTGGCCGCAACCAGCATCGCGGTGAAGGCCTCGCGGGATTTGCCGAGCGAGGGCCAGATCAGCGCGTCGCGATGGCCGGTGGCGCCCTCGATGATGGAGTAGAGCCCGGCCATGTCCCTGGCCGGGCCCTGCACCTGCTCTTCATAAGTCTTGGCGATCGTGGCCTGCACGCTGCGCAGCTCGCCGAAGCCGTTGAGGAAGCGGTCGGTGGTGCGCTCCAGCTCCTCGACCGAGCCCGACAGCATCGGGTCCTTGGCGGCGCGACCCGTCAGCGTGCCCAGCACCGCCTCGCGCAGCAACAGGATCTCGGCGAACAGGTCCGGGCTCGGCTGGTTGATGTAGCGGTGGATCAGGTTCTGCAGCCGTCCGGTCTCGCTTTCAAGCAGCGCCAGGATCCGGTCGGACTCGCGCACCTGGCGCACGTCGTCCCAGGCCGAACCGAGCACCTGCGCGCCGTTCCAGATCATCGCCACCAGCACCACGACCACGGCGGAGTTCAGCGCGGCGATCGACAGGATGCGCCAGCGGATCGGCACCGCCCGCAGCAGGCCGACGATGCGCGCGCGCAGCTGCCCGATCGGGCCGGGCGGCTTGTCCGCGTGTTCGCTATGTCCAAGCGCAGCCAACAGGCCTCACTCCACCTTGCGAATGCGTTCGATCAGCGCGGCCGCCGCGGGGTCGCGTTCGGCCTTGGCGTAGATTGCGGCCATCGCCTCCTCGAACGGCTTGCGGTCGATGTCCTTGACGACGGTCACGCCGGCTTCCTGCGCCTTGCGCTGCGACTGGTCCTCGAGGTCGCGCCACTTCTCGCGCATGAACCGGCTGGAGCGCTGCGCGGCCTCCTTGAAGATTGTCTGCTCCTCTGCCGACAGGCTCTTCCAGGCCTTCAGCGAGATCACCAGCACTTCCGGGCTCATCGTGTGCTCGGTGAGCGAGTAATAGCCGGCATGCTTGTAATGGTCCGTGGTCACGAAGGATGGCCAATTGTTCTCGGCGCCGTCGATCAGATGGTTGGCAAGCCCGGTGATCACCTGCCCGTAGGGAAGCTCGACCGGCTCGGCGCCGAGCGCGCGCATCATCTGGCTCATCAACTCCGACTGCTGCACCCGGATCCGCAATCCCTTGAGATCCGCGATGGTCTTTACCGGGCGGACCCCGTTGTAGATCGACCGCGCGCCCGAATCGTAGAAGGCGAGCCCGACGAAGCCGTAGGGCTCGAAGCTGCCGAGGATCTCGCTGCCGACAGGTCCGTCCAGCACCTTCTGCATGTGCTCGATGGACCGGAACAGGAACGGCATCGCCAGCACGTTCATGGCCGGGACGAAATTGCCGATCAGCGCCACGTTGGTCCGGTTGAGGTCGATCGCACCGGCCCGGGTCTGCTCGATGGTCTCCTTTTCCTCCCCGAGCTGGCGGGAGTGGAACACCTTGATCTCGTGCCGGCCGCCGGTGCGCTCGGCGATCAGGGCGCCCATGTAGCGCAGCGCCTGGACGGTCGGGTAATTCTCGGTCTGGGTATCGGCGGCGCGAAATTCGCGCGCAACAGCGCCCGTCGCGCACATGCTCGACGAGACTGCGGCAAGCAGAAGCGCAACGAAGACCACCCCGGTCCGCGAGAGTTCGGCACGGCTCAACACTGGCACACTCAACCCCTCAGTGGTGGAGTCTATGGCGGAAGGAAAAGGTTCAATGCAATCTAAAGCGTTTTCAAGCGAAGTGGATACCGGTTCGCGTAAAGAAAACGCGTCAAATTAAGGTCTAGAGACCCGTTCCGATCGGAACGAGGCTCTAGCAGATGGTTAAGGGAAGGCCATCCCGCCTGGTTCCGCAAGACCGATTGTGCGGCGCGGCCGGCGTTCATTCCCGGTTGAAACCGGTTATGTCGCGCCTTAAGCAGGGCAGCCGGCTGTCGCCGTGCGTTCTGGGAAGAGCCATCGTGAGGTCAGCCTTGCGCCTTTTGCAGCTCGTCGCCGCCTTTGCGGCCCTCTCATTGGCCGCCCCTGCGCGGGCCGCCACCGAGATCGCGTGGTGGCACGCCATGTCCGGCGAGCTCGGCCGGCAGCTGGAAAAGCTCGCCGCCGACTTCAACGCCTCGCAATCCGGCTACCGCATCGTGCCCGTCTACAAGGGCAATTACACCGAGACCGTGACGGCCGCGATCTTCGCCTTCCGCTCGCGCAGCCAGCCCGCCATCGTCCAGGTCAACGAGGTCGCCACCGCCACCATGACCGCGGCCAAGGGCGCGATCTACCCGGTGTTCAGCCTGATGCGGGACCAGGGCGAGCCGTTTTCGCTCAATGATTACCTCCCCGCGGTCTCCGGCTACTACACCGATGCGGCCGGCAATCTATTGTCCTTCCCGTTCAATTCCTCGACGCCGATCCTCTATTACAACAAGACCATGTTCCGCGACGCGGGCCTCGATCCCGAGGTACCGCCGAAGACCTGGGCCGAATTGGGAGCGGCCGCGAAGCGCCTGCGCGACCGCGGCGCTCCCTGCGGCTTCACCACGTCCTGGCCGTCCTGGATCCATGTCGAGAATTTTTCCGCCTTCCATAACCTCGCGGTCGCGAGCCGGGCGAACGGCTTTGCCGGGCTGGATGCGGAATTGACCATCAACAATCCGACGCTGGTGCATCACGTCGCGGCGCTCAGCGAGTGGCAGAAGACCAAGCTGTTCGACTACAGCGGCCGCGGGCAGTCGGCCGAGCCGCGCTTCCAGAAGGGCGAGTGCGGCATCTTCATCGGCTCCTCGGCGACGCGCGCCGACATCAAGGCCAATTCGAAGTTCGAGATCGGCTATGGCATGATGCCCTATTGGCCCGACGTGAAGGGCGCGCCGCAGAACTCGATCATCGGCGGCGCCACGCTGTGGGTGCTGCGCGACCGTCCGCGCGAGGAATACAAGGGCGTGGCGCGCTTCTTCGCCTATCTGTCCCAGCCCGGCGTGCAGGCCGCCTGGCACCAGAACACCGGCTATCTGCCCGTCACCCGCGCCGCCTTCGAGCTGACGCGCGCGCAAGGCTTCTACGAGCGCAATCCCGGCTCGGCGATCTCGTTCGAGCAGATCACGCTCAATCCGCCGACCGAGAACTCCAAGGGCATCCGGCTCGGCTCCTTCGTCCTGATCCGCGGCGTGATCGAGGACGAGCTCGAGCAGGCCTTCGCCGGCCAAAAGAGCGCGCAATCAGCGCTCGATTCCGCCGTTGAGCGCGGCAACAAGCTGCTCCGCCAGTTCGAGCGGGCGAGCCCCGAGCGGTAGGGGTGTGTCGCGATTGGATATCGCTATAGCCGCAAGCGAGATGCGCTCCCTCCCCCGCTTGCGAGGGAGGGCTGGGGAGAGGGTGTCTCCACAACGGGACAATCCCCTAGAGGAGAGAGCTCCCACCCGACGCTTCGCGTCGACCTCCCCCGCAAGCGGGAGAGGTTGCACCGCCTGCTTGGTTCGCACTGAATCCATCAAACTTGTATCGATGACCGAGTGCAGATGACCACCGCCTCATTGCAACAGCTGCCTCACCTCGTCGACGCCGCAAGCTTCCGCACCTTTCGCTCCGCGTTCCCGCAATGGCTGCCAATCGCCCTCGACATCGCGCGCGGCCATGGGCTCGATGCCGGCTCACCGCATGTATTTGCGACCGGCACCAATCTCGTGGTCGGCCTCGGCGACAAGCTGATCCTGAAAATCTTCCCGCCACTGCTCGCAGCCCAATTCGTCTCGGAGCGCGCCTCGCTGACGCAGCTCACCGGCCGCCTCGAGCTGCCGATTCCCGAGATTGTCGCGGAGGGGATGCGCGACGGCTGGCCCTATCTCGTCATGACGCGTCTTGCCGGCACGCTCGGCTCGGAGGTCTGGCCCTCACTGCCGGAGCCGCAGAAGGAGCGGCTGCTGCGCCAGATCGGCGAAACCATCGCTTCTGTGCAGCGCGTTCCGCTCGGAGAGCTCGCGTCCATCGGGCCGCGCTGGGACGCATTCATGCGCGCCCAGATGCAGGGCTGCCGCGCGCGGCACACGCGTCTCGGCCTCGCACCAAAATTCCTTGCCGGTCTCGACGACCTCCTGCGCGACGCCGCGAAGCTGATCCCGGTGGACGCGCCGCCGGTGATCCTGATCGGCGAGTACATCCCAGAGAACTTCCTGCTCGCCTGCGATGACGGCCAATGGTCGCTCGCAGGTCTGTTCGATTTCGGCGACGTGCTCACAGGATGGCGCGACTACGATCTGCTCGGCCCCAGCGCCTTCATGGCGGCGGGCCGGCCGGGACGGGTGAAGAGCCTGCTCGAAGGCTTTGGCTATGCGACGCTGGATTTCACCCTCAAGCGCCGCCTGATGGCCCTGATGCTGCTGCACCGCGCCAGCGACCTCAACAGCCACATCTGCATCGAGGACTGGCAGGAGCGGGCGGATGATTTGGTCGAGCTGCAGGAATTGATTTGGGCGGAGTGAGTCCGTGGGGCGCCGCACGGCTCCCCTGGCGCGTCCGCCGCTAGCCCTTGGACTGGATCAGCTGGGCCGCCTTGGTCAAGACCCCGACAATGGCGCTGAGACCGGAGCCGTGACCAGCGGTGGCCTGCTTGACCAGACTGGCGAAGACGGAGCGACACTGAGAGATTGCTGAGAGCGCCTGAGCCTTGTTGCTCGCGGCGCGCAGCTGCGAGGCCGCGGTCTGGAGCGCGCTGCGTGCCTCCGGAGGATCCCACTTGTTGAGCGTCCCGCTCATGCGATCCAGGACACCTGCCACGCAGTCGTAGAGCACCTTGCCGGCGGTGGCGCTGCACGATTGCAGGCCGGCACTGCCGACGGCGGCGGCCGCGGAGGCTCCACCTCCGGCGTAGGCAGGGCCTGCCGCCGGCACGGCAGCTCCAACCAACAGCAATACCAAGATGGTGCGAAGGCGTGCCTTCGTCGAACTGATCAGGTCATGGCCGCTGGCCATCATTGTGGTCCTTCTCTGTGTTCTATCCCTTGTCCTATCCTGTCAGTCCTATCCCTTGGCCTGGATCATTCGCGCCGCTCGCGCCAACACGCCCGCTATCGACGCGAGCCCATGGTCGCCCCATCCGGGCACCATCATCTTACCGCCGGGCGTCGCTTTCACCTGCCGCAGCGCGCCTGCGATGGCGGCCTGGCATTGCGTGATGGCGGAGAGCGCCTGCGCCTTGCTGCTCGCAGCGCGCAACTGGCTGGCGGCCGTCAAGAGCGCACGTTGAGTCTCCCCGACTCTGATCGAATTGACGTCGTTGGCCATGCGCTCGAGCACGTCAGCGACGCAATTGTAGAGAGCCTTGCCTTGGCTGGCGTTGCAGGCCGAGAGGCTGGAATTGGCGGTGGTCGCCGCAGCATTCAGCACGGTGGAAGCGGATGCGTCCCGGTTAGGGATCAGCACGGCCAGAATCGCCAGCATGACCAGCGCCAGCATGCGCGTACCGGTCTGTCGGAGGCCCCTGCGGGCTCCGGAAATCAGTGTCGTCATGAAAGTCCCCCTTATCGCGGTGCCGTTGGGGTCACCGCGTTGCCGACCGTGAATTCGCACGGCACCGTCGTCAGTCTCGGTTCACCCTTAAGCGCGAACAAATGCTCCCACTGTGATCTGCGGCACACGACACCGCCCGGCGCGTCCTCGACGATCACGACGGCATAGAGCCGGTCGCGCTTCTGGAACGCCTTGATGCTGGTGTCTTCGGGAAAGGTTTGCAGCAGCGTCAGCACGCCATGGCCGCTGTCGGCATCGGCCGCGATGCCGGCGATTCCCGAGATGGTGCGCCATTTGCCGCCCTCGGTGGTCGCGCCGATGAACGTGCCTTCGGTCACGGTGTTCTGCAGGATTTTCTGCTTGAGGAATTCGGGGCCGAGTTCGTTGCTCTGGCGCAGCCGGTTCTTCAGACTCGGCGAGTAGAAGATCTTGTCGGTGCCGCCCTGAAACACGATGGTTGTGCCTTCGGGGCCGCCCGCGATCAGGTTCTGGAATTCGCGTCCGCTCAGCACGCCGGCCGATCCCGGCAGCACTTGAAGGGTGAACAGCACCCCGGCCGCGATGAATCGCAGGGTGGATCGGGAGAGGGGATTTGGCGGCATGGACGGCAAAAAATGCTTCCTGAAAAGTTCAATTCTAGATAGACACGGCCTCCTCGTCGAGAGCAGCCCTCCCGATTGTCGTGCAAATCTCCCCACGTCTCCGCTGCGCGCCGGTCACCCCGTCGGGCAGGGTAGCGGGGAGTGAAGGAGCGGTGGCCATCCCACGCGCCCGGCATGACAGCGTGACATCAATTGCGTAACGTTGATGGGACATGCAGGTGTGCTGGTAATGCGAATAACTGCTCTAGCGATGATCCTGGCTGCGACGATCATTGTCCCGGTCGCAAGTGCCGTCTGCGCCGCGCCACAGACGCGAAAACCGGTCGCCGATTCGGCGCCGCGGATCGCGCTGGTGATCGGCAACGCCCGTTACGCAAAACTCGGCACGCTTGCCAATCCCGTAAACGATGCGCAGTTGATGGCGGAGCGGTTGCGGCAGACCGGCTTCGATGTCACCTTGGTCGCCGACCGCGACCTGAAGAGCCTTTCGCAGGACGTCGAGGAGTTTGCGCAGAAGGTGAAGGCCCGCGGCCCTTCGACCGTTGCCGTGCTCTATTACGCCGGTCATGGCGTCGAGAGTGACGGCGTCAACTACCTCGTGCCCGTCAATGCCGACATCAAGCGACGCGCCGACATCGTGCCGCAATCGCTTCCTGTCAAACGCCTTGCCGATCGCCTCGCCGCTTCCGGCAATGCGCTCAACATCCTCATCGTCGATGCCTGCCGCGACAATCCTTTTCCGCCTGGCGTTTCCGGCAGCGCGACGCTCGGCCTGGTGCCGATGGGCGCGGTATTTGGAGTCTTCATCGCCTCGGCGACCGGCTCGGGAAAGGTCGCCTTCGACGGCGAGGACGGTCACAGCCCTTATACGAAGGCGTTGGCGGACGCGATAACCGTGCCCGGCGAGCGGTTGGAGGACGTGTTCAAGAGCGTGCGCCGCCAGGTGCGGCTTTCGACCGGCGAGCAGCAGATCCCCTGGGAATCCACCTCGCTCGAGCTCGACTTCTTCTTCGTGCCGCCGCCGCCTCCGCCGAGCCAGGCCGCGCAGTTGCTCACCGCGGCGAAGGAGACCGGCAATGTCGCGCTCTATGATCTCCTGATCGATCGCTTTCCGGCAAGCCCCGAGGCCAACGATGCGCGCGCCGCAGCCGCCGAGCTGAGGAAGGGTACTGCCGCCAAGGCCCCCGCGGCCGCATCCTCTGCCTCGCTGGTGCTCGATCGCGCGCGGCAGACGCGGACGCCCGAGGCCTATGATCTCGTCGCCGCGCTGTTTCCGGATACACCAGAGGCAGATGAGGCGCGGGCCGCGGCCTCGCGCCTGCGCGAGATCACCGTGCTCGACAGCGCGGGGCCGACCTATGAAGGCCGCGAGCTGGTGCAGCTGATCCAGGCCCAACTGGTGCGGCTTGATTGCTTCGGCGGTGAGCAGGGCGGGATATTCGACGCCGCGACGATCCAGGGCCTGCGGCGAGCCTCACAACTCTCCGACGAACACTTCCTCTGGTATCGGCCGACCATGGCCGCGCTGCGCGCGCTCAAGAAGGTGGATGGCAAGGACGGCTGCGCCGGACGGAAGACGGTCGCGGCGCCACGCTGCCTGCGGGTCAATAATGAGGATTTTTGCCAGTAGCTCATCGAATGAGCTCTCATCGAGTATGATCTATTTATTAGGCAAATACGCCTCTTTGTATGCAATGTCGGCGGTCTCCACGGCGGTCGTGGTCCCTGGCATCAATTTTTCATTAGTAATCTCAACCGCTTATGCATAAGGCCAGCTTCCGTTAAGCCTTGGCACGAACCTTGCGAATCCAGCTCCAACGAAAAACTTTTTATGTTGGAGCGATTTCATGAAGCGCCGCGATTTCCTCAAATCCGTTTCCGGGTTGGCCGCGGGTGCGGCGCTTCCGGCCATGCCGTCTGTGATCTCCTCGGCCAAGGCCGATGCCCGGTCGGAGACGCTGCTGATCGTCTCGGAAGGCGGCCCCAACAATCTCGACATCCATGGCGTCGGTACCAACGTGCCCGGCTATGAAGTCTCCTGGAATTGCTACGATCGCCTGATCAGCCACGAGATGAAGAGCGGCCCCGGCGGCGTGCCCTATTACGACCGCGACAAGTTCAAGGGCGAGCTCGCCGACGACTTCAAGATCGACGACATGTCGGTCACCTTCAAGCTGAAGAAGAACGCCAAGTTCCACGACGGCGCGCCGGTCACGGCGAAAGACGTCAAATGGTCGCTCGATCGCGCCGTCAGCGTCGGCGGCTTCCCGACCTTCCAGATGAGCGCGGGCTCGCTGACCAAGGCCGAGCAGTTCGTCGTGGTCGACGATGCCACCGTGCGCGTCGATTTCGCCAAGAAGGATCGGCTGACGATCCCGGACCTCGCGGTGATCGTGCCCTGCATCGTCAATTCCGAGCTCGTGAAGAAGAACGCGAGCGAAAAGGATCCGTGGGGTCTCGAGTTTACAAAACAGCAGACCGCGGGCTCCGGCGCCTACAAGGTGACGAAGTGGACCGCCGGCACCGAAGTCATCATGGAGCGCAACGAGGATTGGGTCGGCGGTCCGCTCCCCAAGATCAAGCGCGTGATCTGGCGCATGGTGCCGCAGGCGGGCAACCGCCGTGCGCTGCTCGAGCGCGGCGACGCCGACATCTCCTATGAGCTGCCGTTCAAGGATTTCCAGGAGATGAAGGCGAACGGCAAGCTCAACGTGGTGTCGCTGCCGTTCTCCAACGGCATCCAATATATCGGCATGAACGTCACCAAGCCGCCTTTCGACAATGTGAAGGTGCGGCAGGCCATCGCCTATGCGCTGCCGTATCAGAAGATCATGGACGCGGTGCTGTTCGGCCTCGGCAATCCCATGTTCGGCGCAAAGGACAAGGCCACCGAAGTCGCCTGGCCGCAGCCGCACAAGTACAACACCGACATGGAAAAGGCGAAGGCGCTGCTGGCAGAGGCCGGTTACGCCAACGGCTTCGAGACCACGATCTCGTTCGATCTCAATTTCGCCGGTGTCAACGAGCCGCTCTGCGTGCTGGTGCAGGAGAGTCTCGCCCAGCTCGGCATCAAGACCACCATCAACAAGGTGCCCGGCGCCAACTGGCGCACCGAGCTCAACAAGAAGGAGATGCCGCTGTTCACCAACGTGTTCTCGGGCTGGCTCGATTACCCCGAGTACTTCTTCTATTGGTGCTATCACGGCAACAATTCCGTCTTCAACACCATGAGCTACAAGTCGGCGGAGATGGACAAGTTCATCGACGGCGCGCGCACGGCGGCTGCGACCGGCGACACTGCGGCCTACGACAAGGACGTGAAAGGCTTCGTCGATCTCGCCTTCGCCGACGTCCCGCGCATCCCGCTCTACCAGCCCTTCGTCAACGTCGCGATGCAGAAGAACATCTCGGGCTATCAATACTGGTTCCACCGGCGGCTCGACTATCGCGCGATGGCGAAGGGGTGAAGGTGGGCGAATAGGGAGTGGCGAATAGCGAATATGGAGCAGGGATCATGATCGTCAGCTGCGAACGGCCATTCGCCATTCGCCATTCGCTATTCACCAGCGCGGAGCGCACCCCATGCTGACCATGATCGGCAAGCGCCTGATGTTCGCGATCCCCTCGCTGATCGGCGTTGTCATCGTCACCTTCCTGCTGACGCGCGCGCTGCCGGGTGATCCCGCGGCCTACTTCGCAGGTCCCGCCGCGACCAAGGAAGCCGTCGAGCAGATCCGCAAAAAGCTCGGCTTCGACAAGCCGCTGATCGAGCAGTTCTTCCGCTATGCCAACGATCTCGCGCACGGCGATTTCGGCAACTCGCTGACGACGGGCCAGCCGGTTGCCACCGAGATCCGCAACCGTCTGCCAGCGTCCGCCGAGCTCACGCTGCTCGGCCTCATCGTCTCGGTCGTCATCGCCATTCCGCTCGGCGTGCTGGCGGCAACACGACCGGGATCATGGGTCGACCACTTATGCCGGGTGACAACAACAGCCGGCGTGTCGCTGCCAGTGTTCTTCACCGGCCTCGTGCTGGTCTACGTCTTCTATTTCCGGCTCGGCTGGTCGCCGGCGCCGCTCGGCCGTCTCGACGTGTTCTACAGCGCGCCGCCGACGGTCACCGGCTTCTATCTGGTCGACACGCTGATCGCGCGCGATGTCGAGGCGTTCCGCTCGGCGCTGAGCCAGCTCATCCTGCCCGCAACGACGCTCGCGATCTTCTCGCTGGCGCCGATCGCGCGCATGACCCGCGCCTCCATGCTCGCGGTGCTCGCATCCGAATTCGTCCGCACCGCGCGCGCCAGCGGCCTGTCGCCCGCAACCGTCATCGTCACCTACGCCTTCCGCAACGCGATGCTGCCAGTCATCACCACGCTCAGCATGGTGTTCTCGTTCCTGCTGGGGGCCAACGTGCTGGTGGAGAAGGTGTTCGCCTGGCCCGGCATCGGCTCCTACGCGGTGGAAGCGCTGATCTCCTCGGACTTCGCGCCGGTGCAGGGTTTCGTGCTGACCATGGCGGTGATGTACGTGCTGCTCAATCTGATCATCGACATTCTCTACGGCGTGATCGATCCGCGCGTCAGGTTGGAGGGGTAGCGCATGATCCGGAAAATCGGTGCCCCAGCTCGTCATTGCGAGGAGCGAAGCGACGAAGCAATCCAGGCTATTGCCGCGATGCGCAGCCTGGATTGCTTCGCTTCGCTCGCAATGACGACGGAGAGACGGCTTCCGAACACGATCACGCGAAAAGAGGGCGTCGAACAATGAGCTCCGTTGCGCCTGCTGTTGAACCTGTCGGCCCCGCCCGTACGTCAGGCCTCGTCGCCATCCTCGAGCAGACCCGTTACGTCCTCGGCGAGAACAAGGTCACGGGCTTCGCCTTTGCGCTGCTCCTGATCATCGTGTTCGCCGCGCTGTTCGGTCCCTATGTCGTGCCCTACGACCCGCTCGCCTCCGACACCGCCGCTGCACTGAAGGCGCCGTCGGCGGCGCACTGGTTCGGCACCGACCAGCTCGGGCGCGACATTTTCAGCCGCGTCATCGTCGCCACGCGCCTCGACTTCTTCATCGCGATCGCCTCGGTGGCGCTGGTGTTCCTGATGGGCGGCCTTGCCGGCATCGCGGCCGGCTATTTCGGCGGCTGGACCGACCGCATCGTCGGCCGCATCGCCGACACCATCATGGCCTTCCCGCTGTTCGTGCTCGCGATGGGCATCGTCGCCGCACTCGGCAACACCGTGCAGAACATCATCCTGGCCACCGCCATCGTCAACTTCCCGCTCTATGCCCGCGTCGCGCGCGCCGAAGCCAATGTCCGCCGCAACGCCGGCTTCGTCCAGGCCGCGCGCTTGTCCGGCAACGGCGAGTTCCGCATCCTGCTGGTGCACATCCTGCCGAACATCATGCCGATCATGATCGTGCAGATGTCGCTGACCATGGGCTATGCCATCCTCAACGCCGCCGGCCTCTCCTTCATCGGCCTCGGCGTCCGCCCGCCGACCGCCGAATGGGGCATCATGGTCGCCGAAGGCGCCGGCTTCATGGTGTCGGGCGAATGGTGGATCGCGCTCTTCCCCGGCCTTGCGCTGATGATTGCCGTGTTCTGCTTCAACCTCCTCGGCGACGGCCTGCGCGACATCGTCGATCCCCAGCGGAGGACGTGATGCCCAACCTCCGGGAAAAATTCTCCAATGATTCCAATGGTGCTTCTACTGTGCATGGGGTTGTTTTCGATTGTTTGAGTGACGGGAGCCGTCCATGACCTCCCAGCCGCTGCTCGACGTCCAGGACCTCACGGTCGAATTCACCACCCGCCGCGGCATCGTCAAGGCGGTGCAGAACGTCAACATCTCCGTGGCCAAGGGCGAGACGCTGGCCATCGTCGGCGAGTCCGGTTCCGGCAAGTCGGTGACGTCCTACGCGGTGATGCGCATCCTCGATCGCGCCGGAAAGATCGCCGAGGGCTCGGTGATGTTCTCCGGCATCGACGTCAAGGCAGCGACCGAAGACCAGATGCGCGATTTGCGCGGCCGCGAAGTCTCGATGATCTTCCAGAACCCGCGTGCTGCGCTCAATCCGATCCGGAAAGTCGGCGACCAGATCGAGGACGTGCTGCGCACCCATGTGCAGCAGGCCCAGGTTGCCGATCACGGCGAGAAGGCGATCGAGGCGCTGGAGCAGGTCAAGATCGCCCGCCCGCGCGAGCGCTATCACGCCTATCCGTTCGAGCTCTCGGGCGGCATGTGCCAGCGCGTCGTCATCGCGCTCGCGCTCGCCTGCAATCCGCAGCTCCTCATCGCGGACGAGCCCACGACTGGATTGGATGTCACCACGCAGAAGGCGGTGATGGACCTGATCGTCGAGTTGACGAAACGCCGCGCGATGTCGACCATCCTGATCACGCACGATCTCGGCTTGGCCGCCGCCTATTGCGACCGCGTCGTCGTGATGGAGAAGGGCCGCGTCGTCGAGACCGCTACGGCCGCCGATATTTTTGCGAACCCGCAGCACCCGTATACGAAGAAGCTGATGCGCGCGACGCCGCGGCTCGGAGTGAGCTTGCGGGATCTGCTGCCGGAAGAGGAGGGCGCAACCTCATCTGCATCCGTTGTCGCCGCGCCTGACCAGCACGTTTCTCAAAGGGAGGGGAAGAGCGACCAGCCCCTCCTCCGCATCGAAAAACTCGTCAAGGAATATCCCCGCCAGGGCGCGACCGCCACGCTCGGCAAACTGTTCGGCCGCAAGCCGCCGGTGGAGCCGGACGTGTTCCGCGCCGTCGACGGCATCAGTTTTGCGATCGGCCATGGCGAGAGCGTCGGTCTCGTCGGCGAATCCGGCTGCGGCAAATCGACCACGTCGATGATGGTGATGCGTCTGCTCGACCAGACCTCCGGCCTGATCCAGTTCGACGGCGAGGACATCGGCGGCATTGCTCCTGCCGCCTTCGCCCGGCTGCCGCAGCGCAGCCGCATCCAGATGGTGTTCCAGGACCCCACCGACAGCCTCAATCCGCGCTTCACCGCCGCGCGCGCCATCGCCGACCCGATCATGCACTTGGGCGACATCCGGGGACGCAACGCGCTGCGCGCCCGCTGCGAGGAGTTCGCCACCATGGTCGGCCTGCCGCACAATCT
The DNA here is from genome assembly GCF_024585265.1 of Bradyrhizobium sp. WBAH42. Classification (NCBI taxonomy): domain Bacteria; kingdom Pseudomonadati; phylum Pseudomonadota; class Alphaproteobacteria; order Hyphomicrobiales; family Nitrobacteraceae; genus Bradyrhizobium; species Bradyrhizobium sp. WBAH42. The sequence continues at coordinate 1,444,859 of NZ_CP036533.1, forward strand.
GCTCGACCGCTTCCCGCACCAATTGTCCGGCGGCCAGAAGGCCCGCGTCGGCATCGCCCGGGCGATCGCCCTGCATCCCAAGCTCGTCATCCTGGACGAGCCGACCGCCGCGCTGGACGTCTCCGTGCAGGCCGTCGTCCTCAACCTGCTGCAGGACCTCAAGGCGCGGCTAGGTATGAGCTATCTGTTCGTCTCGCATGATTTGAATGTGGTGCGCTTGTTGTGCGATCGTGTCATTGTGATGCGGACGGGACGGATCGTCGAGGAGGGCTCTTCCGAGCAGGTGCTCGGCGATCCCAAGGACGACTACACCAAGGAGCTGCTGACGGCGATCCCGCATCCGCCGTTGCCGATACACTAAGACTGCACTGATTGCTTGAGAGCGTGATGGCCGAACCCCTGGACGACTATATCGACGCCGTATCGAAGGCGCTGGCGCTGCCGATCGAGGAGGGCTGGCGGCCCGCCGTGCGCGCCAACCTCGAGGTCTCGCTGCGGCTTGGCCGTCTGGTCGACGACTTCGCGCTGCCGGACGAGACCGAGCCGGCACCGATCTTCACGGCCTGACACCATGTCCGCTAAGCCAGAGATGACGGCCTCCGACATCGCAAGTGCGGTTGCGGGCGGCGAGATGTCCGCACTCGCCGCCACCGAAGCTGCGCTCGCGCGCATCGAGCAGCATGACCGCATTCTCAACTCCTTCACCGACGTCACCGCCGAACGCGCCCGCGCGAAAGCGCGCGCGATCGATGCCGACATCGCTGCGGGCAAGAAAGTCGGTCCACTCGCCGGCGTACCCTTCGCCGTCAAGAACCTGTTCGATGTTGCCGGCCTGCCAACGCGCGCCGGCTCGAAGATCAACCGGGACCTCGCGCCCGCGAGGCGCGACGCGACGCTGATCGAGCGGATGGAAGCGGCCGGCGCCGTTCTCGTCGGCGCGCTCAACATGGGCGAATACGCCTACGATTTTACAGGCGAGAACATCCATGACGGTCCCTCGCGCAATCCGCACGACACCACGCGGATGAGCGGCGGCTCCTCGGGCGGCTCGGGCAGCGCCGTCGGCGGCGCGCTGGTGCCGATCGCGCTCGGCTCCGACACCAACGGCTCGATCCGCGTGCCGTCGTCCTTCTGCGGCATCTTCGGCCTGAAGCCGACCTACGGCCGGCTGTCGCGCGCGCGCTCGTTCCCGTTCGTGGCGAGCCTCGATCATCTCGGCCCGTTCGCGCGCTCGGTCGCCGATCTCGCGCTCGCCTACGACGCGATGCAGGGTCCGGACGCAGACGACGGCGCCTGCACCACGCGCGGGTTGGAGCCCGTGACGCCGCTGCTCGATGAGTCCATCTCTGGTCTGCGCTTTGCGATCGCCGGCGGGCACTTCCAGAAGAACGTGTTTCCGGAAGCGGTCGAAGCCGTCAGCCGCGTCGCCAAGGCGCTGGGCGCAACGCAAGTGGTCGATATCCCCGAAGCATCGCGCGCCCGCGCCGCCGCCTATGTCATCACCACCACCGAAGGCGCTTCGCTGCATCTCGATCGCCTGCGCAAGCGCCCGACCGACTTTGACCCGGCGGTGCGCGACCGGCTGATCGCGGGCGCCATGGTCCCCGCCGCGCTGGTCGATCGCGCGCAAAAATTCCGCCGCTGGTATCGCGCGCAACTCGCCGGGATATTTGGATCGGTCGACGTTCTGCTGGCGCCGGCGACGCCCTGCACCGCGCCAAAGCTCGGCCAGGTCAATTTCAATCTCGACGGCGTCGAGCTGCCGGTGCGCGCCAATATCGGCATCCACACCCAGCCGATCTCCTTCATCGGCCTGCCCGTGGTCGCGGTCCCCGTGCCGATCGAGCCGCTGCCGATCGGCGTGCAGATCATTTGCGCGCCCTGGCGCGAGGACATCGCGCTGCGCGTCGCGCACGCATTGGAAAAGATGGGCGTCGTCGCCGCGCCCGCGCCGAGAGGGTTTTAAGATGCAGATCGATCTCCCCGAGGTGATCGCGGAAGTGAAAGCCGCGTTCGAGCGCTATGAGCAGGCTCTCGTCAGCAACGACGTCGCCGTGCTCGGCGAGCTGTTCCGCAACGATCCGCGCACCTTGCGCTACGGCATCGGCGAGAACCTCTATGGCTACGAGGCAATCTCCGGCTTCCGCGCCGGCCGTTCGCCGGTCGGCCTGAACCGCCGCACCGCCAAGACCGTGATCACCAGCTACGGCCGCGACACGGCCGTGGCGTCCACCTTGTTCTATCGCGATACGGCTCCCGGCAAGGTCGGCCGGCAGATGCAGACGTGGATACGTTTCCCGGAGGGCTGGCGCGTCGTCGCCGCTCATGTCAGCATCATCGACGAGCCGAAAGAGACCGTATGACGCTTGATGATCTTCCGCAGGGCACGTTGCCGGCCGAGCCGGTGGTGCCGCGCGTCGACCGTGCATCGCCGTCGCTGCTGAAGGTCACGCGCGCCGAGGAGCTGCGGCTGCAGCTTGCCGACGAGATCGTGCGGGGAACTCTGGCGCCGGGCTCGCCGCTGGACGAGACCGACATCGCGCGGCGCTTCAACGTCTCGCGCACGCCGGTGCGCGAGGCGTTGCGCCAGCTGGTGGCGAGCGGCCTCGTCGAGGCGCGACCGCATCGCGGCGCCGTGGTGGCGCAGCCTTCCATCGAGCGGCTGAAGGGCATGTTCGAGGCGATGGCGGAGCTCGAGGCCTTGTGCGCGGGCCTTGCCGCCGAGCGCATGTCGGCGGCCGAGCGTCACGGGCTGGAGGCCATCCACGAGGAGCTGCGGGTGCTGAGCTACGCCGGCAATCCCGAGCGCTTCCACGAGGTCAACGAGCGCTTCCACAATGCGATCTATGCCGGCTCGCAGAACGGCTACATCGCCGAGATCACGCTTGCGACCCGCGTCCGCGTGCAGCCGTTCCGCCGCGCCCAGTTCCGCAACCTCGGCCGCCTCGCCAAGTCGCAAGCCGAGCACGACCGCGTCGTCGTCGCCATCATGCGTGGCGACAAGCAGGGCGCCGCCGCCGCCATGCGCGCGCATATCGAGCTGGTGCGTGGGGAGTACGAGATTTACGCGGTGTCGGTGTAGACGCGCACGCGGTGCCGTAGGGTGGGCAAAGGCGCGAAGCGCCGTGCCCACCTTATGGTGATGGTGGGCACGGCGCGCGAAGAGCGCGCCTTTGCCCACCCTACGAGACCTGCTTTGCCGCAGCTTCCTTCATATACGCGCGCCAGCCGCCGTAGGCGGTGATATCCCGCGCATCGCCCAGCACTTCCGGCTCGACCAAAAATCCCTTCACGCTCCGTCCATCCGCAAGCCGCACGGTGCCGATCGCCATCGGTGCAGGAATCGCGTTGACGAACTTGCCGAAGGCGGACGACGACAACGACCAGATCTCCAGCTCGATCGCAGCGCCCTTGCCGGTCTCGACGCGCAGCATGCCCGGCTTCGGCGGCGTGGTCTGAAGCGCATAGAGCTTGTAGTCGGCGGCCGTCCTGGTGGCCTCGATCAAGCGTGCGTTCAGCGCCGTCAGCTCGCCGTTCAGCGTCATGCCGGAGAGATGCGCGCCGACCACCGCGATCGGAATCTCGTCGTCGCTGCTGGTCGGGAGTGGCGCGAGCGGGGCCTGCGCCACCCCCTTCGCGCCGACCGTCAGTTTCGTATCGGCATGGAACACGCGGCCGATGCTCGCGAGCAGCGCGTCGCGCCCTGCAGGCGCCAGCAGCGTGATGCCGAACGGAATGCCGTCGCTGCGCATCGAAGCCGGCACGGCGAGGCCGCAGAGATCGAGCAGGTTGACGAAGTTTGTATAGGTGCCGAGCCGGCTGTTGAGCTCGATCGGATTGGCCAGCACCTGAGCGGTCGTATAGGCCGTCGGCGCCGTCGGCAGCACCAGCGCGTCGATGTTGGCGAACGTTCGCTCGGCGATCTTGCGCAGGCCCTGCAGGCGATAGAGCGCCGAGAAGGTTTCCGCCGCGGTGAGCCGCGCGCCGGCCGCGGTGATCTCCCGCGTGACGGGGTGGATCGTGTCTGGCGCGGACGCCAGCAGGTTCTTGATCACGAGGTAACGCTCGGCAACCCAGGGCCCCTCATAGAGCAGCCGCGCCGTCTCGTAGAACGGCTCGAGGTCGAACTCGACCAGCGTTGCCCCGAGCGCGGTCCATCGCTTCAGCGCATCGCCGTAGGCGGCTTCCGCTTTCCTGTCGCCGAAAAAGATCAGCTGCCCGTTGCGCGGCACGCCCAGCCGCAGCTTTGCTGGTATCGGCGTGATCGCACCGAGCGGCCGGTCGCGCGAGAATGGATCGGCCTGGTCGGGGCCGGCCATCACCGACAGCGCGAGCGCGGCATCGTCCACCGTGAGTGCGAACACCGAGATGCAGTCGAGCGTGCGGCAGGCCGGCACCAGGCCGGCGGTCGAGATCATGCCGAGGCTCGGCTTCAGCCCGACGATATTGTTGAGCATCGCCGGCACGCGGCCCGAGCCGGCGGTGTCGGTGCCGAGCGACAGCGGCACAAGCCCGGCGCCGACCGCGGTGGCCGAGCCCGAGCTCGAGCCGCCGGGAATGAGATCCTCGCGGATCGAATTTCGGGGAATGCCGTAAGGCGAACGGACGCCGACGAGGCCGGTCGCGAACTGGTCGAGATTGGTCTTGCCGATGATGATCGCCCCGGCCGCGCGCAGGCGCTCGACGGCGGTCGAGTCGTGTGTGGGCGTATAGGAGAAAGCCGGGCAGGCCGCGGTGGTCGGAAAGCCCAGCGCGTCGATATTGTCCTTCACCGCGACCGGCACGCCGTAAAGCGGCAGGCTGGCCGCATCCGTCCGGGCCGCGAGCTTGTCGGCCTCCGCGATCGCGTCCTTCTCGTCGCGCAGGCTGATGAACACGGCGGGATCGTTGTGATCGCGGATGCGCTGATAGGTCCGCGCGACCGTCTCTGCCGGCGTCAGCGCGCCCGCGCGGTGCGCGGCCACAATCGCGGCGATCGTTTCAGGCTGCTCGGCCCCCATGGCGGCAAAACTCCGGCAAATCGTCTTCGCCCGGAGTGAAGCAAGCGATGTGCCATTGTGTACAGAATCCGGGCAGGATGATTGTGCCGGATCTTATCGTGCGATCAGTGGCTTGCGGGATATTTCGGTCGGTGTGCGGCCGCTCGCTCCGGCGACCTCTTGCGTGCATCTGCCCAAATGATGGGCAGTCGAGATCAGGTGAAGCCGGACAGGATCCGGAGCAGCTGCGCCCGGTTCTCCTTGCCGATCTTCGCCTCGACGTTTCGCTCGTGCTCGGCCGCGAGCCGCTTGAACTTCTCGAGCGACGTCTCGCCCTGCGCGGTGAGGTGCAGTGCATGCGAGCGCCGGTCCTCCTTCGACTTGATCCGCTTCACCAGCTTGCGCTGTTCGAGGGCATCGAGCAGGTGCACCAGCCGGGCGCGCTCGATGCCGAGGCGTTTTGCCACCGCCATTTGCGACAGGCCCGGATTGGCGCCGATCACGGTCAGCACCGAATATTGTGTCGGCCTGATATCGACTTCGCCGAGCGTCTTGATGAAGTCCTGAAAGATCCAGATCTGGAAGCGCCGCACCGCATAGCCGGCGTGGCCGATCAATGCGTCGAGACCAACGTCGTCGGCGACATCGCGTGGTGCTGCGCCGTTGCCGGCGCGCTTGCGTGGGGAGTGGCGGCTGTCGGACCGGGCTGCTGTGGGTGGCACGTCGATGTCTCCTGTCGCGCGCAACCCTAGCGCCCCTCGGTCACAAGCGAAAGATTGTTGTTGACGACAACAATTGGCGTGCCCAACATTATAGGCCAAAGCGGCCCGGAACGAGGCTGCGGCCGATCCTGAAAACCGGGATGGAGGAGGAAGCACATGACAGTCGCCTCACATGGTGACGTTGCAGGCCTGTTCGCAACGCCCAGGACCGTCGCAGAGCATCGGCCCGACGGCAGCATCGTTCTGCGCTCGCCCGAGCCTCTCGGCGAGTTTGCGCGCTGCACCGGCGATTGGCTGGAGCAATGGGCGCAGCAAAGGCCGGATACGATCTTCCTGGCCGAACGCGGCAAGGTCGAAATGCCATGGACCACCGTTACCTATGCGCAGGCGCTGCGGAAGGTGCGCGCCGCCGCGTCCTGGATCCTGGCAGAAGGGCTCAGCGTGGACCGCCCGCTCGCGATCCTCTCCGACAACAGCATCGATCATGCGCTGCTCGCGCTCGCCGCCCAGCATGTCGGCGTGCCCTCGGCGGCGATCTCGCCGGCCTATTCGCTGATGTCGAAAGATTTCGACAAGCTCAAGAGCATGGTTGCGCTGCTCGATCCCGGCGCAATCTACGTCTCTGCGCTCCAGCCGTTTGCACCAGCGCTGGCCGCCATCAAGCCGCTGCACAACGCGCAGATCATCAGCGGCAACGCCGATGATGCCGACGCGCTGGCGTTCCGCGCCATTGCGGCAACGCCCGAGACGCCCGACGTCGCAAGAGCCTTCGCTGCACTCACGCCGGACACGATTGCAAAATTCCTGTTCACCTCGGGCTCGACCGGCACGCCCAAGGCGGTCATCAACACCCAGCGCATGCTGACGTCGAGCCAGCAGGCCAAGGCGCAGACCTGGACCTTCGTCGAACAAAGCCGCGATCTCGTCATTCTCGATTGGCTGCCCTGGAGCCACACCTTCGGCGCCAACCACAATTTCAATCTCGTGCTGCGCAACGGCGGCTCGCTCTACATCGACGGCGGCAAGCCCGCGCCCGGCCTGTTCGCGACCTCGCTCGCCAATCTGAAAAGCGTGATGCCGACGGTCTATTTCAACGTGCCGCGCGGCTTCGACATGCTGATCGCGGCGCTGCGCAGCGACGAGGAGTTGCGCCGCCGCTTCTTCGGCGAGGTGAAATTCGCCTTCTACGCCGGTGCCGCGCTGCCGCAGAATTTGTGGGATGCGCTCGAAGAGCTCTCGCATCAGACGGTCGGCCGCGCGCTGCCAATGGTCTCGGCCTGGGGCTCGACGGAAACCTCACCGCTCGCCACCGACTGTCATTTCCTTGCCGAACGCTCCGGCAACATCGGCGTGCCCATTCCCGGCACCGAGCTGAAGCTCGTCACCTCCGGCGACAAGCTCGAGGTGCGGGTGCGCGGACCCAACGTCACGCCCGGCTATTGGAAGGCGCCGGATCTGACGAAGCAGGCGTTCGACGCGGAGGGCTTCTATTTGATCGGAGATGCCGTGAAGCTTGCCGACAGCGCGCGGCCCGAGCGCGGCCTGTTCTTCGACGGCCGCGTTGCCGAAGACTTCAAGCTCAACTCAGGCACATGGGTCAGCGTCGGCGGCTTGCGCGTTGCCGGCATCGCCGCGCTGGCACCGCTGGCGCAGGACATCGTCGTCGCCGGTCACGGCGGTGACGAGGTGCGCTTCCTGGTATTCCCGAATCTTGCGGCCTGCCGCGCCCATGCCGGCCTGCCCGAGACGGCGGACGTGAGCGAGGTGCTGGCGCAGGACAAGGTCCGCAGTGCCATCGCGCAGGGTCTGGCGAAGCTGAAACAGCAGAGCGCCAACTCCTCCGGTCACGCCACCCGCGCGCTGCTGCTCGCCGAGCCGCCGTCGGTCGACGGCGGCGAGATCACCGACAAGGGCTACATCAACCAGCGCGCCGTGCTGACGCGCCGTGCGGAGGCGGTGGCACGGCTGAACGACGATGCGTCGGGGGCGTGGATCGGGTTGTAAAGGCCGAGTTAGATGCCACATTCCGCTGTCATTCCGGGGCGCGCCTCTTGGCGCGAGCCCGGAATCCATTTCACCGCAGGGGTGTTGCACGATGGATTCCGGGTTCGCGCTACGCGCGCCCCGGAATGACGGGTGGGATACGCCAGCCACCCTGCCGCATTATCCTGCCGATTCTTTTGTTGCTTAAGCAACTAATTTGTGCGAACCCTTTCGGACGAAGTTGACGGCGGGCGAACCGCTGCGTTCTTTTCTGGAGGAAACAATGCGCGGCAGAGATGGTGCCGTCGGCAAATGCCGACCCATGTCTGAAGACAGGGCGTGTCCGCCACGCGGCGCGTCAGCTGTGGCTGCTGTCCGTCACAGTGCCGAGATTTTCATGCAGCCGGCGGAGGAGGTCGATCAGCACCTCGCGCTCGTCCTTGCTCAGGCAGGACAACAGTCGCCGCTCGCGCTCGAACGCCGCCACGATCACCTTGTCGTGGGTAGCGCGGCCCCTTGCCGTCAGCGCGATCGAATGGGTGCGGCCGTCATTCGGGTCGGTGCGGATCGACACCAGCCCTCGCTTTTCGAGGCCGGCCAAGGTCCGGCTCACCGGCCCCTTGTCGAAGCCGATGACATGGCAAATGCGCGAGGCGGGAATGCCGGGTTCGATCGCCAGCAGCGACATGATGCGCCATTCGGTGACGTTGACGCCGAACTCGCGCTGATAGAATGCGGTCGCGCTGTTCGAGAGCTTGTTGGCGATGAAGGTGATGAACGCCGGGACGTAACGGTCGAGATCGAGCGTCGGTCCCGCATCATTGGGCGCGGGCTTTTGGCGGGCTCTGGTCGAGGACGGCGGCATATCGGGCTTCTGACTCGCGGCGGGCCCAAAGACCTAAGGGCATGCGCTGCCCTTTCACAAGATCAAAATGAGGGAGGTCTTCCATGACCGCATCCGGCTCCGCGGGATCGGGCGTCCCGCATCTCGACGTCGATCCCTTCGACATGACGTTCTTTGCCGATCCCTATCCCGCCCATGAGCTGCTGCGGGAGGCCGGTCCGGTGGTTTATCTCGACAAATGGAAGGTCTATGGCGTGGCGCGCTATGCCGAGGTCCACGCGGTGCTGAACGATCCGGCGACGTTCTGCTCCAGCCGCGGCGTCGGGCTGTCCGACTTCAAGAAGGAAACGCCGTGGCGGCCGCCGAGCCTGATCCTGGAGGCCGACGCGCCCGCGCACACCCGTACCCGCGCCGTGCTGTCCAAGGTGCTGTCGCCGACGGTGATGAAGCAGGTGCGCGATCGTTTTGCCGCGGCGGCGGAAGAACGGGTCGACGCGCTGCTCGACAAGCGCAGCTTCGACGCGATCACCGATCTTGCCGAAGCCTATCCGCTGTCGATTTTCCCCGATGCGCTCGGCCTGAAGGCGGAGGGGCGCGAGCATCTGATTCCCTATGCCAGCGTTGTGTTCAACGCCTTTGGTCCACCCAACCAGTTGCGCCAGGAGGCGATCGAACGTTCGATGCCGCACCAGGCCTATGTCGCCGAGCAGTGCCAGCGCGAGAATCTGACACCCGGCGGCTTCGGGGCCTGCATTCATGCGCAGGTCGACGAGGGTGCTATCACGCCCACCGAAGCGCCGCTGCTGGTGCGCTCGCTGCTGTCGGCCGGACTCGACACCACCGTCAACGGCATCGGGGCCGCCGTCTATTGCCTCGCGCGCTTCCCCGATCAGTGGCAGCGCCTACGCGAGGATCTCTCGCTGGCCCGTGGGGCCTTCGAGGAGGCGGTGCGTTTCGAGAGCCCGGTGCAGACCTTCTTCCGCACCACGACGCGGGAGGTCGAGTTGTCCGGCGCGAAGATCGGCGAGGGCGAGAAGGTGCTGATGTTCCTCGCCGCCGCCAATCGCGATCCCAGGCGCTGGGACGACCCCGACCGCTACGACATCACCCGCCGCACCTCCGGCCATGTCGGCTTCGGCTCCGGCATCCACATGTGCGTCGGCCAGCTCGTCGCCCGCCTCGAGGGCGAGGTGATGCTGACGGCGCTGGCGCGCCGCATCGCGAAGATCGAGATCACCGGCGAGCCGAAGCGCCGCTTCAACAACACGCTGCGCGGGCTCGACAGCCTGCCGGTCACCATCACCCCGGCCTGACGAGGAGTCTTGATGCCCGCCATCATCTTTATCCATGCCGACGGCAAGCCCGACCGCGTCGAGACCTCTGGCGGCGAGAGCGCCATGCAGGCCGCGACCCGTCACGGCGTCGAGGGCATTTTGGCCGAATGCGGCGGCAATGCGATGTGTGCAACCTGCCACGTCTATGTCGATGAGAGCTGGCTCGCGCGCCTCCCGGCGATGGCCGACGATGAGGACGCGCTGCTCGACGGCACCGCCGCCGAGCGGCGGCCGAATAGCCGCTTGTCCTGCCAGATCACCGTTACGTCCGAGCTCGACGGGCTCGTGCTGAGACTGCCCGAGCGGCAGATCTGATTCTCGATTCGCCGGCAACGGCCGGCAACCAACACAGGGGAGGGAATGATGAAGCATCTGAACTGGACGCTCGCGCTGGCCGCGAGCCTGGTGACCGGCGCGGCGAGCGCGGAAATATCGGACAACGTCGTGCGCATCGGCGTGCTCAACGACATCTCGGGCATCTTCCAGGACACCAACGGCATGGGCTCGGTCGAGGCCGCGCGCATGGCCGCGGAAGATTTCAACGGCGGGGCTAAGGGCATCAAGGTCGAGATCGTCTATGCCGATCACCAGAACAAGGCCGATGTCGGCAACGCGATCGCGCGCAAATGGCTCGATGTCGAGGGCGTCGATGCCATCGTCGATGTGCCGAACTCGGCCGTCGGCCTCTCCATCAACGCACTCCTGCGCGACAGCCGCATGACCTTCCTTGCGTCCTCGACCGCAAGTTCGGATCTCACAGGCAAGGCGTGCTCGCCCAACACCATCCAATGGGTCAACGACGCCTGGGCAACTGGCAACACCACGGCGGCCGCGATGATGTCGCGCGGCGGCAAGGACTGGTATTTCCTCACGGTCGATTACGCGCTCGGCAAGGGCATCGAGGCGGAGGCGCAGAAATACATCGAGGGACACGGCGGCAAGGTGCTGGGCTCGTCCAAGCATCCGCTCGGCACCTCCGATTTCGCCTCCTTCCTGCTGCAGGCGCAAAGCTCGAAGGCGCAGGTGATTGGGCTCGCCAATGCAGGGGGTGATACCATCAACGCGGTGAAGCAGGCCGCCGAGTTCGGCATCCAGCAGAGCGGGCAGAAGCTCGTCGCCTTCCTGCTCTTCATCAACGATGTTCACGGCATGGGCATCAAGGTGGCGCAGGGCCTCCAGCTCATGGAAGCCTTCTACTGGGACATGAACGACGACACCCGCGCATTTGCAAAACGTTTTGCCGCGCGGCCCGGCATGAACGGCAAGATGCCGAGCGGCAACCAGGCCGGCGTCTATGCTTCCACGCTCGCTTATCTCAACGCCGTCGCGGCCACCGGCAGCGACAATGCCAAGCAGGTCGTGCCCGAGATGAAGAAGTTCAAGGGCAAGGACAAGCTGTTCGGCGACACCACGATCCGCCAGGACGGTCGCGTCGTGCATCCGATGTACCTGTTCGAGGTGAAGAAGCCGGAGGAGTCGAAATATCCGTACGATTATTACAAGTTGGTCTCGACCATTCCCGCCGATCAGGCGTTCCGCCCGCTGGCGGAAGGCGGATGCGAGCTGGTGAAGTAAAAGGTGTTGTACCTCCGACGCCGTTCGGCGGTACTTGTCAAACTAGGAAATGGAGGTAATAATTATAAGATATAACTAAATAGGGAGGTTCGCCATGAGGACTGGCTTGATATCAACCGTCGCGCTGGCCGCGCTTCTGGCATCGACAGCGCTGGCTCGGGCCGAGGGCGAGGCCTGCTCGCCGGTCGCAACCGCTTCGCTCGGCATCTCCGGTGTCGAGATCACCGGGTCCAAAACGCAGGACGCGGCCAACGGTCTCCCGAAGCATTGCATCGTGACGGGCCTTGCCAACCAGCGCACCGGCGTCGATGGGAAATCCTACGCGATCGGGTTCGAATTGCGATTGCCGGCCGAGTGGAACGGCCGCTTCCTGCATCAGGTGAATGGCGGCAATGACGGCGTGATCGTGCCCGCTCTTGGCAGCCTGCCCGAGGGGTTAGCCTTCGGTGGCAAAGTGCCACTGGCGCGCGGCTTTGCCGTGCTGTCGTCGGACAGTGGTCATTCCGGCTCGGACCCCGCGAACAAGTCGCTGGGCCTGACTGCCGGCGCGGCGTTCGGCCTCGATCCGCAGGCGCGGCGCGACTATGGCTATGCCGCCGACATGACGCTGTCGCCGGTCGCAAAGCAAATCATTGCCCTTCACTACGGGCGCAAGCCGGATCGCTCCTATATGGCGGGATGCTCGAACGGTGGGCGTCATGCCATGGTGGCGGCGTCGCGCATGCCGGAAAATTACGACGGGTTCCTCGTCGGCAATCCTGGCTTCGACCTCCCGCGCGCTGCGATCCAGCACGCCTGGGACGTGCAGGCCTTCCTGAAAGCTGACCCCGATCTGCGCAAGTCCATCACCAAGGAGGACGCTCAGCTCGTTTCCTCGCGCATTACGGAGGCCTGCGATGCGCTCGACGGCGTCAAGGATGGGCTGACGGCCAATCTCGCGGCCTGTCAGAAGGCGTTCGATCTCAAGAGTCTGATCTGCGCGCCTGGGCAGAACAGCACCTGCTTGTCCGAAGCCAAGGTCGACGCCCTGAAGATGAGCCTCGCCGGACCGAAGAATTCGAAAGGTGAGGCGCTCTATTCCGACTGGCCTCTCGATGGTGGCATCGGCACGGGCAATTGGCGCACCTGGAAGGTCGAGAGCCCCGTCGCGCCCTGGAATAACTATCCGATCATCGCCACCATGGGCGCAGCGTCGCTGAACTACATCTTCTCGACACCGCCAGTCGTGGTCGAAGGCAGCAATGAGAAGCTGGTCGAGGCACTGAAGGCCTATGACTTCGACAAGGACGCGCCGAAGATTTTCGCCAAGGACGCGACCTTCACGGAATCGGCCATGGACTTCATGACGCCGCCCGACATCGATGATCCCAAGCTCGCATCGCTCCAGAGGTACGGCGGCAAGATGCTGATCTATCACGGCCAGGCCGATCCTGTGTTCTCGGTGAACGACACCATCCGCTGGTACGATCGGCTGAACAAGAACCTGCAGGGGCACGCCGACACGGTCGCGCGCCTGTTCGCGATTCCCGGCGAAACGCATTGCGGTGGCGGCGTCACCCTGGACAAGTTCGATGCGCTGGCCGCGCTAACCGACTGGGTGGAGAACGGCAAGGCGCCCGACCGCATCATCGCGTCGGCCAGTCCCGCCAACAAGGAAGTCCCTGCGTCCTGGAGCCCGGGCCGCACGCGGCCGCTCTGCCCGTATCCGAGCTACGCCGCGTATTCCGGCCAGGGCGACAGCGAGGACGCCGCGAATTTCGTTTGCAAGGCGCCCTAGCTCGTCACGCGTCGGCAGGCGCTTGCCCCGGACCAAGTGCGGCGCGTAGCGCTGCGCTGCAGAGCCGGGGCCCATGGTTGTGGGTCCCGGCTCTGCGTCGCGTCATTTCATGCCGCGCCGCGTCCGGGACACGAGAAGCCTACACCACCTTGCTCGACCCCTGCGTGATCAACCGCGCCGCGCGCTGGTCTCGCGCGTAGATCCAGAGCCAGCTCAGCGCGACGCTGAGGCGGTGGCGCAGGCCGATCAGGAAGTAGATGTGGGCGATGCCCCAGATCCACCATGCGATGGCGCCGCGCAGCTTGACCCGGCCGAAATCGATCACGGCGAGCCGCTTGCCGATCTGGGCGAGGCTGCCGGCGTGCTTGTAACGGAACGGACCGGTCGCAGCGCCGCGCAGGCGCGCTCTGATGGTCTCCGCGACATGACGACCCTGCTGCTTGGCGGCCGGCGCGATGCCGGGCACCGGCTTGCCGTCCCAGGCATTGATGCTGACGGTATCGCCGATCGCGAAGATCTCGGGATGGCCTGGAATGGTGAGGTCGGCCTCGACCAGCACGCGCCCGGCGCGATCGCTGGGCGCGCCGAGCCATTCGGCGGCGGGCGAGGCGCGCACGCCGGCGGCCCAGATCCGTGTCTTCGCCTCGAGCAGCTTGCCACCGAACACGACGCCCTCGCGGTTGATCTCGGTGACGGCTTGGCCGAGCACGACCTCGACGCCGATCCTTTCCAGCGAGGCCTGCGCATAGGCCGAGAGCTCGTCGGGAAAGCCGGCGAGCACGCGCGGACCCGCCTCGATCAGCACGACGCGTGCCTTGTGCGTGTCGATGTTGCGGAAGTCGCCGGGCAGGGTGTGATGCGCCATCTCGGCGATGGTGCCAGCGAGCTCGACGCCGGTCGGGCCGGCGCCGACGATGACAAAGGTCAGCCGCGCCGCGCGTCGCGCGGGATCCGTCTCGCGCTCGGCGCGCTCGAACGCCACCAGGATGTGACGGCGCAAGGTGGTCGCATCCTCCAGCGTCTTCAGGCCCGGCGCCCATGCCTCCCATTCGTCGTGGCCGAAATAAGCATGCCGCGCGCCGGTGGCCAGCACCAGCGTGTCGTAAGGCACCTCGCTGCCGTCATCGATCAGCACGCGGCGTCGCTCGGCATCGACGCCGCTCACGGTCGCAAACAGCGTCGTCACCTCGCGTCGGTCGCGCATGAGATGGCGGATCGGCCAGGCGATCTCGCTGGTCGCGAGCGAGGCGGTCGCGACCTGGTAGAGCAGCGGCTGGAACAGATGGTGATTGCGGCGGTCGATCAGCGTGATCTCCACCGGCGCGCCCGCAAGCCGGTAAGTCGCCTCCAGCCCGCCGAAGCCGGCTCCGACGATGACGACGCGGTGGGGATTTGCGGCCATGATTTAACCCTCGAATCTCGCTGCTGCGCCTCTTCATTTAAGTGCGGATTGGGCCCCGCGGTCCAATAGAGGTCATCAATCGTCGCATAGGCCTGATGTATCGATCCGGCGCGAAAAAGCGCCGCAGCCTCCGTCCAAGTGGGTAGAATTATATTTCTTGCCATCTCCGATCGGGGCGAAATATGGTGCAAAGGCAGGCGCTGAGCCATTGGCGGCGCGACAGATTTTGCGTTTCAATAGAGACAGGCCTGGAGCGGCGATCACCCCGCTTCCGGGACCGATAATAAGGAGGGGAGTTGTTATGAGGACGGCATTCTGGCTGGCGGGCGCAGCGGCGCTGGTGCTGGCAGGCCCGGCATCCGCCGGCGACACCATCAAGATCGGTTTCGTCTCGACCTTCAGCGGCCCGACCGCCGTGATCGGCAACGACATGCGCAATTCCTTCGAGCTCGCGCTCGATCATCTCGGCCGCAAGATGGACGGCAAGCCGGTCGAGGTGATCTACGAGGACGACGGCCAGAAGCCCGACGTCGGCAAGCAGAAGACCGAGAAGCTGGTGCAATCCGACAAGGTCGATTTCATCGTCGGCTACATCTGGTCGAACGTGCTCTTGGCCTCGCTCAAGACCGTAGTGGACTCGCAGACCTTCCTGATCTCGGCCAATGCCGGTCCGTCGCAGCTCGCGGGCGAGCTATGCTCGCCTTACGTGTTCTCGACCTCCTGGCAGAACGACCAGACGCCGCAGGCGGTCGGCACCTATATGAACCAGAAGGGCGTCAAATCGGTGTTCCTGATCGGCCCGAACTACGCCGCCGGCAAGGACATGCTGGCGGGCGTCAAGAGCACCTTCAAGGGGCAGGTCGTGGGTGAGGAATACACGGTATGGCCGAGCCAGCTCGACTTCTCCGCCGAGCTCTCCAAGGCGCGCGCCTCTGGCGCCGAGTCGATCTTCGTGTTCTATCCAGGTGCTGCGGGCGTGCAATTCCTGAACCAATATGCGCAGGCTGGGCTGAAGAGCACGATGCCGCTCTACACCGCCTTCACCATCGACGAGCTCTCGCTGCCGCTCCAGAAGGAGAACGCGCTCGGGGTGCCCGGCGCGCAGCAATGGGTCAACGACCTCCCCAACGAGCAGAACAAGCGCTTCGTCGCCGACTACCGCAAGAAGTATCCCGGCTTGCGGCCTACCTTCTACGGCGCGCAGTCCTACGACGCCGCGAATCTGATCAACAGCGCCGTCGTCGCCGTGAAGGGCGACACCTCCAAGAAGGACGCGATGAAGGCCGAAATGGAGAAGGCCAACTTCAAATCGGTGCGCGGCGCGTTCAAGTTCGGCAACAACCACATTCCGATCCAGAACTTCTACCTGCAGGACGTGGTCAAGGATTCCGAAGGCCAGCTCGCCCTGAAGACCGTCGCCACCATTGTCGAGAACGACCAGGATCGTTTCCACGACAAGTGCAAGATGAAGTGAGGCTTTGCCTCTCCCTCTCCTCGCAAGCGGGGAGAGGGCCTCCTAACTATCTCCTCCGTCATTGCGAGCGCAGCGAAGCAATCCAGAATTTTTCCGCGGAGAGATTCTGGATTGCTTCGTCGCAAGAGCTCCTCGCAATGACGGCGTGGAGAGAGTGTCCTACACCCTCGGCATGCTGGCCGGGCGCACCTCGCGCGCCTGCGCTGCGAGCCTGATGCCGGCGTTGGCCGCACCAAAGCCCTGATAATCCCTGCGTTCGACAATCTCGAAAAAGAAGCGCTCGTCGAAGATGTGGGTGTAGACCTGGAAGAACTCGCCGTCGCCCTCGCGGTCGTAGAGGATGTGGTTGGCGCGCAGCTGCGCCATCAGTTCGGGCGAAAGATCGTATTTGGCTTCGATGTCGTCGTAGTAGTTGTCGGGGATGTCCAGGAAACCCGCGCCGCGCTGGCGCATCGCGGCGACGGTCGCAAAAATATCCTGACATGCGAAGGCGACATGCTGCACGCCCGAGCCGAAGAACTCCGAGATGAAGCGCGCCGGCAGGGTGCGGTTGGCGGAGGAGCCGTTGAGCACGAAGCGCAAGCTCTGGTCGCCGTTGATGACGGCCTGGCTCTGCACGAGGCCTCTGGGGTCGGCGATCTCCATCTGCGGCAGGCGCTTCAGGTCGAGGATGCCGGTGTAGAACAGCAGCCATGACAGCATCTCGTCATAGGGCATCGACTGCGCGATATGGTCGACGGCGAGCAGGGCATCGGCGCTTGCGTCACTTGCAACTGGCTCGAAATCGGTGTCCCAGTTCTTGCCGGCCTGGTCGAGAAAATAGAGCAGGCTGCCGCCGACGCCGTGGATCGCGGGGATCTCAAGCTCGCCCGGCCCGACCGGCTGGTAGAAGGTGCGCGCCTTCAGCGTCTCGGCGCGCTGCATGCCGCGGCCGGCATCGTCGACGTCGAGCGCGATGGCGCAGACGCCGGGACCGTGGGTGACATAGTGGGAATGCGCAAAGCCGTCGGTCTCGCAATTGACGACGAGCTCGACCTTGCCCTGCGACCAGCGCTCCACCGCCTTGCTGCGGTGCTGGCCGCTCTTGCGGAAGCCGAGCTGTGAGAACAGGCGGGCAAGCTCGCCGGCCTTGCTCTCGTTGACGGCAAACTCGATGAAGCCGGTGCCGCGGCTCTTCGCCTTCGGGGCCAGCGGCTTGCCGGCAAAATTCGGCCAATCCGGTGCGAGCTGGTCCTCCAGCAGGATCAGCGAGCGCAGGCCGTCGACCGCGGTCTGTGCGGCCGAGCCGGCGCGGAACTGGTCGTTGAAGATTTCCAGCGACAGCGGCCCGGCATAGCCGGTCGCCGCAACCGCCGCCATGAACTCGCCGACCGGCAGGTCGCCCTGGCCGGGAAAGGAGCGGAAGTGCCGGCTCCACGACAGGATGTCAAGCTCGAGCCTCGGCGCGTCGGCAAGCTGCACCAGGAAGATCTTATCGCCGGGGATCGAGGCCATGGCGCGGGTCGGAAAGCTAGGGGCCAGCGCGTGGAAGCTGTCGAGGATGACGCCGATCGCGGGATGATCGGCGCGGCGCACGATCTCCCAGGCGTCGCGATAATCGTTGACGTGGCGGCCCCAGGCCAGCGCCTCGTAGCCGACGCGCAAGCCGCGTCTGGCGGCGCGCTCGCCGAGCTCGCGAAAATCGTCAGCAGCGCGGTCAATGCCGCCGAGCGAGGCGGGCGAGACGTTGGAGCAGATCAGCAGGAGATCGGTACCGAGCTCCTGCATCAGATCGAACTTGCGCTCCGCGCGGGCGAAGTTGCGCGCGCGCTGCGGCTCCGGCATGCCCTCGAAATCGCGGAACGGCTGGAACGCACAGATCTCGAGATCGAGGTCCGCGCACATCTTCGCGATGTCGCGCGGGCCGGCGCCGAATGACAGCAGATCGTTCTCGAAGATCTCGACCGCATCGAAGCCGGCGGCGGCGATGGCGCGGAGCTTTTCGTCGAGCGCGCCGGAGAGGGAGACGGTGGCGATCGAGCGCTTGTTCATGCGGCCTGCTCCATGATCTGCCCCGGCGAGATCGTTTGCCCGGTGCGCGCGGCCTCGCTGACGGCTTCGACGACGGCAAGCGTTCCCATCGCATCCTCGACCGAGATCAGCGGCTGCTCGCGGCCGGCGATCATTGCGCAGAAATGCCGGAGCTGCTCGACCAGCGGATCGAACCCGGGCGGCGCGATGGTCGCGCGCGACAGCGGCGCGTACCAGCCGGGTTGCTGTGCGTAGGACCACAGCTCCATGTTCGGCACGGAGAGCGAACCCGCGGTGCCTGAGAAGATGTAGCAGGGCTGGTCCTGCTTGGGATAATCCCGGTTCTCGCCCGAGGCGAGCTCCCAGCTCCACGGCGCCGGCGTCGCATCCGACACGGTCACCGTTCCCAGCGCGCCGCTCGCGAAGCGCAGCAGCAGCGCGGCAGTGTCCTCGACCGCGAAGCCGCGCACCTTGTTCGAGGTCAGCGCCTGCACCTCGACGATCTCGCCGCAGATGAAGCGGAGATTGTCGATGTCGTGAATGAGATTGAGCAGCAGCGGCCCGCCGCCTGCTTCGCGTCGCCAGGCGACCTTGAAATAATCATCGGGCTTCTTGAGGAGCCACAGCCCGACCACGGCCGTGAGTTGGCCGAGCTTGCCGCCCGCCACCGTTTCGCGCGCCGACTTGATGATGGGATTATGCCGGCGGTGGTGGCCGACCAGCATCGGCACGCCGGTGCGTCTCACCGCTGCGCACAGGCGCTGTGCGGTGGCGACCGTCTCGGTCACCGGCTTCTCGATCAAAGCCGGCACGCCGCCTTCGGCGCAATCGAGCGCCATCGGCAAGTGCAGCGTGTTGGGCGAGGCGATGATGAGGCCGTCGGGCTTCGCTTGTCCGAGCAGCGCACGATGATCGGGATAGCAGGGCACGTTGTGCGCCAGGGCCAAATCCGTCGCGGCGGGCGAGGGGTCGGCGATGCCAGCGAGCTCGCAGTCCTTTGATGCCGCGATCACCTCGATATGGCGACGGCCGATCAGGCCGGCGCCGGCCACGGCGATCCGCATTTTCGCGCTCATGCTGCACTCTCCTCCATGGCGCCACCGAGGAAGAGCTGCCCGATGCGCGGATCATTCAAAATGCGCCTGGCGTCGTCGACCATGCGGGTCTGGCCAAGCTCGAGCACGATGCCGATGTCGGAGATCTCCAGCGCCGAGCGTGCGTTCTGCTCGATCATCAGGATGGTGACGCCGCGGTCGCGCAAGCTCTTGAGGATGTCGAAGGTCTGCTGCACCATCAGCGGTGACAGGCCGATCGAAGGCTCGTCGACCAGCACCAGCTTCGGCTCGAGCAGCAGGGAGCGGGCGATCTCGAGCTGCTTCTGCTCACCGCCGGAAAGCGTCGAGGCCTGCTGCGCGGACTTGCGCCGCAATGCCGGAAACAGGTCGAGCGCCGCCTCGATCCGTTTGGGCAGGTCGAGGCCCTTGTCGGCCGCGACGCCGCCGAGCTCGATGTTGTGGCGCACCGACAGCTCGGGGAAGATGTTGCGGCCCTGGGGCACATAGCAGATGCCGGCATTGAGCAGCGCGCGCTGGCTCAAACTGGTGACATCGCGGCCGGCGAAGCTGATCTTGCCCTCACGCAGCTTGAGCAGGCCGAAGATCGCCTTGAACACGGTCGACTTGCCGGCGCCGTTCGGGCCGATGATCGTCGTGATCGTGGCTGAAGGAACGGCAAACGTCGTGCCGTTCAAGATCGTCATCTTGCCGTAGCCGCCGACGAGATTGTGGACAGAGAGGATCGGGTCGCTCATCGCTCGCTCCCTACAGCATGATCCGGAAAAGTGCGCAGCGGTTTTCCGACAAGATCATGCTCAAACAATAAAACCAAAGCGCGATGACAATTCATTGTAATCTCCATCGCGCTTTAGTGTCCGAGATAGGCTTCGATCACGGCGGAGTTCTTGCGGACCTCGTCGGGCCGGCCCATCGCCAGCACCTTGCCTTCCGCCATCACCATCACGCGCGAGCACAGCGACATCACGAACTCCATGTTGTGCTCGATCACGACGAAGGTGGCGTTCTTCTCGCGGTTGATCGCGACCAGACGCTCCCTGAGGTCCGCCAGCATCGACGGGTTGACGCCGCCGGCGGGCTCGTCGAGCAGCACCAGGCGCGGGCCGCCCATGAAGGCCATGGCGGCATCGAGCAGCTTTTGCTGACCGTAGGAGAGACCACCGGCTGGCTCGTCGGCGAGATGGTCGAGCTTGAAGAAGCCGATCATCTGGTTGGCGGCCTCGGTCAGCCCGGCATCGGAGCGGCCGATCAGGCGCGAGGCCATGTTGCCCTGGTGCTCCTGTCCGGCGAGGATCAGGTTCTCGCGCACCGACAGCTTTGGGAACACCTGCAGCAGCTGGAAGGTGCGGCTGACGCCGAGCTTGTTGAGCTCGGAGGGGCGCAGGCCCGTGACGACCTGCCCGTCGAGCTTGACCTCGCCGCCTGTCGGCGTGAGCTGGCCGAGGATGCAGTTGAACAGCGTGGACTTGCCGCAGCCGTTCGGCCCGATCAGGCCGAGGATCTCGCCCTCGCGCACGTCGAACGAGACCCCGTTGACGGCGTGAATGCCGCCAAAGCTCTTCTTGATGTCGGTGACTTCGAGAACCGCGCTCATTGCACCGTCTCCAGGCGCGACTTTGCGACGGCGCGCAGCGCGGAGGCCGCCTTGGTGCGGCGTTCGGCGAGATAGCGATCGAGGATTCCGAGAATGCCCGTCGGCGACCAGATCAGCAGCAGCATCACGGCGACCGCGTAGAGCATCAGGTAATAGCCTTCCGTGAAGCGCAGCCATTCCGGTAGCAGCACCGCGATCATCGCGCCGAGGAACGGACCGAAATAGAAGCCGGCGCCGCCGACGATCACCATCAGCAGGAGGTCGAGCGAGAGCGACAGGTTGAACGGCACCGGATCGATATATTGCGTCAAGGGCGCGTAGAGCGCGCCGGCGGCGCCGCCGAGCGCCGAGCCGATCGCGAAGGCCATCAGCGTGTAGCGGCGGGTGTCGACGCCGAGCGATTGCGCGCGCAAGGGATTTTCCCGCAGCGCCATGAAGGCGCGGCCCCAGGGCGAACGGATCAGCCACCACACCGCCAATGAGACGATCGCGAGCGAGCCGAGGCAGACATAGTAGAACGGCAGCGGCTTGTTGGTCGCGATGCCGAAGATGTGCGGGCGCGGGATGTTGGAGATGCCGTAGATGCCCCCGGTGAGCCAGCTCTCGTTGCGGAACACCAGGAAGGCCAGGGTGGAGAAGGCCAGGGTGACAAAGGCGAGGTAATGGTGCTGCACGCGCAGCGCGGGATAGCCGAGCACCCAGCCGATCGCAAAGCTCAAGCCGATCGCGACCAGGATCGCCGCCGGCAGCGGCCAGCCATGCGTGGTCATGATCGCGGCCGCATAGGCGCCGATGCCGACGAAGGCGCCCTGCGCCAGCGAGACCTGGCCGGCATAGCCGAGCGTGAGATTGAGCCCCATCGCGGCGATGCTCATCACCGCCCATTGGCTGAGGATGAACAGGCCGTAGCGGTTGAAGTTCATGGGGACGATGATCAGCGCGGCGATGATGGCGAGGCCGAGCGCGATCTTCAGGGGTCTGGCGAAGCCGCTCATACGGTGCGCTCCTCGGCACGGCCGAGCAAGCCCTGCGGCCGGAACAGGATGACGGCGATCAGGAAGATCATCGGCACGGCGGCGCGGTACTGCGTCGAGACATAGGCCGCCGCGAGATTGTCGAGCACGCCGATCAAGAGGCCGCCGACGATCGCGCCGCGCACCTGGTTGAAGCCGCCGACGATCGCGGCGATGAAGGCGGCCTGGCCCAGCACCTCACCGGACGAGAATTTTGCGAGGTAGATCGGCGTGATCAGCAGCGAGGCCAGCGCGACGAGGAAGGCGTTGATCAGGAAGGTCAGCAGGATCATGCGCTCGACCGGCACGCCGATGATGCGCGCCACCGTCGGGTTCTGCGCCGCCGCCTGCATCTGGTGGCCGAGCGAGGTGCGGTTCAGCAGCGTGGTCAGGCCGAGAACGGCGAGAATGGCGACCGCGAGCACGCCGATGCTCTGCAGCGACACGGCATGGCCGAGGATGGAGACGTCGCCGGTCGGCACGATCGAGGGGAACGGCGAAGCCTCGGCGCTGAAGAACTGCTTGACGGCCTCCTTGATGCCGATCGCGAGCGCCATGGTCGCGATCGCGAGCGGCAGCACGCCGTGGCGCATCATCGGATCCACCAGCAGCAGCTTGAAGGCGAGGCCGAGCAGGATCATCGACAAGAGGATGCCGAGAATGATCGCGAGCCAGAACGGCGCGCCGACATGCATCGCCGCGAGCATCAGGAACGCCGGCAGCATCACGAACTCGCCTTGCGCGAAATTGATGGTCTGCGAGGTCTGCCACAGCAGCGTGAAGCCGACCGCAACCAGCGCGTAGATCGCGCCGGTGGCGAGTCCCGCGACCAGAAGATCGAATAGACTGGACATTTTCCCCTCTCTCTTCTCCCTCTCCCCGCTTGCGGGGAGAGGGTTGGGGTGAGGGGGAGTCTCCGCGAGGTCGCTGACAGTCGGACTCGTGGAGGCTCCCCCTCACCCGGAATTTGCTCGCGCAAATTCCGGCCTCTCCCCGCACGCGGGGAGAGGCGAACACCCTCACTTCACCTTGGGCAGCACCTGCTTCACCACCTGCTTGCCCTCGACCACCTCGACCAGGAAGCTCTGGCGGTCGATGTCGCCGGTGTCGCTGAAGGTGACGTCCATCAGGATGCCCGGCTCGTCCGCGGCCTTGATGGTGAGACCGTGCAGCGTGTCGGCGAACTTCTTCGGGTCGACCTTGCCCATCTTCTCGGTGGTGGCCTTCACCATGTAGACGGCGAGGTAGCCCTTCAGGCCGTTATGATCAGGGACGTAATTGTACTTCTTGGAGAACTTCTCGCGGAACGCCTTGATCAGGTCGACCGGCGCGTCGGTGGTGAGGCCGACATGGCCGCGCGCGCCGTTGGCGGCATCGCCGGCGAGCTCGATCACCTTCTGGCCGATCAGCGTGGTCTCGCCCATCAGCGGCGCGGTGACGCCCTGGCGCTTCAGCTCCTTCAGGATGCGCGCGCTCTCTTCTTCATTCAGGTAGACGAACACGGCATCGGGATTGGCGGCCTTGATCTTGCCGACGTCGGCGGCGAAGTCGGCCTGGCCCGCCTCGGTGGAGAGATCGGCGACGACCTTGGAGCCGAGCCGGTCGAGCTCCTTGATCATCACGTCGCGCCCGCCGCGGCCGAAGTCGTTGTTGACCCAGACCACCGCGACCGTCTTGGCCTTCATCTCGTCGTGGATGTACTTTGCGACCTTCGGCATCGAGGATTGCTGGCCGAACGAAGTGCGGAACAGGAACTTGTTGCCGCCTTGCGTCAGCTCGGCGGCTTCGCCGCCCATGATCTGCGCGATGCCGGCTTCGGCCGCGAGCGGCGCGGTCACCTTCACCGAGCCGGAATAGCCGGGTCCGAGCAGCACATAGGGCTCGGCGTCGAGCGCCTTCTGCACCTGGG
The DNA here is from genome assembly GCF_024585265.1 of Bradyrhizobium sp. WBAH42. Taxonomy (NCBI): domain Bacteria; kingdom Pseudomonadati; phylum Pseudomonadota; class Alphaproteobacteria; order Hyphomicrobiales; family Nitrobacteraceae; genus Bradyrhizobium; species Bradyrhizobium sp. WBAH42. The sequence goes on from NZ_CP036533.1 coordinate 1,468,548, forward strand.
CGCGCGCCACCCCCGGGTTGGACTGCGAGTCGGCGTGGCTGACCTCGAGCTTGCGGCCGAGCACGCCGCCCTTGGCGTTGATCTCCTCGATCGCGAGATCGATGCCGTTCTTCCAGTTCGTGCCGACGGTGGCGCCGCCGCCCGAGAGCTCCGCGACATTGGCGAGCTTGATCGCTTGGCCAAAGGCGCCCGTTGCAGTGATGACGGTGAGCAATGCGCCCACCACTAGCGTTGATTTCATCGTCCTCTCCTCCCGTTTCAAATCTTGCAAGCGGCCTTGTATCCGGCCGCTTCGCCTCAAGCTGCCTGATAGGCCGCGCTGCGCGCAGCCATCACGGCGTCAAAAGCCTCTCCCATGATCTCGGTCGATGGGGCAAGGCCTGTGAACAGTTCGAAGGCGTCGGCGGCCTGGTAAATCGCGAGCTCGCGGCCGGTCATGATCCGGGCGCCTTTCTCTCGCGCTGCGGCCAGCAGCGGCGTGATCAAGGGCGAATAGACGGCGTCGGCGACCCAAAGGTCCGCCCTGAGCAGCCCCACCGGAACCGGCGTGTCACGGTTCGGCAGCATGCCGACCGGCGTGCCGTTGACGAGACCGGTCGCGCCCTCGAGGGCGTCCTCGACGCTGGTGGCGACGCGGGCGCCGCGCGAGGCGAGCAGGGCGGCCAGTTTCTCGGCGCGCGCCGGCTCGCTGTCGAGAATGCGGATGTCGGCTACTTTCAGGCTCGCCAGCGCAAACGCGATGGCCTTGCCGACGCCGCCGGCGCCGATCACGGCGACGGCGTTGCCGGACGACGCCAGCAACGGCATCACCGCCCGCGCAAAACCCGTGGTGTCGGTGTTGTGGCCGGTCAGCCGGCCATCCCGGACGACGACGGTGTTGACCGCGCCCATGCTGGCCGCGCCTGGCGCCAGTGCGTCGAGCAGCGGCACGACCGCTTCCTTATAGGGGTAGGTGACATTGACGCCGGCAAAGCCGAGCCGCCGGACGCCCTCCAGCATCATGCGCAGCCCGGCCGCATCGGCGCCGGCGACCTCGATGAGCTGGTAATGGCCGCGCAGGCCGAGCGCCTCGGCGGCGCGCTCGTGCATGGCGGGGGACGCGGAATGCGCGATCGGCGCGCCGATCAGGCCGGTGAGGAGCTTCTTGCTGGCGGCGTATCCGCGTTTCGACATGGTTCGCGATCGTTTCGTTGGGAGCATCCGGCCCCGGCCATTAGCGGGGAAATCTGTGCAATTCCAGCTGCGACGATAGTCTTTCCCCCGCCTAACACAATTACCCTTTTGTCCTGCAAACCTAACATCATGTTACTTCCTTCGTCCGCGGGCCGGGGCGGCCTTGCCACTGCCGCGGGACGGCTCGACCGCGCGCATCTCGGTGCGCAGCGCCTCGATGAAGTATTCGGCGTGCAGAGACAGCGGCGTGCCGCGCTTGACCGCAACATAGGTGTCGAACCGCGTCGGCTCGGCGATCTTCAAGAGCTCGATGCCGGGATAGCCGCCATGGGCCACCGTGAACTGGTCGATGATGGCGATGCCGAGCCCCGCCTTCACCAGCGCGCAGACGGTGGTGCCGAAGCGCGCGCGGATGGTGATGTTGTAGTCGAGCCGATGGCGCGCGAAGATCTCGGCCATGATGCGGCCATAGGGATCGTTGGGATCGATGCCGATCAGTGGATAGCGCGTGATCTCGGCGGCCGAGACCTGCTTGCGGCCGGAGAGCTCGTGGCCCGGCGGCACGATGCAATAGAGCTCGCCCGAGGCGAGCGGCATGAAGTCGAGCCCGGAATGCTCGAGCCGATAGCTCATCGCCACGCACTCGCCGCGGCCGAGCATCAGGTAGTCGATGGCTTCCTCGAGCTTGAGGATGTTGATGTCGATGCCGAGATCGGGATAGCGGCGGCGGACGCGCTCGATCGCGCGCGGCACCATCACCTGCGAGATGCTCGGCACCGAGCCGATGCGTAATTCCGAGAGGCCGCCGCGGCCGATCTTGGAGATGATCTCGGAGAGGTCGTCGACCTTCTTGTAGACGCCGTTGATCTGCTCGAAAATGTTCTCGGCTTCCGGCGTCGGGAAGTAGCGCCCATTCTGGCGCTGGAAGAAGCGGATGCCGAGCGAGCGCTCGGTGTATTTGACGAGGCGGCTGATCCCCGGCGCCGAGACGTTGAGCAGCTTCGCCGCACCGCCAATGGTGCCCGTCACCATCACGGCACGGATCACTTCGACCTGGCGCAGCGTCATCATGGCCTTGAAATGTCCCTGGCATCGACAAGAGATCGTGGCGGCGATCATCTCACGAGAGATGCGATGTCATCCAGCGGCAAGTGTGTGTCGATGTGGACGGAGGCGCGGTGCTTTACCCTCCCCTGGAGGGGGAGGGTCGATCGCGCGAAGCGCGAGCGGGGTGGGGTGATCTCTCCACTCGGGCACTGTTCGTCGCGGAGGGACCGTCACCCCACCCCGTCTCACATTTCGCTGCGCTCAATATGAGACGACCCTCGGGCGAGCTACGCTCGTCCCGGACCCCTCCAGGGGAGGGTAAGAGCGCAGCAGGCTCGTTGCGGATGATGACGAAGCAACTTCCCGGTCAGAGTGTTCGACTAAAATCCGCGCGTTCAGATGGAGAGGCGTTCTCGTGGCGCGATCTGTTGCTTCGGCTGTTGCAACGGCACTCTAGCTCGCTGGCCCTTCCGGCAACACGCTCCCGGCCAGCTCCGCGCGCTCGCTCTGCAGCACCTCGCGCGCAAACTCGATGATCTTCTGCTTGTTTGCGGTTTCGCGGACGGCAAAAAACACGCGGTTCAATTCCAGGCCGAGCACACTGTTGAGGGCGATATCCTCGTCTTCCATCGTTGGTTTCCCGCTTCGACGCCTTCAGGTGTATCGTGGCGTCAATTCTGCCACAAGTAGTTTAAATCTTCAGAACGGATGAGCACCGGGAAACTACTGCCATAGCGAATTGAGGCAGTCTGCGAATACGTGCTATACGGGAGCGGCGAGGGTCAGGAAACTTACGATGTCCGCCGTTGATTATGGCCGGGAGGCGCTCGATTTCATCGAAGGGCTCGCAGCCCATACCAAGGTTTCGGACGCCATGGACGCGCTTGCAACCGCGTTCGGTCGCTACGGTTTCGAACATATCATCGTGACGGGCTTGCCGAATCCCGAGCAGCGCTTTTCCCAGATGGTGCTTGCCAAGAAGTGGCCGGCGGAGTGGTTCAGCCTCTATACCGAAAAGAGCTACGACCGGGTCGATCCCGTGGTTCGCAAATGCCGGCAGACGGTGAACCCTTTCGAATGGTCCGAAGCGCCGTACGATCCGGAGCTGGAGCCCGGTGCGGTCGAGGTGATGCGGCGCGCAGCCGATTTTCGCATGTCGCGCGGCTTCGTCGTGCCGATCCACGGCTTGACTGGCTATGAGGCCGGCGTCTCGCTCGGCGGCGTCCACCTCGATCTCAATGCGCGCAGCAAGCCGGCGCTGCACCTGATCGGGATGTACGGCTTCGATCACATCCGCCGTTTGCTGGAGCCGGTGCCGCATCCGTCCACGCGTCTTACCCCCCGCGAGCGCGAGGTGATCGCCTGGGCCTCGCAAGGCAAGTCTGCCTGGGAAATCGGCGAGATCCTGCACATCACGCAACGCACCGCCGAAGAGCATCTTGCAACTGCTGCGCGCAAGCTCGGCGCCGTCAACCGGACGCATGCGGTCGCCATCGCGATCCGCCACAGAATCATCACTCCCTGAAATCTTCGCCTACTGGGAAATTTCCCAATAGTCGATTTTTCCTTTTTCGCTGAGGCTGCCCCCATTTCAAGCCATGGGGGACTTCATGATTCATGTGATTTCTTGCGTCAATCGGCACCTATACGAGGACGTTCTCGAACAGCATTTCCGAATTCGTCACGAGATTTTCGTCGAGGAGCGGAAATGGGAGGCGCTTCGCAAGCCCGATGGCCGCGAGATCGACACCTACGACAACGAGGACGCGGTCTACCTGCTGGCTCTCGAAAACCGCCGTGTGCTCGGCGGCTCCCGCCTGTATCCGACCACCCGGCCGACGATGATGAGCGAGGTTTTCCCGCATCTCGCCGCGGTGCGCGGTTGCCCTGCGGACCCGCTGGTCTGGGAGTGGTCGCGCTTCTTCGTCACGCGCGAGCGCCGCGATGGCGAGTTCAATTTACAATTGATGGCGGCCGCGCAGGAATTCTGTCTCGATCAGGGCATCGAACGGCTCTGCCTCGTCATGGAGACGTGGTGGTTGCCGCGGTTCCACGACATCGGATTTGTCGTGACGCCGTTGGGATTGCCGGCGCTGGTGGAGAATTCCTGGACCATGGCGGCGACCATCGAGATGCGCCAGGAGTCGCTCGATGTCGTGCGCGACCGTATTGGGATGACGAGCATCGTCCAGCAGGACGGTCCGCGGATCGACTGCATCGCCCGTGCCAACCTCCGCGGTCATGCTGCCGCGCAACGAAAGAGCGCCTGAAATGTCGAACGTGATGCGGGACAGCCAGATCATGGCGCAAATCCGGGACGAGGATCTCGGCTACATGTCCGACATGGCGCTCGAGCTGGCGCAGATGGCGGAAGACACCGGATTGACGACGCTCGCCTATCTGTTTCGGATGGCGGCCCTGGAGGCATCGACGGCCAACAGCGTCCTCACCGAGCCGGAGGAGCTCCCCCGGCAGATGACGTCGCACTAGGCGCAACATGATCGCACCCTCTCATCGCCAGCCGGTGAGAGGGTGATGTCATTTGAGTGCGGCAGGTTGCCTCACGGCGGGCGGCAGCCTTTTTGCATTGCAAGGCGCATATCGGCGCCCCTTTGCTGCACGAAGAAGCGCCGGATGCCTAAAATCCTCTATTGCTCCGAATTGTTTTAAGCCTAAAATGTTTTCTAGATCGTGCTGCCGGGTGCAATCCGCATGTGCCGAGATGCAACAAAGTGCATGTCTGGTGTCGAATCGCTCTTGCCTAGGAACGATACTGCCATTACCCATTTTTCGGCCTTGAAGAGGCAGGGGGAGCTCTTTCACTGATGGCGACTGTGTTCGAACATCGGCGCAACGCTGCGCGCGCCTGAAAGAGTCTTGATGCTGCTCGTCGTCGAACAATTCTTGAATGGGCTGCAGTTCGGCCTGCTGCTGTTCCTGCTCGCCGCCGGCCTGACGCTGGTGTTCGGGATCATGGATCTCGTCAACCTTGCGCACGGCTCGCTCTACATGATGGGCGCCTATTTCGCCGCGACCTTCGCGGCGTGGACCGGCAGCTTCCTGCTCGGCGCGCTGATGGCGCTGGGAGCCACGCTCGTGCTCGGCATCGTGCTGGAGGTGACGGCGCTGCGGCATCTCTACGGCCGCGACCATCTCGACCACGTGCTCGCGACCTTCGGCCTGATCCTGTTCTTCAATGAAGCCGTGCGGCTGATCTGGGGCCCGGCGGGCCTGGCGTTGCCGCTGCCGGCCTGGCTCACGGTGCCGGTGCCAATCCTGCCCGGCATTCATTATCCCGCCTATCGGCTCGCCATCATCGCGGTGGCGCTGCTGGTCGCGCTCCTGCTCTATCTCGGCGTGATGCGCACCCGCATCGGCATGCTGATCCGCGCCGGCGCCTCCAACCGCGAGATGATCGGTGCGCTCGGCATCAACATCAAGCTGCTCTACACGCTGGTGTTCGGCCTGGGCGCCGCGCTCGCGGGCCTCGCCGGCCTGATGCAGGCGCCGATCCTCACCGTGCAGATCGGCATGGGCGAGAACATCCTGATCCTCGCCTTCGTCATCATCGTCATCGGCGGCATCGGCTCGATCCGCGGCGCCTTCCTCGCCGCGATCTTCGTCGGCATGATCGACACGCTCGGCCGCGCCTTCCTGCCGAACCTGCTCCGCCAGGTGCTGAGCGGCGCCGCCGCGTCCACCGCCGCACCCGCGCTGTCCTCCATGCTGATCTATCTCCTGATGGCGATCGTGCTGGTGGTAAGGCCGGAGGGGCTGTTTCCGGCCAACCGTCGATGAAGGGTTTGAGCGTGAGCAAGGCCGTCACGGCCCTGATGCTGGCGGGCCTCGTGCTGCTGCCGCTCTATTCGCAGCTGTCCGGCAACATCTTCATCCTGACGCTGTTCACCCGCATCATCATCCTGGCGCTGGCGGCCGCGAGCCTCAACCTGATCATGGGGTTTGGCGGCATGATGAGCTTCGGCCATGCCGCCTATCTCGGCATCGGCGGCTACGCCGTCGGCATGCTCGCGCAGGAAGGCTTAGGTTCCGGCTTCATCCAGTTTCCGGTCGCGCTCGCCGCGTCTGCGATCTATGCGCTCGTGATCGGCGCGCTCTCGCTTCGCACCCGCGGCGTCTACTTCATCATGATTACGCTGGCCTTCGCGCAGATGGCCTATTACGTCGCCTCGGGGCTGGCGCGTTACGGCGGCGACGACGGCCTCACGATCTACAATCGCAGCGACTTCTCCGGTCTCATCAATCTCGGCAATCGCGTGCAGTTCTACTATCTCTGCCTCGCCTGCCTGTTCGGCGTCGTCTTCCTGATCTGGCGCATCGTCAATTCGCGCTTCGGTCTCGTGGTGCAGGGCCTGCGCTCCAACGAGCAGCGCATGCAGGCGATCGGCTTCCCGGCCAAGCGCTACAAGCTGGTCTGCTTCGTCATATCGGGTACCATGTGTGGCTTGGCCGGCGCGCTGCTCGCCAACAACACCGATTTCGTCAGCCCGGCCGTGATGTACTGGACCCGCTCCGGCGACCTCATGGTGATGGTGATCCTCGGCGGTATGGGCACGTTGTTCGGCCCGATCATGGGTGCGGTGGTGTTCCTGCTGCTGGAGGAGTTCCTGTCGCAGATCACCGAATATTGGGCGCTGATCATGGGGCCGCTGCTGCTGCTCATCGTGCTGTTCGGCCGCGGCGGCATCATGGGCGTGCTCGGGAGGGCTGGCCGTGGCTGAACCCTTGCTCCGCGTCGAAAAGCTGGTGCGCCGCTTCGGCGGCATCATCGCGACCGACAACGTCTCGCTCGACGTCGCATCCGGCGAGCTGCACGCCATCATCGGCCCGAACGGTGCCGGCAAGACCACGCTGATCAGCCAGCTCACCGGACATCTCGCGCCGCATTCCGGCAGCGTCTCGCTGGCGGGGCGGGACATTACCCACTTGCCGGCATATCGCCGCTGCGCGCTCGGTCTTGCGCGTTCGTTCCAGATCACCTCGCTGCTGCTCGACTTCACCGCCGCCGACAATGTCGCGCTGGCGGCGCAGGCGCATGCCGGCACCTCGTTTCGCTTCTTCGCCAACGCGCGCAAGGAGCGACCCTTGCGCGATGCCGCACACGCCGCGCTCGACCGCGTCGGTCTCGGCCATCGGGCCGATGTCGTGGTGAACAGGCTCAGCCATGGCGAGCGTCGCGAGCTCGAGCTTGCCGTTGCGCTCGCCAGCAAGCCGAAGCTGCTGCTGCTGGACGAGCCGATGGCCGGCCTCGGTGTCACCGAATCCCAGCGCATGGTGAAGCTGCTCCAGGAGCTGCGGAAGGAGGTCTCGATCGTGCTGGTCGAGCATGACATGCCGGCGGTGTTCGCGCTCGCCGACCGCATCTCGGTGCTGGTCTATGGCCGCGTCATCGCCTCCGGCGATCCGGCCGCGATCCGGGCCAACGAAGACGTCAAGCGCGCCTATCTCGGCGATCAGCACGTGGTGACGCATCATGACTGACACGCTGCTCGACGTCGACGGCATCGAGACCTGTTACGGCCTGTCCCAGGTGCTGTTCGGCCTGTCGCTGTCGATCAAGCCGGGCGAGATGGTCTCGCTGATGGGCCGCAACGGCATGGGCAAGACCACCACCATCCGCTCCATCATGGGCCTGACGCCGGCGCGCGCAGGCACCATTCGTTTCGCGGGCGCTGAGGTGCGGCAGCTTCCGTCCTACAGAATCGCCAAGCTGGGCGTCGGTCTCGTTCCCGAGGGACGCCAGATCTTCCCGAACCTCACCGTGCGCGAAAACCTGGTCGCGGCTGCGGCCGATCGCTTCAACAGCGATAATCCCTGGACGCTCGCGGCCATCTACGTGCTGTTCCCGCGCCTGGCCGAGCGTGCGTCCAACATGGGCAACCAGCTCTCCGGCGGCGAGCAGCAGATGCTCGCAATCGGCCGCGCGCTGATGACGAATCCCAAACTCCTGATCCTGGACGAAGCGACCGAGGGCCTCGCGCCGCTGATCCGCGAAGAAATCTGGAACTGCCTGTCGTTGCTCAAGAGCCGGGGCCAGTCGATCCTGGTCGTCGACAAGAACGTCGATCATCTCGCCCGCATCTGCGATCGCCACTACATCATCGAGCGCGGCAAGACGGTGTGGAGCGGCACCTCCGACGAACTGATGGCCGCGCCGGACTTGCAGCACAAATATCTGGGAATCTGACGCGTTCGTTGCCTTCCCGGCGCAACGCAAGCTTCCTTCGAGCAAATCCAATTTCGAAATCCTCCAAACTGCGCGCTGAGCTCTTGAGCGCGCCGCCGTCAGCCGTCAAAGAAGGCGCGGCGTTGTGGATTCGATGCGGGACTTTTACGAGCAAATTGTCGGGTTGCCTCAGGACGACATCGGTTCCGCACAGCGAGGGGCCGCCCAATGGCTGGATTATCCGGGCTGTGTGTTCGTCAAAGGTGAGTTTCGAGCAGACGCCGAGGGGCCTGCAATCGCGGCGCCGGGCCTGTTCATCTCGGTAGCGTTCGATGAAGCCGACACTGGCCGCGGCACTCTGACGCGCTCAATCGGCGAGAGGCGGATGGGCGTGATGGCCGTGCGCGAGTCCCTCGCCGTGAAACGCTCAGTGCGGTGTGGGGAGCGGCCCGCCATCGGCCTCGCGTTGCCCGAAGCTTCCATCGATCAGCTCGGACTCGGCGCCGCGTTTCGGGCGCTGTTCAAGGACGAGAGATCTGGTGCGGTCATCGTCTCGCGGACCGCACCAGCGCGGGTGCGGGCGGTCGCGGCGGAAATGTTCTCGCCGCCGGTCGCCGGAAACGCGGCGCGATTGTTGTTGTCGGCGCATGCCGCCGAGATCGTCGTCCATGTCTTGTTCGGTGAGTGCGGCCGGATCGCGGTTGATCCGGCGACAGATCTCCAGCGCATTCGACTGCAATCGGCCAAGGAGCGGATGGACGCCGACCTTGCCTATCCCTGGAGCATCGACGAGCTGGCGCGCAACGCAGGCCTGAGCCGACGATCTTTCAATCAGAAATTCCAGATCGCCTATGGCGAGAGCTCCATCGATTATCTGAGGGCCCGCCGGCTCGATACCGCACGATCCCTTCTGATACACCAGCGCTTGTCGGTCACCGAGGCGGCCTATCGGGTCGGCTACACCCATCCGGCGAACTTCGCGACGGCCTTTCGCAGGCGCTTCGGTCATTCGCCGAGCCGCTGCCAGTAACAGCAGCACGCGATGCGCGGCCTCAGGCCTCAGTCTTGAAAGCCTCCACGTGGAATCAAAGGCGATTTGCGCGGTCGCAAAGGCGCCGTGCGCCTCGATCTGGTTACTCCCGGGTTGTCCAAAGACGGAGCTTGGGGAAGACGATGAGGCGTGGCGACGGGCAAACGTTCGGTTGGGAACGGGTGATGAAGGCTGGTCTGGGTGTGGCCGGTCTGGGCGCGGTTTTGCAGTCGACGCCGAGCCTCGCACAGGTCTCCGGGACCAATTCGGGATCAACGGCCGCGACATTGCCGCCCGTCACCGTGGAGGCGCCGAGCCAGGTGCGTCCGCGCGCCCCGTCTACCCAGCGCAATTCACCATCGCAGCGCGGCCGTGTCGCGGCGCAACGCGATGCCGCCTCCAGGCAAGCCGGAAGCCGGGATGCGCGCGAGGCAGGTGGCAGTCGCGCCACGATGTCGAGCGAGAACAGCTACGTCGCGAACGGCAGCTCCGCAGGCACCAAGACGAACACGCCCCTGCTGGAGACACCGCAGTCGATCTCGGTCGTGACGCGCAAGGAGCTCAACGACCGCGCCGTGCAGACGCTGACGGAAGCAGTCGGCTATGAGCCGGGCGTGCGCATCGATGCCTCGGGCTACGATCCGCGCTTCGACGCCATCTCGATCCGGGGCTTCGACATCACCTATAACGGCATCTATCTCGACGGCCTGCGTCTCGTCGGCGCCGGCCTTGGCGTGTTCAAGACGGAGCCTTATGGGGTCGACAGCATCACCGTGGTCCGCGGCCCGAGCTCGGCGCTCTATGGCCTCGGCTCGCCAGGCGGACTGATCGATCTGCAAAGCAAGCTGCCGACCAGCCAGCCGTTCCACGAGGTGCAGACGCTGTTCGGCGACCGCGATCGCGTCCAGGGCAATTTCGATGTCTCGGGGCCGATCGATCCCAACGGCCAATTCTCTTATCGGCTGACCGGCGTGGTGCGCGACGCCGACGTCTTCGTGCCGGGAGGCAAGGACAATCGCACCTATGTCGCTCCGGCCGTCACCTGGCGACCGGATCAATCGACAACCCTCACGCTTCTCGGCGCCTATCAGAGATCGAAGACGCCGGGCTCGATGTTCACCTATTCGGCGGGGACCGGCACCACCACGGATATCTTCACGGGCAGCCCGTCTTACAATTCGCTCGATCAGGAGCAGGGGCGGGTCGGCTATCTGTTCGAGCACGCGTTCAACAACGCCGTGACCGTTCGCCAGAAATTCCGCTACGTCGATCTCGACGCGGTTACGCGCTACGTCGGCTTTCTCGGTGTTCCCGTCGGCAATGTCGTGTCGCGTTATACCGGCTACGTCCACGACACGCTGCAATCGGCCATCATGGACAACCAGGTCGAGGCAAGGCTCTCCACTGGCCCCGTGCAGCACACGCTCCTGGTCGGCACCGACTATACGTCGTCGAGGTTCACCGACAAGCAGGGGTTCGGCTTCGGCGTGTCCGATCTCAATCTGGCTGCGCCGGTCTATGCGCCGGAATCCATTCCGGATCCCGCGATCTCGTCCTCCACGGCGCAGCGGCAAACCCAGTCCGGCGTCTACATTCAGGATCAGGCCAAGCTGGACCACTGGATCCTGACGCTTAGCGGCCGCAGCGACTGGGTCCGCACCACGAGCGAGGACCTGTTCGCGCTGACGAGACAGGCGCAGTCCGATCAGGCCTATAGCGGGCGGGCAGGACTGACCTATGTGTTCGATTCCGGTGTGGCGCCCTACGTCGCCTATTCGACGTCGTTCTTTCCCAATCTCGGCGTCGATCCGTCGGGCGCCTTCTTCAAGCCGACCACCGGCAAGCAGACCGAGATCGGCGTGAAGTATCAGCCGCTGGGGACGCGGAGCTTCATCACCGCCGCGCTGTTCGACCTGACCCAGGATGGCGGCCTGGTGACGACGGGCGCGGGCGTGACGATCCAGCGCGGCGAGATTCAAAGCCGCGGCTTCGAATTGCAGGGGCTCGCAAGCCTCGGCAACGGTTTCGATATCACCTCGTCCTACACCTATCTCGACATGGTCACCAAGCAGGCCGGCGACAGCGCGCTGGTCGGCAAGTTTCCGTCCGGCAATCCTCCGCACACCGTGACACTGTGGGGGAATTATGCCCTGCCGCTGGCTGGCCCCTTCGCGGGCCTGAGCGTCGGTGCCGGCGCGCGCTACATGTCCTGGAGCTATGGCGATGATCTGAACACGTTCAGGAACAGCTCGGTGACGCTGGTCGACGCGGCGCTGAAATACGATTTCGGCCAGGCGGCGAAGGAGCTGAAAGGGCTTCAGTTCCAGGTCAACGCCAAGAACCTGTTCAATGTGCACTACACGACCTGTCAGGTCGGTTATTGCTACCGGGGTGCGCCGCTCACCGTCATCGCCACGCTCGGCTATCGCTGGTGAGCGTAGCTGCCGGGCGGATGCGGCCGGACGATTACCAATAGATCCCGTGGCGGTGCAGTTCGCGGATCACACGGGCTTCCACGGACGGCTGCCGGCGTTTCGGCTTTGGCGTTTCGGTCGTCTTTGCCGCCGGCGTGGTGGTTGATTGCGCCGGAGCTGCGGCTGTCGGTGTCGTCGCGGCGGGCGCGGCCGGCGTCTGGACGTTTGCCGGTGAGGCTTGCGTCGCCTGCGGCGGCGTGGCGGCCGGCTGCTCGGTGGCCGGCTGGTTCGGATTGGCCGCCGCCAGGCTGAGGCTCCGCGAGCCTCCGGCGTGGGCTTGGCTTGCGAGCAGCGACATCGCAGCGATCAGGATCAGCTTGCGCATGGAAATCCCCGTCATCTGGTCAATCGATCTTACCTAATTCCCGTGGGGCTCAACGCGCGAGACGGTGCACGCCGATCTCGACCAGGGTGGTCCGGCAGGACAGGCGATAGATCAGGCTGAAAAGCTGACTCCACATGACCGAACTCCGTTGTTGATCATTGGAAGGCGTTGTACGCCGCCTGCCTTTCCGGCGTTTTTCGCCGGATGAGGAAAATGGCTTCGTCCGGGGCCGGCGCGATGTCGTCGGAACATTCCGGAAGAAGTCGCCTCACGCCGGCGTGAAGCAGCGTGCCGATCAAGGCCTGACCGGATTCCGATAGAGGCCGGTAGTTGTCCCGAGATGAAGCGTGCGCAGCGCGGCAGTATCGTGCGGGCGGCTTTCAGACCCCGGTTGTTGTATGAGTTCCGATCGCGAAGACGAGCCGCCGATCCTCATCTGCTCAAAATGCAGGCGCCCGATGAAGTTCCTGGCGACACTACCTGGAATAGTCACGCTGCCTGCGGAGCACGTTTATTTTTGCGTCCAGTGCCGCCGGGTGGACACGATTCGGCTGAAGTGAGGCGCCGGCGCCGGCGAGCCCGACCTGCTCAAAACACCTCGAAATATTCGCGATGCTCCCAGTCGGTCACTTCCGACAGGAAGCGGTCGATCTCGGCGTTCTTGATGTGGGTGTAGTAGTCGACGAACTCCGCCCCGAGCTTCTCGCGGAAGAACGGGTCGTCCTTGAGCGCTGAGACCGCATCGCGCAAGCTTTTCGGCAATGGCGGCGCCTTGGTCTCGTAGGGCGTGTCGGCCGAGGGGCCGGGATCGAGCTTGCGGTCGACGCCGTCGAGGCCGGAGAGAATCTGCGAGGCCATGTAGAGATAGGGATTGGCCGCGGGCTCACCGATGCGGTTCTCCAGGCGCGTTGAGGCATCACCGGCGCCGCCGAGCACGCGGATCATCACGCCGCGATTGTCGCGGCCCCAGATCGCACGGTCGGGCGCCAGCGAATAGGAGCGATAGCGCTTGTAGCCGTTGATGGTGGGCGTGGTGAACAATGTCGAGGCGCGGGCGTGATCGAGCAGGCCGGCGAGGTAGGATTTGCCGAACGCGCTGAGCGGCTCGCCGCCATCCTTCGCCGCTTCCTGGGCCATGAACAGATTGTCGCCGCTCGCGCGCGAGACGATCGACTGATGCAGGTGCCAGCCGCTCGCGAACACGTTCGGCAGCTTCGGCCGGCACATGAAGGTGGCGTGATAACCATGGCGGCGCGCGATCTGCTTCACCGCGCTGCGGAACAGCACCATGTTGTCGGCGGGCTCCACGCCCTTCTTCGGCTGGAACGTGAATTCGCACTGGCTGGGGCCGAACTCCACCTCGACCGAGCGCAACGGCAGCCCCAGCGCGACGATGTCGCGGCGCAGGATCTCCAGCACCGGCTCCATCTGATCGAAGCGTTGCTCGGTGAGATATTGATAGCCGTGGCTGAGCAGGCTGACCGAGGGCGGCGTGCCGGGCTGGCCTGCGTCTTCCGCGCGCATATGCGGATCGTCGAGCCTGAAGATGTGGAATTCCACTTCGAGCCCCGCGACGAAATCGTGGCCGCGCGTGCCGAGCTCACCGAGGACGCGCTTGTAGAGCCCGCGCGTCGCGAAAGGCACGGGACGGCCGTCGTTGAAATAAAGGTCGCACAGCACCCAGCCCGTGGTGGGCGCCCACGGCAGCACGCGAAACGTGGTGGGATCAGGCACCATCAGCACGTCGGCCGCGCCCTCCATCTCCTTCATGCCGAAGCCGCCGCCTGCCGTGAACACGGGGAATACCGTGCGATGCGAGGTATCCTTGGCCAGCATGGTGGTGGTGATGGAGCAGCCGCTCTCCAGCGAGGCGATCGCCTCGGATGCGACGATGGTCTTGCCGCGCAGGATGCCGTGCTGGTCGGGGAAGGCGAGGCGGATGACCTCGAGGTTCTTCTCCTCGGCGATGCGGCGCATGCGCTGGGCTGCGTCCCTCTGCTCATCCGACCACAGCGCATGTCGCGCGACGAAAGTCACTTTGCTACTCCTCCAGTCGTGAGGCGCGAAGCATGCGCCACATTCTCCGTCATTGCGAGGAGCTCTTGCGACGAAGCAATCCAGAAATGCATCCGCGGTGACAGACTGGATTGCTTCGCTTCGCTCGCAATGACGAGGATAGACGTCACTCGGCCGCCGTCAGCCGGTGCACGTTGTCCGCGATCTCCTTCGGCACCGGCGCGGTCCATGGCGCGCCGCGGCGGCGCTTGACGTCGACTTCCATCCAATAGGTCTCCCAGCCCCGCGTCGGTCCGATGCCGTCCATCGTCGCTGGCCCCTGAATGCTGCGCGCGTTGGCCGCGTCCAGAAACAGCATCGGCCTCTCGCCGCCGGAGACCTTCTCGATCTCCTGCCGCAGCAGGCGGCGATACTGCACGATCGCCTTGTCGCTCTGTCCGAGATGCTCCTTGGTACGATCCTGGATCGCGCCCATCGATTCCACCGCCCACTGGTCGTGGACGTTGATGTCGTTGCCCATGCCGGTATAGGTCGCGGTCTGCTGCTCGTGCGGATCGAAACCGTAATCGTTAGCTCGGTTCTTGCGCGATTTGTAGTCGGGCAGCTCGTAGAGCTCGAGCCGCTGGTCGCGCATCTTCTGCTTGTCGACCGGGTTCGAATAGCTGGTGAAGATCGCGTACCAATAGCAGTTCTCGTCATCGACAGGCACGTGCCACTGCGTGATCGTCATCTCCGTGCTCATGGGGATGACGAAGCCGTGCGGGAACAGCTGGTTGGTGACACGCACATGGGTGCGCTCCTCGTCGATCTCGCGCAGCGCGATCAGGCGCAGGCCGTATTCGGTGTGCTCGACATTGATGATCGGGCGATCGTATTCGCGCAGGATCTTCGTCATCGGCAGATCGCTGCCGGCGGAGGCGCCGCGAAACTGCTTGCCATAGGCGGTGGAGGTGTCCTCGTCCTCGAAGAAGCGGTGCAGATAGGAGGCGTGGGCGGGATCGATGCCGACCTCCAGCGCCTGCAGCCAGTTGCAGGCCATGTGCCCCTTGAACGCGAAGGTATGGCTGCTTGGTGCAATGAAGCAGTCGAGCTCCGGGAACGCCGGCGGCTCACCCTCGCCGAGATAGGCCCATAGGATGCCGCTCTTCTCGACGACGGGGTAGGAGCGCTGGCGGATGTTCTGGCAAAGCTTGGAATCCTTCGGCTCGGCCGGCGTCTCGATGCACTGGCCGGTGGCGTCGAACAGCCAGCCATGGAAGGCGCAGCGCAGGCCACCATGCTCGAGCCGTCCGAAGGCGAGGTCGGCGCCGCGATGGGCGCAGTGGCGGTCGATCAGCCCATAGCGCCCGGTCTCATCGCGGAACAGCACCAGATTCTCGCCGAGCAGTTTCACCGGACGGATCGGCCGCGCACCCTCCAGCTCGTCCACCAGCGCCGCCGGCTGCCAGTAGCTCCGCATCAGCTTCCCGCACGGATCCTTCGGCCCGGTGCGGGTGATCAGGTCGTTCTGCTCCTGGCTCATCATGGCGGTCGCGTCCTTTTCTGGAGAAGCGTTCTGTTCGCCTATTGAACGAATGGGCGAATTATGACATGAGCTGGAGCGCCAGCAAGTACTATTTTGCAGGATTTTCCCCTGACATGCCCAAGCTGAAGCGGACTGAGACTGACGAGCGCGCAACGGATTTCGTCGAGGCCCTCGACCGCGGGCTGCGCCTGCTGCAGTGCTTCGGCACAAATGCCGGCCCGATGACGCTGAGCGATCTCGCCCGCACTGCCGATCTGCCGCGCGCGACGGCGCGGCGCATGCTGTTCACGCTCCAGCGCGGCGGCTTCGTCAGCGGCGATGGGAAACTGTTCTCGCTGACGCCGCATGTGCTGACGCTGGCCGCGTCCTATTTGCGATCCAACCAGCTCGTCGCGGTGCTGCAACCGGTGCTCGATCGCGTTGCGACGGCGGCGAATGAAATCTCCTCGCTGGCCGTGCTCGACCGCGACGAGGTCGTGTTCATCGCCCGCAGCAGTCCGGCGCGCATGTTCTCCGGCGGCCTCGAGATCGGCTACCGCCTGCCGTCCTTCTGCACCTCGGTCGGCCGCGCCATGCTCGGCCAACTCGACGACGCCGATCTCGCTGCCCGGCTGAAGACGATGAAACGGGAGGCGCTGACGCCGCAGACGGTGACCGATCCGAAGGCGCTGCTCGCGCGCATCGCTGCCGACCGGGCCCAGGGCTATTCGCTGGTCGACCGCGAGGCCGAGCCGCACTTCCGCTCGATCTCGGTCCCCGTCCGCCGCTACGACGGCGTGATCGTCGCCGCCATCAACATGGGCGCGCATGTCGACCGCGTGCCGGCGCAGGAGCTGATCGACCGCTTCCTGCCGCTGTTGCGGGACGGTGCGGAGGCGGTGCGTTCGCAGTTGCTGTAAGCGTGTAGGGTGGGTTAGCCGAAGGTGTAACCCACCACTTCCGTCCACGCGGAAACTAAAGAGGTGGGTTACGCTTCGCTAACCCACCCTACTCAGCTATAATGCGCTCCACACAAGACCAGGGAGCACGCCATGCAACACACCATGGTTCCCAGTGATCGCGTGGAGCACGTCGCCGTCTACGGACGCGACGGCACGAAGCTCGGCACGATCGAGCGACTGATGCTCGACAAGATGAGCGGAACGGTCGCCTATGCCGTGATCAAGACCGGCGGGCTGCTCGGTACACGTCACCATTATCCGCTGCAGTGGAGCGCGCTGAAATACGATCCGGCACGGCAGGCGTTCCAGATCGAGCAGACGCTGGACGAACTCAGCAGCGGCCCGTGCGAGTTCGATGGCGACGCGTTCGACTGGGGCGACCGCTCGCGGCCCTACCCGCATCCGAATTACTGGTCGATCTAGCGGGGAAACGGTCGGCCAGCGCGCATTCTCGGCGCGGATGCGGCTGGCTCAAGCAGCGCCCGAGCGTTGTCCGACGCGAGCGCCCGCTAGCCGGGAAGCGGCTGCTCGCCGACTTTGGGCCAATAGGTGCCAAAGCTCCAGAGCCCGCCCTCCGGATCGCGCGCGGCGAAATCGCGGCTGCCATAATCGGTCGTGTAGGGCTCCATCTCGATCTGCGCCCCGGCGGCCTTGACCTTTTGATAGAGCGCGTCGGGCTCATCAACAGCGAGATAGACGGCATCCGTCCGCCGGCCGCCGATGTCGCCAACCTGTCTGCCGTAGGCGTCGTCGCGATGCGCGCCCAGCATGAGGATCGACGATCCGAACGCCAGCTCGACGTGAACGACCGTGCCCTCCTTGCGGTACACCACGCGTTCGGTGAAGCCGAGAACGTTCTTCAGCCAGGCGATCATCGCCTCCGTATCCTTGCAGCGCATGGTGTGGAAGAGGCGCGGCGCTTCATAAGCGTTCGGCGGGTTCATGACACTCTCCAAGCTCGTTCCAAGTCCGGTGCAAGTCCTTGTCTGTTGCGAAACCGACCCTAGTCCGGATCAAGCCAGCCGGCTTGAACAAATGGGACCTAGCCGTGTCTCGCCCCCGTGGCGCTAGCCGCCGCCGTCGCGCATCAGTCGTGGATCGATGACATCGAGCCGCGCGGCCCATCCGGTCGGTGTCTCTCCGCTGAAGATGCGGAAATCGCGCGCAAGATGTGCCTGGTCGGCATAGCCGGCCTCCGCGGCAATGGCCGCCCAGCCGCCTGTGCCGTCCGTCCGGGCCAGGATGCAAGCTCGATGAAAGCGCAGCATCTGGGCCAACGTCTTTGGCGGAACACCGATCTCGTGGTGGAAGCGGCGCGTGAGATGCTTGCGGCTCCAGCCGATGTCGGAGGCAATGTCGGCGATTCTGACCGCGCCCGCGCCTCGCCAGAGCGTCTGCAACGCGAAAGCGATCTCAGGCGAGGGCTCATGCACGGCGTGGCGAAGCACGAAGTCTTCCACGATCTCGAATCGTCGCTGCCAGCCGGCCGCCTCGGCCACCCTCGCGCGGAGGTCGCTACCGTGCCGCCCCCAAATGTCGTCGAGTCCGACGATCCGTGCGGTCAGATCGGGCACGGCTCCTCCGAAGAAGCGATACGCCCCGAGCGGCGTGAAATCGACCTGAACGCATTCGGCGTGTCCGTCGGATTCGATAACGACCGGTCCGGGAAACAGACCCGCCGCGAAACTCGGCCGCGCATCGGCGGTGTCAGGTTGGTGTCCGAGTGCAATACGGAAGGGCGTTCCCAAATTCACCAGCAGAGGCAGTGTAAGCGGCGCGGCGTGCCGGAAGGCGGCCAGGCCGATGCCGCGCTCGCGGTAGAACGAAATGCTGGAGACCAGGCGCGCAAGGCGCGGCGAGGGCGGTCGACGAACGACATCGGGAGGCGCGTCCATCGCACGCTACCTTTCGTCCGCCTCGCGCTCCACCGCCTTGTAGAGCACGGCTGCCATCTCGCGTGTGCTCGCGTCCGCGCGCACGGTGTCACGGAGGATCTCGGTCATGTCTGGAGCTTAGCAGGCGATCGCGGCGGAACTCAAATGACCCGGTGCAGGGCACGTGATACGCCGTCGGACTGCGCCAAAGGCGGCCCTGTCACGGCCGGTTGCGCATCCAATCCGCAAGGTTCGACAGTGCCTTGTCGAGATCCTCCCGTGCGATGGCATCGGTGATCGTCTGCTCCATCGCGCCGCGCATGCACAGCATCCACGCGTCGCGCTCGGCGTCTCCAATGGAAAAGCCGAAATGGCGCTGGCGCAGCCGCGGATGGCCTCTCTCGGGCGTATAGAGCCGCGGGCCGCCGGTCCATTCGGTGAGATAGCGCTTCAGCACGTCCCTGATCAGGCCGAGGTCGTCCGCATGCATGGCGCGGATGATCTTCGCCTCCGGCAGCGTGTCCATGCGGTCGTAGAAGCGGTCGACGAGGGCGTCGATCGTGGCGCGGCCGCCGATCCGCTCGAACATGGAGATTGCGGTGGTCGTGTCGGTCATTCTCTACAGCGCCACGCTGCGTAGGCCGAAGCTGCGGGCCTCGTTCTGCAGCACCGGCCGCACCGCATCGATCAGGCGCGCGGCGGCGGCGTCGACCGACAGTCCCGCCGTATCCACCACCGCGGTTGCGCGCGAATACAGCGGCTCGCGGCTGAGCAGGATGTTGCGCAGCTCCGTCATCGCCGAGCGATCATCCGCCATCGGGCGCAGATCGCCCTGGCGACGCACGCGCGCCATGTGCTCCTCCGGCTCGGCCTTCAGCCAGATCGTGTAGAACGAGCTCAGGACCTTGTCGAAGGTCAGGGGCTCGGAGACGATGCCGCCGCCGGTTGCCAGCACCATCAGCTCGTTGCGCGCCAGCAGCTGTTGCAGCGCCGCCTGCTCCATGCGGCGAAAGCCTTCCTGGCCGTAGAGCGCGATGATCTCCGCGACCGAAAGGCCGTTCTGCTGCTCGACCTCCTTGTTGAGCTCGACAAAGCTCCAGCCGATCTTCTTCGCCAGCATCCGCCCAAGCGTCGACTTGCCGGCGCCGCGCAGGCCGATCAGCGCGATGCCGCAGAATGGCGCGCGCCGCGGCGCGGAGGCGCTGCCCCCAGTGAGCAGATCCTTTGCTTGCGCGATCTGGCCGGGAGTCGCCTTGCGCAAGAGGTCGCGAAACATCTGCCAGTCCGGCGTCGGATCGGCGCTTGGCAGCAGGTCTTCGAGATGCGCGCCCATCGCGTCGGAGACGCGGCGCAGCAGCACGATCGAGACATTGCCCTTGCCGCTTTCGAGCTGCGCGATGTAGCGCTCCGAGATTCCCGACACCTTCGCGAGCACTTTGCGCGACATGCCGCGCAGCGCGCGCATGGTGCGCACACGCTGGCCGAGCTGTTCGAGGAAGTGGGATTCGGCGTCGGGACTTTCGGTCATGAGTCTTCTTTACAGGTGTCCTGCGGCGCGTTTTAATGAAACATAGTGCCTGCTGGCATTGACAGCAAGCCGCCGTGGTGTCTTTCTATGAATTATAATTCTATATTCGGGAGAGATGTCCGTGAGCGAGGGATCCTACAACGCGGTGACCTGGCTGCTCGACCGTAACGTCGAGGAGGGCAGGGGCAGCAAGCTGGCCTTCGATGACACCGTCTCGCGGCTCACCTATGGCGAGCTCCAGCAACAGACCCGGCGCGCCGCCAACATGCTGCGCCGGCTCGGCGTCCGCCGCGAGGAGCGCGTGGCGATGATCATGCTCGATACGGTCGATTTCCCGATCGTGTTCCTGGGCGCGATCCGCGCCGGCATCGTGCCGGTGCCGCTCAACACGCTGCTGACCGCGGACCAATACGCCTACATCCTCGCCGACTGCCGCGCGCGCGTGCTGTTCGTGTCCGAAGCGCTCTATCCCGTCATCAAGGACGTCGTCGGCCGCATGCCCGACCTCGAGCACGTCGTGGTCTCCGGCGCCAAGCAGAACGGCCACAAGCAGCTTGCCGAAGAGCTGGCCGCCGAGAGCGACCAGTTCACCACCGCCGCGACGCATCCGGACGAGCCGGCGTTCTGGCTGTATTCGTCGGGATCAACGGGCATGCCCAAGGGCGTGCGCCACATCCATTCCAATTTGCAGGCGACCGCCGACACCTACGCAAAACAGGTGCTCGGCATTCGCGAGAGCGACGTGTGTCTCTCCGCGGCGAAATTGTTCTTCGCCTATGGCCTCGGCAATGCGCTGACCTTTCCGATGTCGGTCGGCGCCAGCGTGATCCTCAACAGCGAGCGGCCGACCCCGGCGCGCATGTTCGACCTGATGAACCGCTACAATCCCTCGATCTTCTACGGCGTGCCGACGCTGTTCGCGGCGATGCTCAATGACGAGACGATGAAGAGCGAGCGCGGCGGCAAGGCGTTGCGCATCTGCACCTCCGCGGGCGAGGCGCTGCCGGAATCGGTCGGCAACAGTTGGAAGGCACGCTTTAACGTCGACATCCTCGACGGCGTCGGCTCGACCGAGCTGTTGCACATTTTTCTCTCGAACGCGCCCGGCGACATCAAATACGGCTCGTCCGGCAAGCCGGTGCCGGGCTATGCGGTGCGGCTCGTCAACGAAGCCGGGCAGGATGTTGCCGACGGCGAAGTCGGCGAGCTCCTGGTCGATGCGCCCTCGGCCGGCGAAGGCTACTGGAACCAGCGTCACAAGAGCCGCCGAACCTTCGAGGGACCGTGGACCCGCACCGGCGACAAATATGTCCGTGACGCGGATGGCCGCTACACCTTCTGCGGCCGCGCCGACGACATGTTCAAGGTCTCCGGCATCTGGGTCTCGCCGTTCGAAGTGGAGAGCGCGCTGATCACGCATCCGGCGGTGCTGGAAGCTGCCGTCGTGCCCGAGGCCGATCCGGAAGGACTCCTAAAGCCCAAGGCCTTCGTCGTGCTGCGCCCTGGCGCCAAGACGACGGATTTGCAGGAGATGCTCAAGGAGCACGTCAAGCAGAAGATAGGCCCCTGGAAATATCCGCGCTGGATCGACGTGGTGGACTCGCTGCCGAAAACGGCGACCGGCAAGATCCAGCGGTTCAAGCTGCGGGAAGGGGCGCATTGAGCGTGTGGCGCTTGCTTACCCTCCCCTGGAGGGGGAGGGTCGGCACGCGATCGAGCGTAGCGAGACGCGTGACGGGGTGGGGTGATCTCTCCACACGGGCACTGCATCTGCGGAGAGATCACCCCACCCCGCTTCACATCTCGCTGCGCTCGCTGTGAATCGACCCTCCCCCTCCAGGGGAGGGTGAGCATCTCGGCATTTGGCTAGGAATGGGAATTCGACCATGACCCAACTCACCCCCACCGGCTTCCTCGGCATCGGCGGCGCCAGCCTCGAATACAAATGGCTCGCGCCGCTGGTCCCCGACGCCCCTACCATCGTCATGCTGCATGAAGGCCTCGGCTCCGTCGGCCTCTGGGGCGATTTCCCGGAGAAGCTCCAGCAGGCCACGGGCGCGGGCATCTTCGCCTATTCGCGCGCAGGCTATGGCCAGTCCAGCCCGGTCGCGCTGCCGCGGCCACTCGACTACATGCACCGCGAGGCGCTGGACGTGCTGCCGAAGCTGCTCGATGCGATTCAGTTCAAGCGCGGCCTCCTGCTCGGCCATTCCGATGGTGCCTCGATCGCCACCATCTATGCCGGGGCGCATCAGGATCATCGCCTCAACGGCCTCGTGCTGATCGCGCCGCACTTCATCGTCGAGGACATCTCGGTCAAATCGATCGCCACGATCAAGACGACGTTCGAGACCACGGACCTCAGGTCAAAGCTCGCGCGCTGGCACAAGGACGTCGACAACGCCTTCCAGGGCTGGAACGACGCCTGGCTCGATCCGAAATTCCGCGATTGGGATATCTCCGAATACCTCGCCTACATCCGCGTGCCCGTCATGATCGTGCAGGGCGCGGACGATCAATATGGGACGCTGCGCCAGGCCGAGATCGCGCAGGAGGAATGTTACTGCCCGGTCGACCTGAATGTCTTTGCCGGCGCGGCGCATTCCCCCCATCGCGAGGCCCCGGGACCCACCCTCGATGCCATCACGCAGTTCGCAAAGGCCGCCTTGCGGGACGATCCAGGGCTTCAGGCCGCATGAGGCGCATGCGATCGAGATGAAGCAAAGTGCATGTGAGTCCGAGATTCGGGCTAGACTGACTGGGCTAGATGCACTATTGTGCATCTAACGCTCGAAATGCATAACCAAGCTTAAGGGTGGCTCATGGCCGGGGAAGATCGGCGCCTCGCAGGCGGCGCGACATTCATCGATTTCCAGACCGAACCGTCCCGCTACAAGCATTGGAAGCTCGCGGTCGAGGGCGACGTCGCGACGTTGACCATGGACGTCGACGAGAATGGCGGCCTGTTCGAGGGCTATTTGCTCAAGCTCAATTCCTACGATCTCGGCGTCGACATCGAGCTGGCCGACGCGGTCCAGCGCCTGCGCTTCGAGCATCCCGAGGTGAAGGTCGTCCTGCTGCGCTCGGCCAAGAACCGCGTGTTCTGCGCCGGGGCCAACATCCGCATGCTCGCGGGCTCCACGCATGCCCACAAGGTGAACTTCTGCAAGTTCACCAACGAGACCCGCAACGGCATGGAAGATTCTTCGGAGAATTCCGGCCAGCGTTTCATCACCGTCGTGAACGGCTCCGCCGCCGGCGGCGGCTATGAGCTGGCGCTCGCGACCGATCACATCATCCTCGCCGACGACGGCTCGTCCGCCGTAGCGCTGCCCGAAGTGCCGCTGCTCGCGGTGCTGCCGGGCACCGGCGGTCTGACGCGCGTCGTCGACAAGCGCAAGGTGCGCCGCGATCACGCCGATGTCTTCTGCACCATCGAGGAAGGCGTGAAGGGCAAGCGCGCCGTGCAATGGCGCCTCGTCGACGAGATCGCGCCGAACTCCAAGCTCGAGGCCAAGATCGCCGAGCGCGCCGAGGAGTTTGCGGCGGCCTCGACCCGCAAGGGCAGCGGCAAGGGCATCGCGCTGACGCCGCTCAAGCGTCTGATCGACCAAAACAGCATCCGCTACGGCCTCGTCACCGTCGACATCGATCGCACCGCCCGCATCGCCACCATCTCCATCAAGGCGCCGGAGACCGCGCCGCCCGCCGACATCGACGGCATGATGGCGCAAGGCGCCTCGTTCTGGCCGCTGCAGGTGGCGCGCGAGCTCGACGACGCCATCCTGCACTTACGCATCAACGAGCTCGAGATCGCCATGCTCGTCTTCAAGAGCCATGGCGACCGCGCCCATGTGCTCGCCAGCGATGCTTTCCTCGAAGCCAACAAGGCGCATTGGCTGGTCAACGAGATCAGGCATTACTGGAAGCGCGTGCTCAAGCGCGTCGACGTCACCTCGCGCACGCTGGTGACGCTGGTCGAGCCCGGCTCCTGCTTTGCCGGCACGCTCGCCGAGCTCGTCTTCGCCGCCGACCGCTCCTACATGTTGATCGGCACGCGCCAGGGCGACAACCGCCCGCCGCCCTCGATCGAACTGTCCGCGATGAATTTCGGCCCGTATCCGATGAGCCATGGCCTGACGCGGCTGCAATCGCGCTTCCAGGCCGACCCGTCCGATCTGGAGCGCGCGGAAGCGACGCTCGGCACCAGCCTCGATGCCGAGCAGGCCGAAGAGCTCGGCCTCGTCACCTTCGCGCTCGACGACATCGATTGGGACGACGAGGTCCGCGTGTTTCTCGAGGAGCGCGCCAGCTTCTCGCCCGACAGCCTCACCGGCATGGAAGCGAGCCTGCGCTTCGTCGGCCCCGAGACGATGGAATCGAAGATCTTCGCCCGCCTCACCGCCTGGCAGAACTGGATCTTCCAGCGCCCGAACGCCGTCGGCGAGGAAGGCGCGCTGCGCCGCTACGGCAGCGGCCAGAAGCCGAAATTCGATATGACGCGGGTTTAATGACGATCCTGTCCCGGGCGCGCTGCGGCATGCAATGCCGCTGCGCAGAACCGGGACCCAGAGCGACCAGACGATGGGTCCCGGCTCTGCAGCGCACCGCTTCGCGCTCGCAGCGTCCGGGACACGGGACAGACCAAGGAGCACGGCCATGAACATGAACATCATGAACGTCGACTACTCGACCAAGATACCCAACAACGTCAATCTCGCCGAAGACCGCCAGGTGCTGAAAGCGCTGGAAGGCTGGCATCCCGGCTACATGGACTGGTGGAGCGACATGGGGCCTGAGGGTTTCCAGGAATCGCTGGTCTATTTGCGCACGGCGTACTCGGTCGATCCGCGTGGCTGGGCCAAGTTTGATTACGTCCGCATGCCCGAATATCGCTGGGGCATTCTCCTTGCGCCGCAGGAAGAGAACCGCGTCGTGCCGTTCGGCGAGCATTATGGCGAGCCGGCCTGGCAGGAAGTCCCGGGCGAGCATCGCGCCATGCTGCGCCGCCTGATCGTGATCCAGGGCGACACCGAGCCGGCCTCGGTCGAGCAGCAGCGCCATCTCGGCAAGACCGCGCCCTCGCTCTACGACATGCGCAATTTGTTCCAGGTCAATGTCGAGGAAGGCCGCCATCTCTGGGCGATGGTCTACCTGCTGCAGAAATATTTCGGCCGCGACGGCCGCGAGGAAGCCGACGATCTCTTGCGCCGCCGCTCCGGCGACGCCGACGCGCCGCGCATGCTGGGCGCCTTCAACGAGGCGACGCCGGACTGGCTGTCCTTCTTCATGTTCACCTATTTCACCGACCGCGACGGCAAGATGCAGCTACACTCACTGGCGCAGTCCGGCTTCGATCCGCTGTCGCGCACCTGCCGCTTCATGCTGACGGAGGAAGCGCACCACATGTTCGTCGGCGAGACCGGCATCACCCGCGTCGTGCAGCGCACTTGCGATGCGATGAAGGCGGCCGGCATCACCGATCCCACGGACATCGCGAAGGTCCGCGCGCTCGGCGTCATCGATCTCCCGACCATCCAGAAGAAGCTGAACCTGCACTATACGCTCTCGCTCGACCTGTTCGGCTCGGAGGTCTCGACCAACGCGGCCAACGCCTTCAACGCCGGCATCAAGGGCCGCTATCACGAGACCCAGATCGACGACGATCATCAGCTCAAGAACTCCACCTATCCGGTGCTCAAGCTGATCAACGGCGAGGTCAAGCTGGTTGACGAGCCGGCGCTGACCGCGCTCAACATGCGCCTGCGCGACGATTACAGCCAGGATTGCGTCAAGGGTATGCTGCGCTGGAACAAGGTGATCTCGACCGCGGGCTACGACTTCAAGCTGACCTTGCCCAATGTCGCCTTCCATCGCCACATCGGCGAGTTCAAGGACGTGCATGCGACGCCCGACGGCATTCTGATCGACGATGCCACCTGGGCCAAGCGCAAGGACGAATGGCTGCCGTCGGCCAGCGACGGTGACTTCATCACGTCATTGATGCAGCCCGTCACCGAGACCGGCCAGTTCGCCTCCTGGATCTCGCCGCCGAAAGTCGGCATCGACAACAAGCCCGGCGATTTCGAGTACGTGAAGATCGAGTCGTAACGGCTGCTAGCGAGATGCGATGGCCGCGCCACGCACTCACTGTCATCGCCCGGCCTTGACCGGGCGATCCAGTATTCCAGAGACTGTCGTCATAGAGCCGCGAGGCCGCGGCGTACTGGATGCCCCGGTCAAGCCGGGGCATGACAGCGGAGTATGAGGCGAGAGCGGAGTACCGATCGCCTCCTTCAGCTATCCCATCCGCTGCCCTTGATCCCCGCATTCGCATAGACGATGCCGCCGTCCACCGCGATGGTGTTGCCGACAACGTAGTCGCCCGCGCGCGAGGCGAGATAGATCGCAGCGCCCGCCATGTCTTCATCGGTGCCGATGCGACCCGCGGGCACGCGCGTTGCGACCTCGTCGCCGTGATCGCGCGCGGCGCGGTTCATGTCGGATTTGAATGGCCCCGGGGCGATGGCGCTGACCACGACATGGTCGGGGATCAGCTTCACCGCCATGCGCCGGGTCAGATGGATCAGCCCGGCCTTGCTCGCGGCGTAGGAGTAGGTCTCCATCGGATTGACGAAGATACCGTCGATCGAGGCGATGTTGATCACTTTCGCCGGCCGCTCTGCGCTTGCCGCCGCGCGCAACGGGCCGGCCAGCGCCTTGGTCAGGAAGAACGGCGCCTTGACGTTGAGGTTCATCACCTTGTCCCAGCCGCTCTCCGGGAATTCGTCGAACTCGGCGCCCCAGGCCGCGCCGGCATTGTTGACGAGGATGTCGAGTCTGGGCTCCAGCCTGATGATCTCGCCGGCGAGCCTGTTGCAGCCTTCGATGCTCGAAATGTCGATCGGCAGCGCGATGCATTCGCCGTCATATTGCGCGCTGAGCTCCTTGGCGGTCTCCTCGCACGGTCCGGCCTTGCGCGCGGTGATGTAGACCTTCGCCGCGCCGGCGCTGAGAAATCCCGCCGCGATCATCCTGCCGATGCCGCGCGAGCCGCCGGTCACCAGCGCGATGCGCCCTTGGAGCGAGAACAGATCGTTGAACATGTGTTCCTCCCTTGGTTGCCGCTGGTTGTGGGCGGAGCGGGGAGGGGAGTCAAGGAAGGGCGCGCTTGCCCTCACGTGTGCAGAATGAGGCCTACGCCGCCGCGATGCGACGGAAGCCGTTCCACATCGCTGTCGCGGCGCCCGAGGTCAGCACCGGCAAGATCCGCGCGTCCTGATAATTGCCGTTGAGCGAGACGCGGGGCAGCGCGGTCATGTAGTCGGCGCTCTCCGCGAACAGCATGCCGGGCCGTGTCGTCACCGCGGTCTTGAAGCCGGCGGATGCGGCAAGGGCGAATTCGCGCGCGCCCGCGGCGTCGCGGTCGCCATAGGGATAGGCGAGGTGCAGCACGGGGCGCTCCAGCACCTGCTCGATCCGCGCGCGGCTCGTGGCCATCTCCTGCGCGGCGATGTCTTCCGCCTGCTTGGCGAGATTGCAATGGCTGACGCTGTGCGCGCCGATCGTGACCAGCGGATCGGCGGCAAAGGACTTGAGCTCGGCCCAGGACAGGCAGAAGCTGCGGCACAGCGCTTCCATGTCGACGCCGTAGGCCGTGCACAGCGCCCCGATCTCGCGCGCAAGATCGTGCTCGCCCGGCAGCGCGCGCAGCCAGTCGTGCAGGCGGTCGAACGCCGCCTGCTTCGCCGCAATCGTGGTCGCATCGAGCCGCAGCGCGGAATTGCCGATCTGGACGTCGATCTGGTCGGTCTTGGCGATCACGGCCTCCAGCGCCGTCCACCACAATCGCCCGGTCCCGTCGGCAAAATCGCTTGCGACATAGACCGCCAGCGGCGCGTCAAATTCGCGCAGCACCGGCAGGGCGTAATGCAGATTGTCGCGATAACCGTCGTCGAGGGTGAAGGCGGCGAAGCGGCGGTCGAACCGGCCTTCCACCAGCCGCTCATGCAGCTCGTCCATGCTGACGATGTCGATGTCGCGCGAGCGCAAATGGCACAGCGTGGCGCGCAGGAATTCTGGGGTGACCTCGAGATGCCGGTTCGGCTGGAACGCGGCCTCGCGCGCCGGCCGCACGTGGTGCAGCATGAAAATGGCGCCGACGCCCGACAAAAGCGGGCGCAACAGGTGGTGCGCCCCGCTGAAATAGAGAGCTCCCAGCCCGGCGCGGATGACGTTGTTACGCAGTTGTTTCATGACCGGGTGGGGGACTTTGGCATTCCGCCCTCAACTTACGGAAGAACCCTTGAAGAAAAAGTTATTCCAATTGTCCCACCCGGGCCTTCGGAACAGTGCCATTTCCGGTTTGACAGCCTGCCAAGGGTTTGTTTTGTCTCCGTTTCCAGAGTTCGGGTCGTCGAATGCAGAAGCTTTTCTCGTGGGCCGGTAAATGGTGGCCGGGGCTCATCCCCCTTGCCGTCATGTGGGGATTTGCGGCCTGGAATAACACCTTACCGGTCGAGGCCGATCTGTCGGCCCGCAGCTCGGCTGCGCTGAAGGACACCGTTCTGGACAAGACCCGGATCGCGGTTGACGGCCGCGACGTCAGCCTGGCCGCGGACGCCTTCTCCGAGGAGGGGCGCCGCGACGCGGTGATGGCTGTCGAAACCGTGCCCGGCGTGCGGCTGGTCGACGACCGGACCCGTCTCGTTCCTGAGGCCAAGCCCTTCGTCTGGAACGCCGAGCGCGACGTGGTGCGGGTGACGCTGTCGGGCTCCGCGCCGCTGCCGTCGATGAAGGGTCGGCTGACCGAGGCGGCCCGAAAGGAAGTCGGCGGCGTCGAAGTCGCCGACCAGATGGGGCTGGCGCGCGGGGCGCCACCGCGGTTCGAGGCCGCCGCGATGCTGCTGCTCGATCAGATCGGCAAGCTGAAGGACGGCAAGATCACGATCACGGACACCAAGGTCAACCTGTCGGGCATGGCGCGCGAGCTCGGCGGCCGCGAGGCAATCGCGGCTGCGCTGAAGAACCTGCCCGAGGGCTTTTCGATCGCCGCCAACGAGATCAAGGCGCCGCCCTACATCTTCCAGGCCTACAAGGATCCGGTAGCTGCGACGGTGACGCTCACCGGCTACGTTCCTGACAACAACGTCCACGCCGCAATTGCCACCAGCGCCTCGCGAAAGTTCTTCACCGAAAAGGTCGTCGACAATCTCAAGGCCAGCATCGGCGCACCCGGCTCCTTCAACACGGCCGTCGTCGCCGCGCTCGGCGCGCTGTCGCGGCTGTCGACCGGCACGCTCGTCGTCTCCGACCGCGAGGTGAAGCTCTCGGGCGATGCGCTCTACGAAGGCGCCGCCAACGAGATCCGCGCAGGCCTCGGCAAGGACTTCCCGAAGAACTGGCAATACAAGCCGGAGATCACGGTGAAGCCCGCCGCAGGCCCGGTCGACGGTACCGTGTGCCAGCAATTGTTCTCGGAGCTTCTGACCAAGGGCAAGATCCGCTTCGCCAACAAGCGCGCGGACATCGATCCCGATTCGGCCGGCATCCTCGATCGTCTCATCGAGACGGCGCTGCGCTGCCCCACCACCAATATCGAGGTCGCCGGACATACCGACGCCGATGGCGAGGATTCCTTCAACCAGGCTCTCTCGGAAAAGCGCGCTCAAGCAGTGATCGACTATCTGGTCAGAGCGGGCCTGCCGGCCAGCCGTTTCACCGCGGTCGGCCATGGCAGCACGCAGCCCGTCGCCGGCAACGACACCGATGAAGGCAAGGCGCAGAACCGCCGCATCGAATTTCTGGTGAGGTGACGATGCCCTATCTCGTCTCGTTCCATCTGGGCTGGCTGATCGGCTCGCTGCTGCTGGGCTTCTGCATGGGCTGGATCTCGGTGGTCCAGCGCGGCAACGGCACTTCGAAGGTGACCGCGCGCTGGCTCGCCGTGCTTGCCGCCGTCCTGGTCGCGGCCTCCCTCGCCCATGTGGTCCCCGGCCGCTTCGGTTACTGGCTCGACCTCGGCCTGATCATGTTCGCCTGTTACCTCGTCGGCTGCACCATCGGCGCCTGGCTGCGCGATCGCGTGGTCGCGCGCAGCATGCGGGCAGGCTGAAGCCGCGCCGCCGAGCCCGCTTTCTCCCCCAGCGAGGTCATGAAGAGCCGGGAAAAGCTGCACTTGACAATAATACGTACGTACGTATTATTTGCTCATGCCCAAGCCCTCGCTCAAAGACGCCATCCTCGACGCCGGCCTCAAGGTCATGTTCCGGACCGGCTATCACGGCACCAGCGTGCGCGATGTCACCGCCGCGGCGGGCGCCCCGCAGGGGTCCTTCACCAATCATTTTCGCTCCAAGGAAGCGTTCGCTTCGGAGGTGCTCGACCGCTATTTCGAGATCACGAAGGAATTGGTGGCGGAGGCCCTTGAAGACGCCTCGCTGACGCCGCGGGCGCGGCTCAAACGCTATCTCGACATCATCACCGGCCGCCTCGAAGCCGACGGATACGGACGCGGCTGCCTCATCGGCGATCTCAGTCTGGAAGCGGCCGGCAGCAGCGAACTGCTGCGCACCCGCCTCGCCGAAATATTTGCCGAGTGGCGCATGCCGTTCGCGGCCTGCATCAGCGAGGCGCAGGAAAGCGGCGAGATCGATTCCGAATTCGAGCCCGAGGAGCTTGCCGACTTCCTGCTCGCGTCCTGGCAGGGCGCGATCCTGCGCATGAAGGTCGACCGCACGCCCCGCGCGCTCGAGCGATTCAAGACCATCGCCTTCAAGACCGTCTTCAAGGAGCCGACATGAGCCAGCAAGCCGAGATTCAGATCCGCAGCGCCTCCGTGCTGGGAAGCACGATGGCTTATCGCGAGACGGGCGCGAAGGATGCGCCGGTCGCGCTCTTTCTTCACGGCAATCCGACGTCGTCCCATATCTGGCGAAACATCCTGCCGCTGGTGGCGCCGGTGGCGCATTGCATCGCGCCCGATCTCATCGGCTTCGGCCGGTCCGGCAAACCCGATATCGCCTATCGCTTCTTCGACCACGTCCGCTATCTCGACGCGTTGATCGAAGAGCTCGGAATCAATTCGGCCTATCTCGTTGCGCAGGACTGGGGCACGGCCCTTTCATTTCATCTTGCGGCGCGTCGGCCGGCGTTCGTGCGCGGGCTCGCCTTCATGGAGTTCATCCGGCCGATGCCGACCTGGCAGGATTTTCACCAGGCGGAAGCTGCGCGCGAAACTTTCCGAAAATTCAGGACGCAAGGCGAGGGGGAGGCCATGGTCCTCGAGGCGAACGCCTTCGTCGAACGCGTGCTGCCCGGCGGCATCATGCGAAGTTTGAGCGAAGACGAGATGGCGCCTTATCGCGAGCCTTTTCCGACGCCGGACAGCCGTCGTCCCGTTCTTGCATTCCCGCGTGAATTGCCGATCGCCGGCGAGCCCGCCGATGTCTATTACGCGCTGCAATCGGCTCATGCGTCGCTGAAAGCGTCCGCCTATCCAAAGCTACTGTTCGCGGGCGAGCCGGGAGCCGTCGTCACTCCCGCATTTGCCGAGACGTTCGCGGCCTCGCTGCAGCACTGCGCGCTCGTCCGCCTCGGGCCCGGTCGACACTACCTCCAGGAGGATCACCCCGATGCGATCGGCCGATCGGTCGGCGGCTGGATCGCCGGCATCGAAGCGGTGCGTCCGCAGCTTGCGGCCTGAAGGAGGATGATATGTCCGACGTGACCATCATCTATTGCCGGCCGTGTGGATATGAGAAGCGCGCCAAGGAGGCGGCCGCGGCGTTGCGCCGGCAGCTGGGGCTGGAATCGGATCTCGTCCCCGGCAAGGGCGGCGTTTTCCAGGTGAAGCTCGGCGACCGGATTGTCGCCAGCCGCAGCAAAGGTCATTTTCCTGACGGCGACGAAATCGTGGCGGCCGTCAATGCCGCCCGGGACTGAGCCGGGGAGGCTTTTGCGATGTCGATTGTCTGGTCCGACGATCTCGCCGGTGTCGACTGGGATGAGCTGTCCGCGCTCTACCGCATCGCACCGCTCGGCACCAAGACACCGGCCGATCTCGCGCTCGTGTTTGGCAACAGCATGTTTCGAACCTTCGCTTATGAGCAGGGGCGCCTCGTCGGCGCAGGCCGCGTACTCGCCGATGGCCGCGACTGCGCCTATCTCTGTGATGTCGCAGTGCACCCGGACCATCAGGGGCGGGGTCTCGGCCGCGACATGATCGAACGTCTGCTTGCGCGTTGCCGCGGCCATCGCAAGATCATCCTCTACGCCGTGCCGGGCAAGGAAGGCTTTTACGAACGCCTGGGCTTCAGGCGGATGACCACGGCCATGGCGATCTTCGAGGATCAGGCCAGCGCCTATGGCCGCGGCTATTTGACCGCGCCTTGAGTGCGGTCTGGAGCCCGCGACGTTCCGGCGCATCGGAAAATCCGGGAACGATGCCGGGATTGCCCCCTCTTTCAACAGGCGGGCGGGCCCCATAGATTGACGTCGGCTTAAGGCGTGACGGAACATTGTGCGGCCGAAATCATCAAAACTTCATGGCCCCTGCGCAGGATCGCCATGGAGATTCGCGCCAGGCCTTGCCGCCGAAAGCGCCAACCCCTGCACCGGGAGCCGCAACCCTGCCTAAAATATTGAAGGCACGCGTTTTTGTTCGAATTGCCGAATTCCACTTCGGCCGAAAACGCGCTAGTGGAGGGGCGGGGGGCATGCGCGATGCCGGCGCCGGCAGCGCGGGTTCGTTGAATGCCTGCGCGTCCGCCTGTCCGCCGGCCACCCTGGCCGTTGAAGCGTTGTTCGAGGTCTAGATGCTGGAAGCCATACGCAGGGTGACGACGTTTCTGCGCCAGAAGCAAATCCTGCATAAGCTTGGAGTTGTGATCAGCATCGCGGTCATCGGCATCGCTTGCTATGTGCTCTACCACATGCTGCGGGGCATCGATTTCAACGAGGTCCTCGAAGCGATCAAGAGTACCGAGCCGAGCCAGATTGCGATGGCGGCGCTGTTCGTCGCTGCGGGCTATTTCACGCTGACCTTCTACGACCTCTTCGCCACGCGCGCGATCGGCCATGCCCACGTGCCCTATCGCATCAACGCGCTCGCGGCCTTCACCAGCTATTCGATCGGCCACAATGTCGGCGCATCCGTCTTCACTGGCGGTGCGGTGCGCTACCGCATCTATTCGGCCTACGGGCTGAACGCGATCGACGTCGCAAAGATCTGCTTTCTCGCCGGCCTGACGTTCTGGCTGGGCAATGCCGCCGTGCTCGGCCTCGGCATCTCCTACCATCCGGAGGCGGCGGCCTCGATCGACCAGCTGCCGGCCTGGCTGAACCGGACGCTGGCGCTGATGATCATCGTGGCGCTGATCGGCTATGTGGTCTGGGTCTGGACCCAGCCGCGGGTGGTCGGCCGCGGCCCCTGGACCGTGGTGCTGCCGGGCGGCCCGCTGACGCTGCTCCAGATCGCGATCGGCATCGTCGATCTCGGCTTCTGCGCGCTGGCGATGTACGTGCTGGTCCCGGACGAGCCCAATCTCGGCTTCGTCGTGGTCGCGGTGATCTTCGTCTCGGCGACCCTGCTCGGCTTCGCCAGCCATTCGCCCGGGGGCTTGGGGGTGTTCGACGCCGCCATGCTGGTCGGCCTCTGGCAGATGGACCGGGAGGAGCTCCTGGGCGGCATGCTGCTGTTCCGCGTCCTCTATTATCTGTCTCCGTTCGTCCTATCTGTAATCTTGCTGACGTTTCGAGAAGTTATCATCGGCGCCCGATCGAAGCGGTTGCAACAGGCGGCGCTCAAGCTGGACCCTGGTCCTGCGCCTGAAGCCGCCTATGTGAGAGAGCGCAGCGACAGCGGCGCCTGACCGGTGTCAGGTCCTTAAGGACAGCCCCCAGGAGAAGCCCGCCCCGATGGCGATCGACGCCCCCTCTTCTCCCTCCGCCCAGCCCTGGTCCGACCGGCTGCGGCACTCGACCATCATTCTGATCGCCGCGGCGCTGGCGCTGTCCGTCGTGGTCTCGCTCGGCGAATTGTCGGCGCTGCACGCCGCAATCGTGTTTCTCTGCATCGCGGCGGCCGCCTTGATCCCGTGGCGGCTGCACGATCCCGCCGCCTCCCGCGACGACGTCAGGCGCATCAACCCGGTTGAGAGCGCGGCGGTGGCCGCGGTGGTTGCCGGCATGCCGGATCCGGCGGTGCTGCTCGACCGCGCCGGCCGCGTCGTCCACCTCAATGCCGCGGCCGCCCAGCTCGCGCCGGCGCTGCGCCGGAACGAGCTCGCCCAGTTCGCGCTGCGCTCGCCGGAGATCATCACCGCGCTGCGCGAGGCCATCGCGACCACCGAGCCGCGGCGCGCGACCTATCTCGATCATGTTCCGGTCGATCGCTGGATGGAGCTGATCATCACGCCGGTACCGGTGCCGACCAGCTTCGGCGGCACTGACAAATGCATGCTGATGACCTTCCACGACCAGACGCCGTTGCGGCGGGTCGAGGAGATGCGGGCCGATTTCGTCGCCAATGCCAGCCACGAGCTGCGCACGCCGCTGGCGGCGCTGTCGGGCTTCATCGATACGCTCCAGGGTCAGGCCAAGGACGATCCCAAGGCGCGCGAGCGCTTCCTCGGCATCATGCACAATCAGGCGACGCGCATGGCGCGCCTGATCGACGATCTCTTGTCGCTGTCGCGGGTCGAGCTGTCGGCCCATGTCCGGCCGGACACCCTGGTCGATCTCGTCCCGATCATCCGCCAGGTCGCCGACGGGCTCGAGCCGCTGGCGCGCGAGCGTCAGGTCGAGGTGGACATCCACCTGCCGGAGCCGCCGGTGATGATCGCGGGCGACCGGGAGGAACTGCTCCGCCTGTTCGAGAACCTGATCGAGAACGCGCTCAAATATGGCGCCTCGGGCGGACGCGTCATCGTGTCGCTGACATCGAGCGCGGCCACTGATGGAACTCAGGAAATCCGGGTCATGG
This sequence comes from Bradyrhizobium sp. WBAH42, assembly GCF_024585265.1. Lineage (NCBI taxonomy): Bacteria > Pseudomonadati > Pseudomonadota > Alphaproteobacteria > Hyphomicrobiales > Nitrobacteraceae > Bradyrhizobium > Bradyrhizobium sp. WBAH42. The sequence continues at coordinate 1,503,648 of NZ_CP036533.1, forward strand.
TCCGCGATTTCGGCCCTGGCATCGCGCCCGAGCACCTGCCCCGGCTGACCGAGCGCTTCTACCGGGTGGATGTCGGCGACAGCCGCTCGCAGGGCGGCACCGGGCTCGGATTATCGCTGGTGAAACATATTCTTAACCGTCATCGCGGTCGGCTTCTGATCGAAAGCGTGCCCCGGCAGGGCGCCACTTTTACCGCCTGTTTTCCCCAGGCCAAGACGCCGGCTTAGACCCAAAAATCAAGCGATTTCAGTCGGTTGACTGTGTCATCCAGCTGTCACGAAACCTTCGTAAAAGCACAGCCGACCGCTCCTAAACGGGCGGCACGGGGAGCGCGATCGGGCGCGGATGGCGCTTCGCTCCCCTGTATGGAGACCAGCATGAATTTCCTCAAAACTCTCGTCGCTGCTGGCTTGGTCGCCGCATCGGCGACGGCAGCCTTTGCTGCCGACATCACGGGTGCCGGCGCGACGTTCCCGTTCCCGATCTATTCGAAGTGGGCTGACGCCTACAAAAAGGAGACCGGCAACGGTCTGAACTATCAGTCGATCGGCTCCGGCGGCGGCATCAAGCAGATCCAGGCCAAGACCGTGACCTTCGGCGCCAGCGACGCGCCGCTCAAGGCCGAGCAGCTCGAGAAGGACGGCCTCGTCCAGTGGCCGATGGTGATGGGCGCCATCGTCCCTGTCGTCAACCTCGAGGGCGTGAAGCCCGGCGAGCTGGTGTTCGACGGCGAGACCCTGGCCAACATCTATCTCGGCAAGATCACCAAGTGGGACGATGCCGCGATCAAGAAGCTCAATCCGAACGCGAAGCTGCCCTCGGAGGCGATCACCGTAGTCCGCCGTTCGGACGGTTCGGGCACCACCTTCAACTTCACCAACTACCTCTCCAAGGCCAGCGCGGACTGGAAGAGCAAGGTCGGTGAGGGCACCGCGGTCGAGTGGCCGGTCGGCGTCGGCGCCAAGGGCAACGAAGGCGTGTCGGGCAACATCAGCCAGACCAAGAACTCGATCGGTTACGTCGAGTACGCCTATGCCAAGCAGAACAAGCTGACCTACACCGGTCTCGTCAACAAGGCCGGCAAGCCGGTGCAGCCGACCGTCGAGGCCTTCCAGGCGGCCGCCTCCAACGCCGACTGGGCCAAGGCACCCGGCTATTACGTCATCCTGACCGACCAGCCCGGCGAGAAGTCCTGGCCGATCACGGCGGCGACCTTCATCCTCATGCACAAGTCCGCCACCGACAAGGCGGCCTCGCAGGAAGCCATCAAGTTCTTCCGCTGGGCCTTCAAGAACGGCGGCAAGGCGGCTGAAGAGCTCGATTATATCCCGATGCCGGACAGCGTCGTCCAGCTGATCGAGAAGACCTGGGCTGCCGAGATCAAGAGCTAAGTAGAGCTCTCGTGTCCCGGACGCGGTGCGGCCCTGGCGATGCGAAGCATCGTCCAGTGTGCCGCTCCGCAGAGCCGGGACCCACAAGCACCAGGCCCCGGATCAGCGGCGCACCGCTTCGCGCTGCACCGCATCCGGGGCACGGGACCGCCACCAACAACAAGCGTATATAAAACGGGCACAGGGGATCGGCGTGGCTGAGATGGCTGTCGAGAGCAATGTGATTGATGCTGCCGGTCCATATGATCGCGCCAAGGCCTTGAGCGCGTTCAAGCTCGGCGACGTCACCTTCTACTGGATCACGCGGTTGTCCGCGATCTCGGTGCTGCTGATCCTCGGCGGCATCATCATCTCGCTGATCGTCGGTGCGTTCCCGGCGATCAAGGAATACGGCATCTCCTTCCTGTGGACGCAGCGCTGGGCGCCCTCCGCCGATCCGCCGGTGCTCGGCGCGCTCGGGCCGATCTACGGCACGCTCGTCACCTCCTTCATCGCGATGCTGATCGCCATTCCCGTCGGTCTCGGCATTGCGATCTTCCTCACCGAGCTCTGCCCGCAATGGCTGCGCCGCCCGATCGGCATGGCGGTGGAGCTGCTCGCCGGCATCCCCTCGATCATCTACGGCATGTGGGGCTTCTTCGTGCTCGGCCCGTTCCTAGCCAACACCTTCCAGCCCTTCATGATCAGGGTGTTCGACGGTGTTCCCGTGCTGGGCGCGATCTTCGCGGGTCCCCCGTCCTATCTCAGCCTGTTCAACGCCGCCCTGATCCTCGCCATCATGGTGCTGCCCTTCATCACCTCGATCTCGGTCGATGTGTTCAAGACGGTGCCGCCGGTGCTGAAGGAAGCCGCCTATGGCGTCGGCTGCACCACCTGGGAAGTCGTCCGCAGCGTCGTGATCCCCTACACCCGCGTCGGCATCATCGGCGGCGTCATGCTGGCGCTGGGCCGCGCGCTGGGCGAGACCATGGCGGTGACCTTCATCATCGGCAATTCGTTCCGGATCTCCTCGTCGATCTTCGCCCCGGGCACCACGATCTCGGCCGCGATCGCATCCGAGTTCGCCGAGAGCGACGGCCTGCACCAGTCCGGCCTGATCCTGCTCGGCCTCCTGCTGTTCGTGCTGACGTTCTTCGTGCTCGCGGCCGCCCGGTTGATGCTGCTGCGCCTGGAAACCAAGGCGGGGAAGTGAAGCCATGAACCCGATCTATTCGCGCCGCCGCCGCTGGGACATCGTCATTCGCGGACTCTGCATCGCAGCCGCTGCGTTCGGCGTCACCTGGCTCGCGCTGATCCTGATGACGTTGCTCTACAACGGCCTGGCCGGGCTCAACCTCCAGGTCTTCACCGAGAACACGCCGCCGCCCGGATCGAACGAAGGCGGTCTGCTCAACGCCATCGTCGGCTCACTGATCATGACCGTGATCGGCGTCGGCATCGGCGCGCCGCTCGGCCTGTTCGCCGGCACCTATCTTGCCGAATACGGCCGCAACGACAAGCTGACCTCGGTGATCCGTTTCATCAACGACATTCTCCTGTCGGCGCCCTCGATCATCATCGGCCTGTTCATCTACGGGGCGGTGGTGGTGCCGATGCGCGGCTTCTCGGCGATCGCGGGCAGCCTCGCGCTCGCCGTCATCGTGATCCCGGTCGTCGTGCGCACCACCGAGGACATGCTGCTGCTGGTGCCGAATCCGCTGCGCGAGGCGGCCTCTGCGCTCGGTCTGCCGCGCTCGCTGGTGATCAAGCGCATCGCCTATCGTGCCGCGCGTTCCGGCCTCATCACCGGCGTGCTGCTGGCGACCGCCCGCGTCGCGGGCGAGACCGCACCGCTGTTGTTCACGGCGCTGTCGAACCAGTTCTTCAGCCTCGGCCTGAACAAGACGATGGCGAACCTACCTGTCACCATCAACAACTTCGTGCAGAGCCCCTACGAATATTGGAAGCAACTCGCCTGGAGCGGCGCGCTGCTCATCACCCTGACCGTGCTTGCCCTGAACATTGGCGCGCGCATCCTTGGCGCCGAGAGGACTGCAAAATGAGTGAAATGTCTGTTTCCGTCAGCGCGCCGACCGTTCATCCCGGCTCGCAGCCGCTGCCCGAGGCGCCCGCCAAGGTCACCGCGCGCAACCTGAATTTCTACTACGGTGAGCACCACGCGCTGAAGAACATCAATCTGACGCTCGGCACCAACCGCGTCACGGCGTTCATCGGCCCGTCGGGCTGCGGCAAGTCGACCCTGCTGCGCATCTTCAACCGGATGTACGACCTCTATCCGGGCCAGCGCGCCACCGGCCAGCTGCTGCTCGACCAGACCAACATCCTCGACGCCAAGCTGGACCTCAACCTGTTGCGGGCCCGGGTCGGCATGGTGTTCCAGAAGCCGACGCCGTTCCCGATGACGATCTACGAGAACATCGCCTTCGGCATTCGTCTGTACGAGAAGATCTCGAAGTCGGAGATGGACGACCGCGTTGAGAAGGCTCTGCGCGGCGGCGCGCTGTGGAACGAGGTCAAGGACAAGCTCAATGCCTCCGGCCTGTCGCTCTCCGGCGGCCAGCAGCAGCGCCTCTGCATCGCCCGCACCGTCGCGGTGCGGCCCGAGGTGATCCTGTTCGACGAGCCCTGCTCGGCGCTCGACCCGATCTCGACCGCCAAGGTCGAGGAACTGATCCAGGAATTGTCCGAGAACTACACGATCGCGATCGTCACCCACAACATGCAGCAGGCGGCGCGCGTCTCCGACAAGACCGCCTTCATGTATCTCGGCGAGCTGATCGAGTTCGACGACACCAGCAAGATCTTCACGTCGCCGAGCGATCGGCGCACGCAGGATTACATCACCGGCCGGTTCGGCTGAGGAGACGGAATATGGGTTCTGAACATACCGTAAAGGCCTTTGACAGCGACCTTCAGGAGCTCACTCGCCTGGTCGCCGAGATGGGCGGCATCGCCGAGCGCATGATCGTCGATTCCGTCGACGCGCTGATCCGCCGCGACGTGGCACTCGGCCAGCGCGTCGTCACCACCGACGCCGATCTCGACGCGCTGCAGAAGCGCATCGAGGAGCGCGCCGTGCTCACCATCGCCCGCCGCCAGCCGATGGCCGTCGACCTGCGCGAGATCGTCGGCGCCATGCGCGTTGCGACCGATCTCGAGCGCATCGGCGATCTTGCCAAGAACATGGGCAAGCGCGTCGCGGCGCTGGAGACGGATTTCCATCCGCTCAAGCTGTTCCGCGGCCTGGAGCACATGACCGACCTCGTGCAGCAGCAGGTCAAGAGCGTGCTCGACGCCTATGCCGCGCACGATCTGCCGGCGGCGATGGCGGTGTGGAAGGGCGACGAGGAGGTCGACGCCATCTGCACCTCGCTGTTCCGCGAGCTCCTCACCTACATGATGGAGGATCCGCGCAATATCTCGTTCTGCATCCACCTGATGTTCTGTGCCAAGAACATCGAGCGGATCGGCGACCATGCCACCAACATCGCCGAGACCGTGTTCTACATGATCGAGGGCCAGGCGATCACCGACAAGCGGCCGAAGGGCGACATGACGACCTTCGCCACGACGGTGCCGAATACCTAAGGAGCGACGACAACATGGGCGCACGCATTATGGTGGTAGAGGACGAGGAAGCTCTCACCGAGCTTCTCCGCTACAACCTCGAAGGCGACGGCTATGACGTCGAGACGGTGATGCGCGGCGACGACGCCGACACCCGCCTCAAGGAGCACATTCCCGATCTGATCGTGCTCGACTGGATGCTGCCGGGCCTGTCGGGCATCGAGCTGTGCCGGCGGCTTCGGACCCGTCCCGAGACCAAGCAGCTGCCGATCATCATGCTCACCGCGCGCGGCGAGGAGAGCGAGCGGGTACGGGGCCTCGCAACCGGCGCCGACGATTACATCGTCAAGCCGTTCTCGGTGCCGGAGCTGCTCGCGCGCGTGAAGGGTCTGCTCAGGCGCGCCAGCCCCGAGCGGCTCGCCACCGTGCTCGCCTATGGCGACATCGAGCTCGACCGCGACAAGCGCCGCGTGGCGCGCTCGGGTCGGCCGATCGATCTCGGCCCGACCGAATATCGCCTGCTGGAGTTCTTCCTGGAGCATCCCGGCCGCGTGTTCTCGCGCGAGCAGCTGCTCGATAGCGTCTGGGGCCGCGACATCTATATCGATGAGCGTACCGTCGACGTCCATATCGGCCGCCTGCGCAAGCTGCTCAATCTCGGCCGCGAGCAGGACCCGATCCGCACCGTCCGCGGCGCCGGCTACGCGCTGGATGATCGCTTCGCGAAGGCCGAGCAGACGTAAGATCTGCGAGCTGTTGGTGTGGTGAGCTGCGGCTACACCCTCAACCGTCATCCCGGGGCGCGCGCAGCGCGAGCCCGGGATCTCAGCGCGAGCGCTTGCGCTCGTCGCGATCAACCACGGGACGTGGTTTGACGATGACTCGGCGTGACCATCTCGCGCAACGATCGCGCCCTGTGGTTATGGATCCCCGCCTTCGCGGGGATGACACTGAGTAGGTGGCGCCGTCATCGTGTGACGGCTGTAATCTCGGCGATCAACTAATTCCGCAAGCTCAGCGCGTGCTCGGCTTCGCCGGTGCGCGACGGCGGTCCGCTGCGGGCTGATAGGCCACGCGCGAATGCTGGGCGCAGTAGGGCAGGCCCGAGAGCGCCTTGCCGCCGCAGAAGAAGAAATCCGGGCTCGATGGATCGCCGACCGGCCAGTGGCACGTCGCCTCGTTCAATTCCAGCAGCGACAGGCGCTGGCTCATCGGCACCACGTTGTCGTAGGTGACCGGCTCGGCTTCCACCTCGACCTCGAAGGCCTGCGCCAGCGCGGTGTTGCCGCGCGCAACGGGTCGCGTCACGCGCATCATGTGCTGCGCGGGCCGTGCCTTGCGCGGCCGCGGCGCTGCCGATGAAGGGCTCTTGGCGCGGCCGGACAGGCCGAGCCGGTGCACCTTGCCGATCACGGCATTGCGGGTCACATTGCCGAGCTCCGCCGCGATCTGGCTGGCCGAAAGTCCGGCCTCCCAGAGCTTCTTCAGCTGCTCGACGCGATCATCGGACCAGGTCAAAACCGTCATTGCACCCTTTCCCTCGCAGCGCGCCTGCCATCCTGGAGCCTTCGCCGCGATTGCCTAAAGCCTTGAAAAACCCGTGCCGCCAGAATCCCTTAAGGCTCGCCGGGCGCGCTCAAGACGCCCGAACGTTTACGCCGGTACATGAGGACTTTTGGGATCAGAACTGCTGCACGAGATGTCGTATCTGACAGTCCAAACGCTACAATATGGCGTGACTCCCGCGCAAGAGTCCGCCGACTCGCTTCCACATGTTCCGTGGTGAAAAACCCGCAAAATCGGCACCGCAAGACTACGGATTCAGCGTTTCGCGAGGCTTTCCGGGCGGCATTGACACCCGTCTTTCCAGGCATAAGATAGTGCCACGTGCCGCCCTTAAAAGGCGGCACGTTTCGTTTTCCGGGGCCGGTCAATGGTGCGTTGCGCAATGCGTGCCTCACACCGTCCGCAACATTCAAGTGACGTCATGACTAACAGCGCCGCGCCGCATTTGCTCCCCGTTTTCGCCAGGGCCGACCTCGGTTTCGAGCGCGGCGAAGGCTGCTGGCTGATCGCGGCCAATGGCGATCGCTATCTCGATTTCACCTCGGGCGTGGCGGTGAATGCGCTCGGCCACGTTCATCCCGCGCTGGTCAAGGCGTTGCAGGAGCAGGCGACGAAGCTCTGGCACATGTCGAACCTGTTCCAGAGCCCCGATGGCGAGAAGCTCGCAAGCCGCCTCTGCAATGAGAGCTTCGCGGACTTCGTGTTCTTCTGCAATTCCGGCGCCGAGGCGCTGGAAGGTGTGGTCAAGCTCGTCCGCCATCATCACTTCTCCAAGGGCCATCCGGAGCGTTATCGCATCATCACCTTCGAAGGCGCCTTCCATGGCCGCACGCTGGCGACGCTCGCCGCCACCGGGTCTGCGAAATATCTCGAGGGCTTCGGTCCGCCGATGGACGGCTTCGATCAGGTGCCGCACGGCGACCTCGACGCCGTGAAGAAGGCGATCGGCCCGCACACCGCCGGCATTCTCATCGAGCCGATCCAGGGCGAGGGTGGCGTTCGTGCTGCACCTCCGGCCTTCCTGAAGGCGCTGCGCGAGCTCTGCAACGAGCGCGGCCTGTTGCTCGCCTTCGACGAGGTGCAGACCGGCATGGGCCGCACCGGCGAGCTCTTTGCCTACAAGCGCACCGGCGTCACACCGGACGTGATGTCGCTCGCCAAGGCGCTCGGCGGCGGCTTCCCGATCGGCGCGGTGCTGGCGACCGCTGATGCGGCCGCCGGCATGGGGCCCGGCTCGCACGGCTCCACCTTCGGCGGCAATCCGCTCGCGATCTCGGCTGCCAACGCCGTGCTCGACGTCATGCTCAAGCCCGGCTTCTTCGACCGCGTGCAGAAGATGTCGCTGCTGCTCAAGCAGAAGCTCGCCTCCGTGATCGATCGTCACCCCGATGTCGTCAGCGAGGTGCGCGGCGAGGGCCTCCTGATCGGCATCAAGGCCGTGGTGCCCTCGGGCGATCTCGTCGCGGCGCTGCGCGCCGAAAAGCTGCTCACCGTCGGGGCCGGCGACAATGTCGTGCGCTTCCTGCCGCCCTTGATCGTCACCGAAGCGGAGATCGAGGACAGCGTCGGCCGGCTCGAACGCGCCTGCACGGCGATCTCCTCCAGTCAGACCAAGCGGGCGGCAAGCTGATGAGCACGACGCCCAACAAAGCTCCAAAGCACTTCCTGGACATCAACGAGCTGCCGCTGTCGGAGCTCAAGAGCATGCTCGCCGCCTCTTCCGCCATGAAGGCGAAGCAGAAGGCGCAGCAGCCGGTCAGGCCGCTCGAAGGCAAGACGCTGGCGATGATCTTCGAGCGTCCCTCCACCCGCACCCGCGTCTCGTTCGACGTCGGCATGCGCCAGCTCGGCGGCGAGGCGATCATGCTCACCGGCGCCGAGATGCAGCTCGGACGCGGCGAGACCATCGCCGACACCGCGCGGGTGCTGTCGCGCTATGTCGACGCCATCATGATCCGCATCCTCAATCACGATGCGCTGCTGGAGCTTGCGGCCAACGCCACGGTGCCCGTCATCAACGGCCTGACGCGGCGTTCGCATCCCTGCCAGGTGATGGCCGACCTCATGACCTATGAGGAGCATCGCGGCCCGATCGAGGGCAAGACGGTGGCCTGGACCGGCGACGACAACAACGTGCTGGCGTCCTGGGCCCATGCCGCCGAGCGCTTCAAATTCCAGCTCAATGTCGCAACGCCGCCGGAGCTCGCACCGAAAAAGGTCATGCGGGACTGGATCAAGGCGACGGGCGCGCCGATCGTGCTCGGCACCGATCCCGAGGCCGCGGTGCGCGGCGCCGATTGCGTCGTCACCGACACCTGGGTGTCGATGGGCGACAAGGAGGGCGAGCACCGTCACAACGTGCTCAAGCCCTACCAGGTCAATGCCAAGCTGATGTCGCTGGCCAAGGCGGATGCATTGTTCATGCACTGCCTGCCGGCCCATCGCGGCGAGGAGGTCACGGATGAAGTGATCGACGGCCCGCAATCGGTCGTGTTCGACGAGGCCGAAAACCGCCTGCACGCGCAGAAGGGAATTCTGGCCTGGTGCTTCGACGCGGTGAAGTAGCCTTTCTGAAGCCCGGATGGAGCGCAGCGAAATCCGGGGTTCTCAGCGTGCGGAATGATCTCCCCGGATTACGCTGCGCTCCATCCGGGCTGCGCGGCCCGTCGTTCTGAGGACGACGGAATGCGGCCGTTCCCCTTCCATTTCCGCCCACCGACCCCAGATAATGCGCCATGGTTTTCCAATCTCCTGACATGAATACCGGGCCTGAAGGCCCGGTTCGCGCGCCATCATCGGTTCCGGTCGATGACGCCGTGCTGCCTTACGAGGTCGACGCGCTCGACGTGCGCGGGCGCCTGGTGCGGCTTGGCCCTGCGCTCGACGACATCCTCACCAAGCACGATTATCCCGCGCCGGTCGGCAAGCTGCTCGGCGAGGCTATCGTGCTGACCACGCTGCTCGGCTCGGCGCTCAAATTCGAAGGCCGCTTCATTCTTCAGGCCCAGACTGATGGCCCGGTGTCGTTCCTGGTGGTCGACTACAAGACCCCGGACCGTCTGCGCGCCTATGCGCGGTTTGATGCCTCGCGCCTGGGCACGGCAAAAGATTCCGGCACGCTGCTCGGTCGCGGCCATCTCGCCATGACCATCGACCAGGGCCCCGACATGAGCCGCTACCAGGGCTTGGTTGCGCTCGATGGCGGCAGCCTGGAAGATGCTGCTCATGAATATTTCCTGCGCTCCGAGCAGATCCCGACGCGTGTGCGACTCGCGGTCGGCGAGGAGTGGCGCTCGAGCGACGGCGGCAAGCATCGCTGGCGCGCCGGCGGCATGCTGATGCAGTTTCTGCCGAAGGCGCCGGAGCGCGCGCGGCAGGCGGACTTGCATCCCGGCGATGCCCCCGACGGCACCGAGGTGCACAGCGTCACCGAAGACGATGCCTGGGTCGAGGCGCGCTCGCTGATCGAAACCGTCGAAGACGTCGAGCTGATCGATCCCGAGCTCTCCGGCGAGCGGCTGCTCTATCGCCTCTTCCACGAGCGCGGCGTGCGCGTGTTCAATCCGCAGGTGCTCGAGGCGCGGTGCTCCTGCTCGCGCGATGCGGTCGCCGCGATGCTCAAGAGCTTTTCGCCCGACGACCGCGCCGCCATGGTCAAGGACGACAAGGTCGTCGTCACCTGCGAGTTCTGCTCGTCGATGTACCAGTTCACGCCGCACGAGGCGGGCGCGGAGGACGCGTAGCGTCGCCTTCGTCATTGCGAGCGCAGCGAAGCAATCCAGAGCCTTTCCGCGGTGGCAGTCTGGATTGCTTCGCTGCGCTCGCAATGACGAGGCTGGAGAGGCTATTCGCCAAGCGCTCGGACATCGTAGGGTGGGTTAGCGTAGCGTAACCCACCTCTTCTGGTTCTGCGGATACAAACAATGGTGGGTTACGCCTTCGGCTAACCCACCCTACGGCACCGAAGTCCGCCCCCTAGTTCAACACCCGCTTGTTGTCCGGGCTGTCGAGCGAAAACGTGGGCACGTCGATCTCGAAGCGCTCGCCGGTTTCGCTGACCATCTGGTAGCGGCCGGTCATGAAGCCGGAGGCGGTCGAGAGCGGCACGCCGGAGGTGTATTCGAAGCGCTCGCCGGGGGCGAGGATCGGCTGCTCGCCGACCACGCCCTCGCCCTTCACCTCCTGCTGGCGGCCGGAGGCATCGGTGATGATCCAGTGCCGCGTCTTGAGCTGCACGGTCTCCTCGCCCGAATTGGTGATGACGATGGTGTAGGACCAGAAGTAGCGCGAGCGGTCGGCCGACGATTGCTCCGGAACAAAGTTCGGCTCGACGGTCACTTCGATCTGGCGGGTCACGGCGCGGTACATGGCTGCCATCATAGCGAAATCCGCCCCGGGAACCAAACCCCCTACGGGCGGCCTTGGCGACATCGTCCCGCCAGAATTGGAGGAAAAGCACACCACCGAGGGAGACACCCTTATGTGATCCGGGCGCTTTGCGAGACGACGGCCGGACCATTACACTGCTTCAACGTCGCGATTTGCGGAACGGTTTCCAGGCCCCGATGACCATTGCCGACCGAGTGACGGGATCGACCATCGCAGGAACCGCGGGCGCCAAGCCGCGCGCCGCTGCGCCAGCCATCACGCTGCCCGCCATCGGCGAGCGCGAACTCCGGCTCGATCTGTTCCGCGGACTCGCGCTATGGCTGATCTTCATCGACCATCTGCCGCCCAGTCTGCTGACCTGGTTCACAATCCGCAATTACGGCCTCAGCGACGCCACCGAGATCTTCATCTTCATCTCCGGCTACACCGCTGCCTTCGTCTATGGCCGGGCCATGCTCGAGAGCGGCGTTCTCATCGCCACCGCGCGCATCCTGCGCCGGGTCTGGCAGATCTACGTCGCCCACGTCTTCCTGTTCACGATCTTTCTCGCCGAGATCTCCTATGTGGCGACCAGGTTCGAGAACCCGCTCTACACCGAAGAGATGGGCATCATGGACTTCCTCAAGCAGCCCGACGTCACCATCGTGCAGGCGCTGCTGCTGCGCTTCCGTCCCGTCAACATGGACGTGCTGCCGCTCTACATCGTGCTGATGCTGGCGCTGCCTCTGATCCTGTGGTCGATGAAATGGCGGCCGGACGTCACGCTCGGGCTTTCGGTCGTGCTCTACGCGGTGACCTGGGAGTACGATCTTTATCTCTCGGCTTATCCGAACGGGTTCTGGGCCTTCAATCCCTTCGCCTGGCAATTGCTGTTCGTGTTCGGTGCATGGTGCGCGCTCGGAGGTGCGCGTCGCATGTCGCGCATCCTGGCCTCGCCCGTGACGATGTGGATCTCGATCGCCTATCTCGTCGCGGCGTTCTACGTGACGCTGACCTGGTACGTGCCGCAGCTGTCCCAGTTCATGCCGAAGCGGATCGAGCAGTGGATGTATCCGATCGACAAGACCGACCTCGACGTGCTGCGCTTCACGCATTTCCTGGCGCTGGCCGCGCTCACCGTGCGTTTCCTGCCCCGGGATTGGCCGGGCTTGAAATCGCGCTGGCTGCGACCATTGATTCTATGTGGCCAGCATTCGCTCGAGATCTTCTGCCTCGGCGTCTTCCTGGCCTTTGCCGGCCATTTCGTCCTCGCCGAAGTCTCCGGCGGGCCGGCCATGCATGCGTTGATTAGCCTCTCCGGAATCCTGATCATGTGGGGGGTTGCCTGGGTCATTTCGTGGTACAAGCGTGTGGCTGACAAGAGCGGTGCGAAAACCAAAAACGCCGTCGGCAACGCCGATCTGGCGGGAGGGGGCTGATGAAGGCGAAGGTTCTCCTGAGCCTGATCCTGCTATGCGGTAGCCTCGCCGCGCCCACGGCGCGCGCGGGCGATGCCGCGTCTGCCGCGTCCCCTGTGCCTGCGGCCTGCGAATTGCCGTCCTATTTGCTGACCAGCGAAAGCCAGCTGCCCAAGGTCGCCGAGGCGGTCAAGGCCGGCAAGCCGCTCGATATCCTGGTCATCGGCAGCCGCTCGACCACGATTCCTTCCTCGGAGGGCAGCTCCTATCCGGCGCGCATGGAGGCGATCCTCAAGGAGAAGCTGCCGCCGTCCGAGGTCGTGCACGTCTCCGTAGAAATACAGAGCAAGAAAACGGCAGAGGAGACCGCGTCCAGCTTCGTTAAGCTGATGGAAGCAAAAACGCCTACTTTGGTCATCTGGCAGACCGGGACCGTGGATGCTATCCGATCCATCGATCCCGACGAATTTCGTGGCGCGGTGACCGACGGGGTTGTTGCGCTGCAAAAGGCAGGGGCTGACGTCGTCTTGATGAATTTGCAATACAGCCCGCGCACCGAGACCATGATCTCGGCGCAGCCTTTTCTCGACAACATGCGCGTCGTTGCGCAGGAGCACGACATTCCGCTGTTCGATCGTTTCGCGATCATGCGGCAGTGGAATGAGCAGGGCCAGTTCGACCTGTTCAGCCCGTCCCGCGGGCCTGAGCTGGCGAAGCAGGTCCATGATTGCCTGGGCCGGGCGTTGGCACAGTTCGTGATTGACGCTGCTCACCTGGAGCCGGCCCAGCAGCAAAATTGAGGTCTAGCGTTAATGAGTTCTCTCCGCCCTTTTTGCCTGACGTCATGGCTGGCCGTGCCCGCGGCGGCGGCGCTGTTATGGCTGACGCCCGCCTCGCATGCGCAGACGCCCGCGCAACCTGCCCCCGCACCCGCCCAGTCACCTGATCCAGCGCCCGCTGCGCCGTCCCAGACCACCGTCGCCGCGAGGTCGTCCGAGCCGCGCGGCGTCACCTCGCGCGCCATCGACAAGGTGAAGGAGGTCGCGAAGTCCGCCGCCGACATCTTCAGCCGCGTGCCTTGCCTGCCGCCGAAGGGCGGCTCCAAGGCGATGGGCTCGCTGCCGCATGTCGCGAGCAAGCTCGTCGCCGGACAGCCCGTCGTCATCGTCGCGTTCGGTTCGTCGTCGACCGCGGGCTTCGGCGCGAGCTCGCCGGAGTTCAACTACCCCAATCGCCTCGCCGCGCAGCTGCGGCGTCACTATCCGAGCGCCGACATCACGGTCGTCAACGCCGGCGTCGGCGGCGAGGATGCGCCCGAGATGATGAAGCGCCTGCAGACGCAGGTGATCGACGTGCATCCGGATCTCGTGATCTGGCAGGTCGGCACCAACGCCGTGCTGCGCAACCTCGATCCCGCCGATACGGCCAAGCTGGTCGAGGACGGCATCAGCCGCATTCAGGCCGCCGGTGGCACCGACATCGTGCTGGTCGACCCGCAATATTCGCCGGCCGTCAACCAGCGCAAGGAGAGCGCCGGCAAGATGATCAAGCTGCTCGGCAACGTCGCCGAGCTGCGCAAGGTCGGCATCTTCCCGCGCTTCGAGGTGATGCGCGACTGGCACGAGAACCAGTCGATCCCGGTCGAGAGCTTCGTCATCGCCGACGGCCTGCACATGAACGATTGGGGCTATGCCTGCTTCGCCCAGCTGCTCGGCGACGACATCATCCGCTCCGTCGGCCAGATCAAGCTCGGGGTGAACGTGCCCGCCGATGTGAGAACGTATCGGCCGATGTGAGAGGCTGCGTAGCCGTAGGGTGGGCAAAGGCGCGCAGCGCCGTGCCCACCATCTCGTCATTGTAGTCGAGAATGGTGGGCACGCTTCGCTTTGCCCACCCTACGAAGCTTTCCTCACGCCTTCTCCAGCGCCGCGGTGAGATCTTCGATCAGGTCATCGGCGTGCTCGAGCCCCGCCGAGAAGCGAATGAAACCCTCGCTGATGCCGAGCGCGGCGCGGTCTTCCGGCTTCAGGCGCTGATGCGTCGTGGTCGCCGGATGCGTGACGAGGCTCTTGGCGTCGCCGAGATTGTTCGAGATCTTGGCAAGCTTCAATTCGTTGAGCACGCGGAACGCCGCCGCCTTGCCGCCCTTCACCTCGAAGCCGACCAGCGTCGAGCCGCCGCGCATCTGCTTCTTCACCAGCGCCGCCTGCGGATGATCGGCGCGGCCGGGATAGACCAGCCGCGAGATCTTGGGATGGCTCGCCAGCACCTCGGCGATGCGCGCGGCCGTGTCGGTCTGCGCGCGCACGCGCACGCCGAGCGTCTCCAGGCCCTTGAGCAGGACCCAGGCATTGAACGGCGAGATCGACGGGCCGGTCTGGCGCATGAAATTGTGGATGTGCTCGGCGATGAAGGCTTCCGAGGACAGGATGATGCCGCCGAGACAGCGGCCCTGGCCGTCGATGTGCTTGGTCGCGGAGTAGACGACGACGTCGGCGCCGAGCGCGAGCGGGCTCTGCCAGATCGGCGTCGCAAACACGTTGTCGACGACGAGCCGCGCGCCACCCTTGTGCGCGATCTCGGCAATCGAGGGAATGTCGAGTACGTCCAGCGTCGGGTTGGTCGGGCTCTCCAGGAAGAACGTCTTGGTGTTGGGCCGGAGCGCGCGCTGCCATTCATCGAGATTGGCACCGTCGACCAGCGTGGTCTCGATGCCATAGCGCGGCAGCAGGTCCTGGACGACGTAGAGGCACGAGCCGAACAACGCGCGGGAGGCGACGACGTGATCGCCGGCCTTGAGCGGTGCCAGGATCGCGGTCGTCACCGCCGCCATGCCGGTTGCCGCCGAGCGCGCGGCCTCGGCGCCTTCGAGCTCGATCATGCGGCGCTCGAACATCGCAATGGTCGGGTTGGAATAGCGCGAATAGATGAAGCCGGGATCCTCGCCCTTGAACCGCGCCTCGCACTCCTCCGCGCTGGCGTAGACATAGCCTTGCGTCAGGAACAGCGCCTCCGACGTCTCGCCATATTGCGAGCGAAGGGTGCCGGAATGGACCAGGCGGGTTTCGGGGCGGTAAGTGGCAGACGACTTCGACATAGGACCCTCTCCGACATGACCGTCGAGGCGAAAACGGTCACAAAAAAACCGGCCTGGATATCTCCACGGGCCGGGATCACAGAGGTCCCCGGCCTGTTTAGCGACTTATTTAACGTGGCTGCAAGCCGGCCGGCTCAAATCACCACGGGATAAGTGATGCTCATATTCCGCAATGCCCTTTCCGTCAAGGCGTCCATCGGATAGCCGTAAAAGACTTGTATTTCCGGCATGTCCGGATGCGTTTGACCCCTGATGAGGACCCCCGGTTGACGTTCACGGTCGCCGCCGACGCCAATGGTATCCTGCCCGACCGCATGATCGCGGCGATGGCGGAAGAAGGTCTCATCCTGCCCGCCTACGACTTCGTCGAGAGCCAGATCCAGCCGGCGAGCCTCGATCTGCGCCTTGGCGACATCGCCTATCGCGTCCGTGCCAGCTTCCTCCCCGGGCCCGGCGCCACGGTGGCCGAGCGCATCGACGAGTTGAAGCTGCACGAGTTCAGCCTCGCCGACGGCGCGGTGCTCGAGACCAATTGCGTCTACATCGTGCCGCTGCTCGAAAGCCTCGCGCTGCCGCCGGAGATCGTCGCTGCCGCCAATCCGAAGAGCTCGACCGGCCGGCTCGACGTCTTCACCCGCGTGATCGCCGACGGCACCCGCCGCTTCGACATGATCGGCGCCGGCTATCACGGCCCGCTCTATGCCGAGATCAGTCCGAAAACGTTTCCGGTCTTGGTGCGCGAGGGCTCGCGCCTCAGCCAGGTGCGCTTCCGCACCGGCGATGCCATCCTCAATCCCGACGAGCTCGATGCGCTCCATGCTAGCGAGCGCCTCGTCGACATCGACGATGCGGACCTGTCCGGCGGCGTTGCCGTCTCGGTCGATCTGTCGGGCGAGAAGGCGAGCGGCTTCGTCGGCTACCGCGCCAAGCGCCACACCGGCGTCGTCGACGTCGACCGCCGCGCCGGCTACGCGGTGGAGGATTTCTGGGAGCCGATCTCGGCGCGCCCCGACGGCAGCCTGATCCTCGACCCCGGCGAGTTCTACATCCTCGCCTCCAAGGAAGCGGTGCAGGTGCCGCCCGACTACGCCGCGGAGATGGTGCCGTTCGATCCCTTGGTCGGCGAATTCCGCGTGCACTATGCCGGCTTCTTCGATCCCGGCTTCGGCTATGCCGGCGCTGGGGGGCAGGGCGCCCGCGCGGTGCTCGAAGTGCGCTCGCGCGAGGTGCCGTTCATCCTCGAGCACGGCCAGATCGTCGGCCGCCTCGTCTACGAGAAGATGCTGGCGCGCCCCGACGCGATGTACGGCCAGCGCATCGGTTCCAACTACCAGGCGCAAGGCCTCAAACTATCGAAGCATTTTCGGGTGTAGCTGCACACTCTACTGTCATGCCCCGGCTTGCCGACTTCGCTGAAGCTTCGCCGGCCGAGCACCCTCTGGCCCGGCGTAGCCTAGCGGAGCAGGGACCGGGGCATCCAGTACGCCGCGGCCTCCCGATTTGATCACTTCTGCCTCGGAGTACTGGATCGCCCGATCAAGTCGGGCGATGACACCGAATGTGTGTCACGATGCGCAAGACCAGCTACATGCGAGGTGGCGACATGACCGATCAGTTCCAACTCGATGCAAGCATCATCAACGACGCCGCGGACGCGCTGATCTATTCCGATCGCTCCGGCACGATCACGCGCTGGAATCGCGCATCGACCGCGCTGTTCGGCTTCTCCGCCGACGAAGCGCTCGGCCAGAATCTCGATCTGATCATTCCCGAACATCTGCGCGCCGCGCACTGGAAAGCCTTCGACGCCGCGCTCACGAGCGGCACCATGAAGCTTGCGGGCAGGCCGACGCTGACCCGCGCGCTGCACAAGAGCGGGCGCAAGCTCTACATCGAGATGACCTTCGCGCTGGTGCGGGACAGAGATGGTGCCGTGCAGGGATCGGTGGCGATGGCGCGCGACGTCACGGAGCGCGTCGAGCGCGAACGGGCGGCCAAGGCGGCGCAAAATTCGTGATGCGGAATTGACGGAACGCCGTGCAGGGAGGCCTGCACGCGGGTCATGTTGCCTGTCACCGGCCGCGGTGACACACTCGATCAAAACCATGATCGGGGAGCCTACATGACCGCCGCACCAGACCTCGCGCAGGAAGCGCAATGGAAGCGCTGGCGCGCAGTCGCAGATCTCTACCACGCCTATTTCACCGGCCTCATCCTCACCGTCGTCACGCGCCGCGGCACGGCGGATGCCGCCGAGTTCGTCTTCCGCGTGTTCCGCCGCCAGCAGCAGGAGCGCTTCCTGCCGGGGCTCAAAAAGCTCGGAATCGACCATCTGCCGCCGGCGGTCGCGGCTGCGCAATATCACTATCTCTCCAACTGGATCGGCGGCGTGCATGTCGAATATATGTATGAGAGCGACAGCAAGGCCTGGATCCGCTATCCGCCGCCGCGCTGGATCTGGAAGGGCACCGCGATCTGCGGCGTGCCGGGCGAAGTCTCCCGCGCAATGCTGCGCGGCTGGCACGCCAACAACGGCGTTGCGCTCGGCGATCTCAGGCTCGGCTTCGTCTGCACCAAGCAGAGCGTCGACGGCCAGGACGGGCTCGAAGGCTATTATCATCTCTACGACCATCCGCTCGAGCTCGACCAGCGCCTGGTGTTCGCGCGGCACCTGGAAGCGCCGCTGTTCGATGCGAAGACGGCGCCGGCATTGCCGATCGCGAGCTGGCCAAGACCGCGGTTGGAAAAGGCCTATCGCAATTACGCGATGGAATATGTCCGCACCGCCGCGCCCGTGATGGTGCAACTGTTCGGCCCCGAGGATGCCGGCTATCTGCTGCACCTCACCGGCAAGCTGATCGGCATGCAATATTTCGACGAGGTTGCCGCGGCGCTGGCGATGACCCGCGGCGGCGCGCGAGAGTTCGCATCCTTCCTGAGCGCGCTGCTCGCCACGCAGGATGATGCAGCCGAGATGACACGATCGGAAGGCACCTTTGAGATCCGGCAGCAAAGCTGGAAGCTGATGGACAACGTCGCCGACACTCACCGCGCCTGCGCCAAGGTGCTGGAAGGATTGTTCGAGGGTCTCGCTGCAGGCTGCGGCCGGCATATCGGCGTGCAGATGCGCGCCGCTGCAGGCGGCCGTCCGCCATTGGTCTGGACGATTGAGTGAGCGACAGTGTCGCCGCGCTTCGCCTCTCCCCGCGTGCGGGGAGAGGCCGGAATTTGCGACAGCAAATTCCGGGTGAGGGGGAGTCTCCGCGAGTCCGGCTGTCACCGTTGTTGCGGAAGCGGCCCCTCACCCCAACCCTCTCAGCGCGAGCGAAGCTCGTCGCGGCCCCGTAGGAACGGGGAGAGGGAGAAGAGGAGAAGTGCCGTAATTCCACCGCTTGAAATGCGCTGCCGCAGGGCACGCCTGCATCCGGCGCAGGCGGAATCGGGGCTCGCCGTGCTAACAAGCCTCAGCCGCGCCTTTCGCGCGAACGAAGTCATTTGGCACACCAAGTAATTTGCCGCGCCGCAAACGGCGGCTGCGCCCGGGAGAGGACATGTCCGACATCGCCGAAATCCCGGTCGATGAGCAAGAGCGCCCGCTGCCGCCGCCTCCACCGCCGATCAGAAGCGCGCTGACCGACGGGCCGATCCTGCGCACGCTGCTCTCGCTCGCCTGGCCGAACGTGATCGGCCTGTCGGCCGGCATCTGTGTCGTGATCGCCGAGACCTCCTATGTCGGCCGGCTCGGCGTCGAGGCGCTGGCGGCGATGGCGCTGGTGTTTCCGACGATCATTCTGACCATGACGATGTCCGGCGGCGCCATGGGCGGCGCGGTGGCGTCGGCCATCGCGCGTGCGCTCGGTGCCGGCAACCGCGAGCGCGCCGGTATCCTCGCCGTGCACGCGATGCTGATCGGCATCGGCTTCGGCCTCGTCTTCATGCTGGGCATGCTGGTCTTCGGGCCAAAACTGCTCGAGATGCTCGGCGGCCGCGGCGATGTGCTGACGCATGCGATCGCCTACACGCAGGTGTTCTTCGGCGGCGCCGTGCTGCCCTGGCTGCTCAACACCATGGCGGGGATCCTGCGCGGCACCGGCAACATGAAGCTGCCGTCGTTCCTGATCCTCAACTCCGCGGCCTGGCAGATCGTGCTCGGCGGCACGCTCGGCCTCGGGCTCGGGCCGGTGCCGCAGCTCGGCATGCGCGGCGTCGCCGCCGGCGCGCTGATCGCCTACACCATGAATATCGGCATCATGAGTTGGTACCTGTTCTCCGGCCGCGCGCGGATCACGTTGAAGCTGCGCGGCCTGCGCATCCAATGGGCGATGTTCTTCGACATCCTGAAGGTCGGCGCCATCGCCTGCTTCTCGCCGCTGCAATCAGTGCTGACGATCTCGATCTTCACCCACATGCTGGCGCAGTTCGGCACCGCGATCCTCGCCGGCTACGGCGTCGGCGCGCGGCTCGAATTCCTGCTGACCTCGATCGCGTTCTCGTTCGGCATTGCCTGCGTGCCGATGGTCGGGATGGCGATCGGCGCAGGCCGCATCGCGCGGGCCCGGCGCATCGCCTGGACCGCCAGTGTTGCCGCTTTCGTGGCGGTCGGCGCGCCGGCGTGCCTCGTTGCGATCTTTCCCGATCTCTGGGTCAACATGTTCACCGACAGCGCGGCCGTGCGCGCGGCGAGCCACCAATATCTCTCGACGGTCGGGCCGTTCTACGCTTTCTTCGGCCTTGCAACGACGATGTATTTCTCCTCGCAAGGCGCGGCCAAGGTGATCGGGCCGGTGCTGGCGCAGACGGCGCGGCTGATCTACATCGCAGGAATCGGCTGGTGGCTGTCGACGCACGGCGCCAGCGCGCAGAGCTTCTTCTGGCTCGCCGCGAGCTCGATGGTCGTGCTCGGCCTGCTGTCGTGCTCCAGCGTCGTGCTGACACGCTGGGGACCGCGCGAGACGAAGCCCGCGATCAGGCCGGCGCTTTCGATTGGTGACTAGCGGCGTTTGTGGCGGCGATGGCCGCCGCCGCCGGTATTGGCGAGCCGCATCAATTGCGGGATCATCGCCATCATGTCGCCGCCGCCGGCGCCGCCGAGCATGCCCATGATGTCGCCGCCGCCCATGCTGCCGATCCCGACTGGCATGGTGCCGCCGCCCATCGGCGCGTAGCCATAGTTCGGTGCACCGAATCCGCCGCCGAAACTGCCGCCGCCCATCATGCCGCCGAGCCCGCCGCCGCCGTTCTCCATCATGCGGCTCATCATCGGGCCCATGGTCTGCATCAGCATGGCGAAGCGGCGCTTGCCCATCTTCGCCTTCATCATCTCCAGCATCGGCGCCATCTGCGTCATCATGTCTTCGCCGCCGGTACCTCCGCCGCCGAGGAATTGCGCCCTTGCCGGCACGCTCGAGATCGAAAACAGCAGCAGCACCGCGGCTGCCTGACAGATCACCTTGTCCGCACTTCTCATGGCATGCTCCTCGCGTGCGTGGCGCCGCCGGGAAAGCAGAGCCGACCGGACGCACGCGGGCATGGTTACGGCCGGCGAGGATGCGCTTCTGTGAGAAAACTCACAGTGAATGATCAGGCCGCCGCGGACGGAAACGCTTTGTGCATGGCGGTCACCGCCTCCTTGGTTTGCCCCTGAACGTAAGGCGCGAGCTCGTTCGGCAGCATGTCGATGATCCAGATGAGGCGGCAGCTCGTCTCACCCTCGGCAACGACCTGAACCGAGGCGCTGTAATGCCGCAGCCGCTCGTTGTTGATGGCATAGACGAGGCGCCGCCGCGCATCGTCGCAATCGACCAGCACCTCGCGCGCGACGGAGCCGTTGGCGAAGGTAACGATGCGCGCATCGCCGTCGAGCGTGCACGCGGTGACGAAGCCCGGCACCAGCCGCCGATGCAGCGCACCGAAATCGCGCACCGCGTCCCAGACGTCGCGCGCGGAGGCGGGGAGGGAGATGTCATTGTGGATGGAGGCCATGGTCTCTCCTATCAGGTGGAATTCGTAGGGTGGGCAAAGGCGCGCTCTTCGCGCGCCGTGCCCACCATTCATCGGCGTTGTCGCGAGGAGTTGGTGGGCACGCTGCGCTTTGCCCACCCTACGAGGGCTCGTGCGCGGCGGCGCCTCACACGCAAACCGCCTCGACATTGTTGCCATCAGGGTCGATCAGGAACGCCGCGTAATATGTCGGGCTGTAATCCCTGCGTGGCCCGGCGCCGCCGTTGTCACGGCCGCCGCTTCGCAGGCCCTCGCTGTGAAACGCCTTGACCGCATCATGGTCTTTGGCGCGGAAGGCGATGTGGACGCCGTCGGCCTTGCGGCCCTTGTTCAGGTGCAGCCACAGCGCCGGCTCACCCTTCGGCCCGAATCCGGCATAGCCGTCGCCGCTCGAGCACAGGACAAAACCGAGCGGCGCCAGCACCGCGGTGTAGAAACGCGTGGCGGCGTCGAGGTCGGCAACGCGCAATCCGATGTGGTCGTACATGTTCGTCTCCATTGCAAAGCGTGACGCAAGGGCACGCGCCGGAGACGACCCTAGTCAGTTGAGGGCAAGCTGCTCTTGGAGAATCTTGCGCTCGCCCTTCGAGGCCTGGCGGAACTTGGTCGGCGACACGCCGGCGGCGCGATGGAAAGTGCGGACGAAATTGGAGAGATCGCCAAAGCCGACGTCATAGGCGATGTCGGTGACGGCGATGTCGTCCTCAGTAAGCCTGCGCGCGGCGTGGCGAAGCCGCGAGCGCACCAGATATTGATGCGGGGTGACGCCGAGCACGGCCGAGAACAGCCGCAGGAAATGGAACGGGCTGAGGCCCGCCTGCTTTGCTGCCAGCTCGAGGTCGAGCTCGGCATGCGAGTTGTCGTCGATCCACAGCGCGGCCTCCACCGCGCGGCGGCGATCGCGTGCGGTGGGGGTGGCCGGCTTGCGCGCCTTGCCCGAGACGGCGTCGACAAAACGGCCGGCCAGGATCTGGCCGATCTCGTCGAGGCCGAGATCGCTGTTGCCATCTGCTGCCGTCTGAGCGAGCTCGCCCAGCACCATCAGCTCGGGCAGCGGCGGCGTTGCGCCGATCTGCCAGATCTCGCGCCGCCCCCCGAGGGCGTCGACCAAATCCGCGCTGAAGAAGAAGCCGAGGCAGACGTCGCCGAAGACGTGCTCATGCGTGCAGGTGTATTCCTCGCCGGGGGCGCCGATCAGCATCGAGCCCGCCACCAGCTCGAAGAAGCCGGCGCGGCAATGACAGCCGAAGCTGCCGGAGCGGACATAGGCGATGGAATGGCCGGTGCGGCATTCCGCAAACGGCGTATCGTCCGGTCCCGCATCGCAGCGAAACTCGGAAACACTTATCGAGGGCGTCGTCAGCAGCGTAGTGGCGTGCATGCCGCCTTATCTAGGTGGAGGGTCTCGGCGGGGCAACGGGCAGCAGCACTTCGAACAAGGTCTTGCTGGCGATGGGATGAGCGCCCTCCAGCGCCAGCAGCCGCCGCTTGGAGATCACGCCGCCATAGGGCGAGAGCCGGTCGGTGTAATTGCCGGCCTCCAGCACCCGGTGGCAGGGCACGATCAGCATGAAGGGATTCTTCGCAATCGCCTGCGCCACCGAATAGGCTGCGCCGGAGGCACCGAGCGCCCGGGCCACCTCGTGATAGGTGCGCGTCTCCCCCCGCGGGATGCTGCAGGCGTACTCGTAGACGCGCCGGTTGAAGCCGGGCACGTCGCCGGCGTCCAGGCTGACCTCGGAAAAATCGGGATCGTGACCTTGCAGCAGGCCCTTGATGCCCTCGATCGCAAGCTCGGCGTTCTCGGACGGGCGCTGCTCCCGCGCCTCGGGATGGAGCTGAAAAATCCGGCGGCGGGTGTCGATCTCCCGCGCCTCCGGCAATTGCACGGCGATCACGCCGGTGCCGCTCCAGATGATGCCGCAACGGCCGATGGCCGTGTCGAATATCGCGTAAGCCTGCCCCACCATGCACACGCCCCACTCAGTGCACGTTTCTCCCCGGAGCAGCGATCATAACACCGCCACAATCCGGCGCACCTGGAATCTTATCAGGACGTTAACAACCGCCCCGCCGGTCGCGCCAAACCGCTTGGCGGCAGGCGCCGTCTCGGCTAATCAGGAGGGGCGCGGAGCGCACTCTCGCGGGCGTAGTTCAATGGTAGAACGGCAGCTTCCCAAGCTGCATACGAGGGTTCGATTCCCTTCGCCCGCTCCAAGTTTCGATTCCCTATCCAATAAGCGACCGTAGGCCGCTCACCCGCCGCGCAAAGATTCCAATATATTGGTCTGTCGTTGCCGGCAGGTGCGCCTCGCCCGGCTTAAGGTTCGCTTCGCCGTGACGGGTCGGTCCTCATGTCGGGCAATGTTCGGATCAGGGATCATGGACCAGCAAAAACTCGATCGCGCCATCGGTCGGCGGCTGAAGACACTGCGGACGCAGGCGGGCATGACGTTGAACGAGCTTGCGGCCCGCTCCGGCGTCAGCCGGGCCATGATTGGGCGGGTGGAGCGGGCGCAGAGCAGTGCGACGGCGGCGCTGCTGAACAAGCTCTGCGCGGCGCTCGATGTCACGCTCAGCGATGTCGTCGCGCTCACGGAGAAGCCGCCGGAGCGCCTGGTGCGGCTTGCGGACCAGCCGCTCTGGCGCGATCCCGACAGCGGCTATCGCCGGCGTCACGCCTCGCCGCCGGATGCGGCCAGCGGCATCGAGATCATCGTCGTCGACCTGCCGGCCGGCGCGCGCGTCTCCTACAGCCCGTGGGGCCGCAACGCCTTCACGCAGCAACTCCTGATGCTGGAGGGCGCGATCGCCGTGCATATCGATGCCAAGGCGGTGCGGCTGCGCGAGGGCGATTGTCTGGATTTCGACGTGATGCGCGCCGTGATCTTCGAGAACGAAACCAGGCAGGACGCGCGCTACGTCATCATCGTCAGGCGCGGCGCTTCCTACGGCAAGATGTGAGGACAAAGCGTGGAGACGAGCACGATGCAGATACGCACCGGCGACACCTATGATCCGCGCGTCGTCGCGCTGCTCGATCACCACGTCACGACAGCGCGGGCGCAGACGGCGCGGGGCAGCGACCATGCGCTCGATCTCGCGGGCCTGCGTGCGCCCGAGGTTGCGTTCTGGACCGGCTGGGACGGCGAGACGCTGGTCGCCACCGGCGCGCTGAAGACGCTCTCGGCCGGCCATGGCGAGGTCAAGTCGATGCACACGCTGCAGACCACGCGGCGGCGCGGCTATGGCGGCCAGATGCTGCGCCACATCATTGCCGAGGCCCGTGCACGCGGCATGACGCGGCTCAGCCTCGAGACCGGCTCGTGGGACTATTTCAAGCCGGCGCATGCGCTCTACCTGGCGCACGGTTTCGTCGCCTGCCGCCCGTTCGAGGGTTATGTCGAGGATCCCAACAGCCTGTTCCTGACACTCGAGCTGCCGGCGCCGGCGCACCGGTAGCTCACGAGCGATCTTGTCGAGCACGCGCTCGGGGGCGGGACGTCGTTCCTGGACCGGGACGCAAAAAGACCGATCCCCTCATCAAATGAGTTGCGTACCTCAAAACACCTCTGCTAGCCTTCAGCCATGGCCGAGACCCTCACCCCGACTGCGCTGACGCTGAAGGACATCGCCCGCGAGGCCGGTGTCAGCCTCGCCACGGTCGACCGCGTCCTGCACAACAGGCCGGGGGTGCGCCCGGACACGGTCCGGCGCGTCAAGGACGCCATCGCGCGCAATTCGTTCCAGCCGCACGTGGCCGCCGCCGAGCTTGCGCGCGGCCGCGCCCGCCGCTTCGCCTTCGTGATGCCGTCGGGGCCGAACCCGTTCATGCAGCAGATCGAGGCCTATCTCGGCGAGATGGCGGCCTGGCTGTCGGCCCGCCGGCTCAATGTCGAGATGATCGCAGCCGACGTGTTCGAGCCCGCTGCGCTCGCAGCTTCGCTCGAAGCCCTTTCGGGCGATTACGACGGCATTGCCGTGGTGGCGCTGGACCATCCGAGCGTCCGCGCCGCCATCAACGACCTCGTCGATGCCGGCACCAAGGTCGTGACGCTGGTCTCGGACGTGCCGTCCTCGCGTCGCCACCATTATGTCGGCATCGACAACATCGCTGCGGGCCGCACCGCCGGCGCGCTGGTCGGGCGGCTGGTCGGCCAGAGGTCCGGCAAGGTCGCGATCGTCGCGGGCTCGCAGGGCCTGCGCGACCATGCCGAGCGCATCTTCGGCTTCAACCAGGTGATGGGAGCCGAATTCCCCGATCTCAGCGTGCTGCCGGTGCTGGAAGGGCGCGACGAGGACGACCGTTCGGAGCAGCTGCTGGCGCGGCTGCTCGGCAAGCACGCCGACATCGTCGGCCTCTACAACGTCGGCGCCGGCACGCAGGGCGTCGCCAAAGCGCTGAACGACAAGGCGCAGAACGAGAAGGCCTCTGGCGCGGCCGGGCGCGACAAGCAGGTGGTGTTCGTCGGGCACGACGTCACCGCGCTGACACGGCGGTTGCTGCTGCAGGGCGTGATGGATGCCGCGATCTCGCAGAACCCCGGACATGAAGCGCGCGCGGCGGTCCGCGTGCTGCTCGCGCTCGCCCGCGGCGAGCCGATCTTGAGCGAACAGGAGAAGATCCGGATCGACATCGTGATGCGGGACAATCTGCCCTAGCGGCAGGTGGATTTGGCAACAGGCGGCCAGGGGGAAAAGCGACGCAAGATCGCTCTCCCGCGGCAGGCGAAAGGGAGGACGATTTGTATCTCGGGATCGACATCGGCACGTCCGGTGTGAAAGCGGTGCTCGTGAGCGAAGCCGGCGCGGTGACCGCGACGGCGGCGCGCGAGCTTGCGCTGTCGCACCCCGCGCCGCTGTGGTCCGAGCAGGATCCCGATGCCTGGGTCGATGCGGCCGTCGGTGCCGTCGACGATCTCGCCGCGCGCCATCCGCGCGAGGTCGCGCAGGTCCGCGGCATCGGGCTGTCGGGTCAGATGCATGGCGCGACGCTGCTTGGCGAGGACGGCCGTCCGCTGCGTCCGGCCATCCTCTGGAACGACGGCCGCTCGCAGGCCGAATGCGCAGCGCTGGAGCGGCGCTGTCCCTCGCTGCACGCGATCGCCGGCAATCTCGCGATGCCCGGCTTCACCGCGCCGAAGCTGCTCTGGGTGGCAAGGCACGAGCCGAAGATCTTCGACCGCGTGGCAAAGGTGCTGCTGCCGAAGGCCTATGTCCGCTATCGCCTCACCGGCGAGATGGTCGAGGACATGTCGGACGCGGCCGGCACGCTGTGGCTCGACGTCGGTCTGCGCCGCTGGTCCGCGCTGCTGCTGCACGCCACCGGGCTCGATCTGCACCACATGCCGCGTCTCGTCGAGGGCAGTGCCGTGAGTGCGGTGCTCGCGCCGGAATACGCGCAGCGCTGGGGCATGGCGAAAAATGTCGTGGTCGCGGGCGGCGCCGGCGACAATGCGGCCAGCGCGATCGGGCTCGGCGCCATCGCACCTGGCGATGCCTTCCTGTCGCTGGGAACGTCGGGCGTGCTGTTCCGCGTCACCGATCGCTTCGCCCCGGCGCCGGCTTCGGCCGTGCATGCCTTCTGCCACGCGCTGCCCGGCCTCTGGCACCAGATGGGCGTGATGCTGTCGGCCGCGGCTTCGCTTGCCTGGCTTGCCGGCGTGATGGAGACGCCGGCCGCAGCGCTCCTGGCGCCGCTCGGCGAGCGCGTCGATGCACCAGGCACGGTCCAGTTCCTGCCTTATCTCGACGGCGAGCGCACGCCGCACAACGATGCCGCCGCCAGCGGCGCCTTCGTCGGCTTGCGCGGCGCGACCGGGCGCTCAGAGATCGTGCAGGCCGTGCTCGAAGGCGTCGCCTTTGCCGCGCGCGACAATCTGGCGGCGCTGAGCGCAGCCAGCGGGCCGATCGCCGAGGTCGATCTCGTCGGCGGCGGCTCGCGCTCGCCGCTGTGGGCGCAGATCTGCGCCGACGTGCTCGGCCTGCCCGTCCATCGCGTCGAGGAAGGCGAGGTCGGCGCCGCGCTCGGCGCTGCGCGGCTCGGCCGGCTCGCCGCGACAGGCGAGAGCCTTGCGGACGTCTGCACGCGTCCGCGGCGGCTCGCGAGCTTCACACCCCGCCCGTCCGTCGCTGCGGCCTATGACGAGGCCTATCGGCGATGGCGCGCGCTTTATCCCGCATTGAAGGAGTCTTCTTAAGTGAACGCGCCAGCCAAATTCTTCGATGCAAGTGCACCCGTCGCCTTCGCCGGCAAGGAGGCCGAAGGCGCGCCCGCCTTCCGCTGGTACGACAAGGACCGCCTGGTGCATGGCCGCCGGCTCGAGGATCACCTGCGCTTTGCGGTCTGCTATTGGCATTCGTTCTGCTGGCCCGGCGGCGATCCCTTCGGCGGCGAGACCTTCCTGCGGCCGTGGCACCACGGCACCGACGCGATGGCAATGGCCCGCGCCAAGGCCGATGTCGCCTTCGAACTGTTCCGCCTGCTGGACGTCCCCTTCTTCACCTTCCACGATGTCGATGCGGCGCCGGAGGGCGCTTCGCTCGCCGAGTCCGTCGCCAACCTCAACGCCATCGCCGATCTGTTCGAGCAGAAGATGGCAACGAGCAAGGTTCGCCTGCTCTGGGGCACTGCGAACCTGTTCACGCACCGCCGCTACATGGCGGGCGCGGCGACCAATCCGGACCCCGAGATATTCACCTATGCCGCCGGCCAGGTCCGCGCCGCGCTGGAGGTGACGCACCGGCTCGGCGGCCAGAACTACGTGCTGTGGGGCGGACGCGAGGGCTACGAGACGCTACTCAACACCGATCTCAAGCGCGAGCTCGACCAGCTCGGCCGGTTCGTCTCGCTCGTCGTCGAGCACAAGCACAAAATAGGCTTCAAGGGCCCGCTCCTGATCGAACCGAAGCCCAAGGAGCCGACCAAGCACCAATATGATTTCGACGTCGCCACCTGCTACGGCTTCCTGGAGCGCTACGACCTGCTCAAGGACGTCAAGCTCAACATCGAGCAGAACCACGCCATCCTCGCCGGTCACTCCTTCCATCACGAGGTCGCGCTGGCCGAGGCGCTCGGCGTGTTCGGCTCGCTCGACATCAACCGCGGCGATGATCTGCTCGGCTGGGACACCGACCAGTTCGCGATGAACGTGCCGGAGCTGGCGCTGGTGTTCCACGAGATCCTGAACCGCGGCGGCTTCACCACGGGCGGGCTCAATTTCGATGCCAAGATCCGCCGCCAGTCGATCGACCCCGATGATCTCATCCATGCCCATGTCGGCTCGATGGATGCCTGCGCGCGCGCCTTCCTCGCCGCCGCCGACATGCTCGACGCCGGCGCGCTCAGCGCGCCGCTCGCACAACGCTACGAGGGCTGGGCCGGGCCCGAGGGCCGCGCCATTCTCGCCGGCCAGCGTTCGCTCGCCGATCTCGCCGACCGTGCGATGAGCCCCGGCTTCGATCCGCAGCCGCGCTCCGGCCGGCAGGAATATCTGGAATCCCTGGTGAACCGCTATGTCTGAGGAAACGCCGCTGATGACGAAGGCTGACGCGACACCGGTGCTCGAGCTCACCGGCATCGGCAAGGAGTTCGGCGCGATCCGCGCGCTGCATGACGTCGACATGCAGGTCTGGCCTGGCGAGGTGGTCGGCCTGATGGGCGACAACGGCGCCGGCAAGTCGACGCTGGTGAAGATCATCGCCGGCAATTTCCGCCCCACCCATGGCGAGATGCGCTTTGCCGGCAGCGCGGTGCATTTCAACCGTCCGGTCGATGCCCGCGCCGTCGGCATCGAGGTCGTCTACCAGGACCTCGCGCTCGCCGACAATCTGAGCGCCGCCGCCAACGTCTTTCTCGGCCGCGAGCTGAAGCGCAGGTTCGGACCCATTGCCTTGCTCGACCACAAGGCGATGGCATCGCGCGCGCTGGAGCTGTTCGGCGAGCTGCGCTCGGAGACGCGCCCCGACGATCTCGTCAGGCAGATGTCGGGCGGCCAGCGCCAGGCGGTCGCGATCGCGCGGACCCGGCTTTCCAATGCGCGGCTGGTGATGATGGACGAGCCGACCGCCGCGATCTCGGTGCGCCAGGTCGAGCAGGTGCTCGGCCTGATCCACCGGCTGAAGGAGCAGGGCGTCGCCGTGATGCTGATCTCGCACCGCATGCCCGACGTGTTCGCCGTATGCGACCGCGTCGTCGTCATGCGGCGCGGCGAGAAGCGCGCCGACAAGTCGATTCACCAGACCTCCCCCGAGGAGGTCACCGCCCTCATCACCGGTGCGAAGGAGGCGGCGTGATGGCCATGCCCATGGAATCCCCGATCAGCTTCACCAATGTCGGCAAGATCAGATGGTGGCAGCGCGGCATCTTCGCCTCGCAGACCGGCTACGTTCTGCTCGCGCTGGCGGTGCTGCTGGTGATCATGCATTTCGCCAGCCCCTACTTCTTCACCCAGGGCAACATGCAGAACGTGGCGAAGAACTTTTCCTTCATCGCCATTGCGACGCTCGGCGTCACCTTCGTGATCATCACCGGCGGCATCGACCTGTCGGTGGGATCGATGATGTGCTTCTCCGCCATGATCACCTCGATGGTGATGACCGAGCTGTCGGCGCCCGGCTCGCCGCTGGTACACATGGCCGCTGACGGCAAGACCGTGCTCGCCAATGTGCCCGGCCTGATCCTGATTATCTCGATCCTCGCCGGTCTCGGCGTCGCACTGATTGCCGGCCTCTTCAACGGCTTCTGCATCGCCGTGCTCGGCCTGTCGCCCTTCGTCACCACGCTCGGCATGCTCTCGATCGTGCGCGGGCTCGGCTATGTCGTCTCCAACGGACGCGGCAGTTTCCCGGGCGGGCCGGACGCCGATTATTTCTATGCGCTCACGTCCGGTGACGTGCTCGGCGTGCCCGCGCCGTTCATCTATCTCGTGATCCTGGCGCTCACCATGGCCGTGGTGCTGCACCACACCTCGTTCGGCCGCCACGTCTTCGCGCTCGGCGGCAATGAGAAGGCGGCCGAGCTCACCGGCATTCCGGTGGTGCGGGTGAAGATCGAGGTCTACGTGATCTGCGCGCTCGCCGCGGGCCTGCAGGGCATCATCATCTCCGGCTGGCTCGGATCGGCGCCGGCCAACATGGCGACCTCCTACGAGCTCAACGTGATCGCGGCGGCCGTGATCGGCGGCGCCAATCTCGCCGGCGGCATCGGCGGCCCGCTCGGGGCCATCGTCGGCTGCGTGCTGCTGGAGGTGATCCGCAACGGGCTCGTGCTGGCCCAGGTCAGCTCGTACTGGCAGCAGACGCTGGTCGGCGTGATCATCATTCTGGCTGTGCTGGTCGACCGCATTCGCTCGCGGATGACCTGAAATGACGACATCTCGGGAAGGCAAGGAAAACGCCGCCTATCCGCTTCCCGGGGGCTTTCGAGGGGATAGGCACCAACAAGAGTGGAGGAGACCATGAGGAAACTGCTTCTTGCCGGTATCGCGGTCGCGATGATGGCGACGCCGGCATTTGCTGCGAATTACCGCTTCGTCATCGTGCCGAAGGCGATGAACAATCCGTTCTTCGACTTTTCGCGCGATGGCTGCCTGAAGCGCGCCAAGGAGCTCGGCAACATCGAGTGCATCTACAAGGGACCGGTCGAGCATGAACCTGCGACCCAGGCCCAGATCATCCAGGACTTCATCACGCAGAAGGTCGATGGTCTTGCCATCTCCGTCGCGGACGTTGCGGCCATGACCAAGTCGATCGAGGCGGCGACTGCTGCCGGCATTCCCGTCATCACCTTCGATGCGGACGCGCCGGGCTCCAAGCGCATCGCCTATATCGGCACCAACAACAAGGAGTTCGGTGTCGCGCTCGGCAAGGAGCTCCTGAAAATGCGGCCGGACGGCGGCAAATACGCGATGGTTTCCGGCGGCCCCGGCGCCAAGAACCTCGCCGAGCGCGTCGACGGCGTGCGCGAGGCGCTGAAGGGCTCGAAGTGGACCGAGGTCGCGGGCTCGCCGACGTTCTGCAACGACGATCCCGCGCTCGCGGTCCAGCAGATGACGGACATGCGCACCGCAACGCCGGACCTCGCCGCCATCGTTCCGATCGGCGGCTGGCCGATGTTTGCGCCCGAAGGCTTCAAGGCCTTCGCCAGCCGGAACAAGAAGGACATCGATTCCGGCAAGTTCACGCTGGTCGTCGCCGATACGCTGAAGATGCAGCTCGAGCTGCTGCGTGACGGCTACGCCAATGCGCTGGTCGGCCAGCGTCCGTTCGAGATGGGTGAGAAGGCGATGGACACGCTGCTCGCCATCAAGAAGGGCGAGAAGGTGCCGGAGATCGTCTACACCGGCCTCGATCTCGTCACCAAGGACAACGTCGCGCAGATGTTGAAGTAGGAGCGCTGCCAGCCCCGCGCTCCTGCATGCCTCTCCCGCTTGCGATTTCCGCAAGCGGGAGAGATGATTTGGAATGGAAGACGACTGCTGGAAGGCGATGGAATGAAAAGGTCGCGGCTCGGCGCTCTCGATGTCACCTCGATCGGCCTCGGTTCCGCCCCGCTCGGCGGATTGTTCTCGCCCGTCAGCGATGCCGATGCGCAAGCGACGCTTGAACGCGCCTGGTCGCTCGGCGTTCGGTTCTTCGATACCGCCCCGCTCTACGGTTTCGGCCTCGCGGAGCGGCGGTTGGGGGCCTTCCTGCGGCAACAGCAGCGCGATTCCTACGTCATCTCGACCAAGGTCGGCCGCCTGCTGCGCGCACCGGACGGTGCTGCCCCCGAGGACGAGCACTACAAGGGCACGCCGCGTGAGCGGCCGGTGTTCGATTTCAGCTATGACGGCGTGATGCGGTCGGTCGAGGAGAGCCTGCAGCGCCTCGGCCTCGACCGCGTCGACGTCCTGCTCGTGCATGATCCTGACGATCATTATGACGATGCCGTCACCGGCGCCTTCCGCGCGCTCCGGCGCCTGCGCGAGGACGGCACGGTCAAGGCGATCGGCGCCGGCATGAACCAGTCGGAGATGCTGGCTCGCTTCGCCGAGGCCGTGCCGGTCGACTGTTTCCTGCTCGCCGGCCGCTACACGCTGCTCGACCAGGGCGCGCTGGATGCGCTGTTTCCGCTCTGCCAGGCGAGGGGCATCGGCATCCTGCTTGGCGGCATCTACAACAGCGGCATCCTGGCCAATCCGCTGACGAGCGCGAAATTCAACTATCAGGATGCTGATGCGGCGCTCGTGGCACGTGCGCTGGAGCTCGACGAGCTCTGCCGCAGGCACGGCACCGAGCTGAAGGCCGCCGCGCTGCAATTCTGTATGGCCCATCCGGGGGTGACGGTCGCCGTGATGGGTGCGCGCAATGCCGCCGAGGTCGCTGACAACATCGCCATGTCGGAAGCGGCGGTCCCGTTGGCGTTCTGGCAGGACTTGCGGGCGCGAAAGCTCGTGGATGTGCGCGCGCCACTTCCCGGCGGAGCGTAGGGCATGATCGTCGATTCCCATCAGCATTTCTGGGATCCGGCGCGCGCCGACTATCCCTGGATGGAAGCGCCCGAGCTGGCGCCGATCCGCCGTGCCTTCGGCCCGGCCGATCTCGCGCCGCTGCTGAAGGCGAACGGCATCGACGCCAGCATCGTGGTGCAATGCCGCTCCGCGCTGGAGGAGACCGAGGAGTTCCTGCGTATCGCGAACGCGACGCCCTCTGTCGTCGGCGTGGTCGGCTGGGCCGATCTGACCGACGCTGCGCTTGACGAAACGCTCGACCGGCTGCGCGCTCTGCCTGGTGGAGCAAAGCTGGTCGGCATCCGTCACCAGGTCCACGACGAGCTTGATGCGGATTGGCTGCTGCGCGACGACGTCCAGCGCGGACTTACCGCGGTGTTCGCCCACGATCTCGCTTACGATTTCCTCGTCCGCAGCCGCGAGCTGCCTGCCGCGATCGCAACCGCGCAGGCCTTTCCGCACGCGCGTTTCGTGCTCGATCACGCCGCCAAGCCGCCGATTGCGGCCGGCGGGCGCGCGGAATGGGCCGACCGCATCGCAGCGCTGGCTGCCTGCGGCAACGTCTGGTGCAAGATCTCGGGGTTGGCGACCGAGGCGGTCTGGAATGACTGGGATGCAGAACGGCTGTTTCCGTTCGTTGCGCACGCCGCAAGATGTTTTGGCGAGGACCGGTTGATCTTCGGATCGGACTGGCCCGTGTGCCTGCTTGCGGGAAGCTACAGCGAAATCAAGACCGCGCTGGAGGCCTGCCTTGCGAGTCTCGGCCCGCGTGTGCGGGACAAGGCGTTCGGCGTGAATGCAGCGCAGGCGTATCGGCTGGCGTCGCGCGTTAGCGCCTGAGCGCGCGCCTCGTCCTTCGAGACGGCGCTGACGCGCCTCCTCAGGATGAGGCTAAGCGGCGTCCGTGTCCTTTGAAGCACCCGCCGCGCACTCCGCTCCTCATCCTGAGGAGCCCGCCTAAAGCGGGCGTCTCGAAGGATGGCCGCAATCGCAGAGCCTTACTCCGACATCGGCTTGTCGGAAATGTCCCAGTCTTTTCCGGTGAAGGTGGAGATGAACAGCGTCTTCATCGGCGTGTAGTCCTCGGGCGTGTAGCTGTAGGTGACGCCGTCGAGGAAATACGGCGAGTGGAAGCCATTGAGGTTCGATGCCTGCTTCAGCACGTTGGCGCGGGTGAGCTCGTCGCCGCAGCGGCGCAGGATCTCGCCCATGGTCGCGGCCTGGCCGTAACCGGCGAAGGCGATGGTGTTGTCGGGATCGATCGCCGGCGTGTACTTCTTGCGCAGCTCCTCGAACGCCATGACGTCCGGGTCCTTCTCCCATTTGGGCAGGCCGACCTCCTTGTTGTAGCGGATCGCAACGATTCCGGTGGCGTTCTCGAGGCCCGCGGCATTGAGGATCGAGCGGCCGGTGGAGCCGGCGGAAAGCAGCTGCAGCGGCTTCCAGCCGAGCTCGGCCACTTTCCGGATCGACTGCGACGAGGCCTTGCCGGTCGAGATGTTGTAGAAGACGTCGGCGCCCGACTTCGAGAGATTGACGAGCTGGGAATCGACGGTCGGCTCGGTCAAATCATAGGTCTGCTCCATGATCACCTGCGCAGTGCCGCCGGCATCCGCCAGCACTTTCTTGAAGGGTGCAAGGAAGTCGCGGCCGAAATCGTCGTTCTGGTAGAGGATGCCGATCTTGGCGTTCGGCTTCACGCTGACGACGTGTCGCGCCAGGATGCGCGCTTCGGTCGGATAGAGCGGCAGGCCCGCCATCGTCCATTTGAACTCTTTCGGATTATTCCATTTCGAGGCGCCGGTGTTGAGCAGCAGCTGCGGCACGCCCTTGGAGTTCAGGTATTTGTGCACGGCGGTCTGCGGCGCGGTGCCGAGCGAGCCGTACAGCGCGAGCACTTCCTCCTGCTCGACCAGGCGCCGCGTCGCCTCGACGCATTTCGGCGCGCTGTAGGCGTCGTCCATGGTGAGGAATTTGACCTTGCGTCCGTTGATGCCGCCCTTCTCGTTCAGCATCTGGAAATAGGCTTCGCCGATGCGGCCGAGCACGCCGTAGAGCGAGCCGGGGCCGGAATGCGGCACGGTCTGACCGATCTTGATCTCGGTGTCGCTGGCGCCCGCATCGTACTTTTTCTCCGCAGCCCAGACGTAGGGCGCGGGCAAGGTGGATGCGGCGATGGTGGCGAGTGCGCCGGCGCTGAAATCGCGCCGCGATGGATTCTTGGTCATTGTTGTTTTCTCCCTGATGCGCGCATTGTGCTGACATCGCAGCTCGGCTCGCAAGTGGGAAGTCGCAGCTTTGCGACGCAATGACGCTCAAATCGTCAGGCGTTAGCGCCTAGACTCAAGTTTTCTCGGCGACGATGACAAGGCCGCGCACGGGCTCGTTGTTCTCGTTGCGCGGCGAGGCTGGCTCCAGGGTCAGCAGCTTCAACCCCGCCTTGGCGATGGCGCCGCGCACATATTCCGCGGAATGGGCATAACGCAGGCCGTCGCCGAGCACGATGCCGCTGCCGTCGTGCGTCTCCAGCGTGAAGGCAAGCACGCCGCCTGAGACGAGCACGCGCTTTGCCTCGGTGAGAACAGGGGCGAGATCGGAGAGATAGACGAACGCATCCGCGGCCACGATGAGGTTCGCGCTGGCATCCAGCTTGCCGCGCAGGCCCTCGAGCATGTCGGCGACTTCGAGCGCGGCATAGAGGTTCGTCGCCCGCGCCTCCTTGATCATGCCGGGCGACAGATCAATGCCGGTGAAATGGTCGACCTGCTTGGCGAACGCGGCTGCCGCAAGGCCGGTGCCGCAGCCGAGGTCGATGGCGTGCTTGAAGTAGGCCGGCTTCTTGGCGGCGACGCGCGCGGCCAGCACCGCCTTGAAGATCAGCGTGGGGGCGCGATAGCCGAGATCGTTGATCAGCGCGTGCTCGAACCGCGGCGCGTATTGATCGAATAAAGCCTGCACATAGGCCTTGGGCATCTCCGCCATCTCGGTATCGCCGAGCCGCATCAGGTGCAGGCCTGCGCCGTGCTGATCCTCGGGGTCGCATCGCCGCGCTTCACGAAAGGCCGCGATGGCCTTGTCGCGCTCGCCGAGCTGCTGACGGATCTCGCCGAGCGTGAACCAGGCCGAGGTGAAATCAGGTGCGAGCTCGATCGCCTGCTCCAGAAGGTCGGCGGCGGCGGGCAGGTCGCCCTTGAGCTGGAGGTCGCGCGCGAACTCGAAGCGGCGGTCGGCCATGAGATCGCCGGAGGTCAGGAACAGGCGGAGCGGCATTGAGGAACCAGGAAACGAAACGGGTAATTGACTCGAAGATGTGATGGCTCGACTTATATAACAGGCATGCGCCCGCAAGACATCCTGCTGCCAAATGCTGCCGGCCTGTGCTGCAAGCCCGGCGGCTTCCATATCGACCCTGTCCGGCCCGTCGAGCGGGCCGTGATCACCCACGGCCATTCCGACCATGCCCGTGCCGGCCATGGCGCCGTGCTGGCGACGCAGGAAACGCTGGACATGATGCGGCTGCGCTATGGCGAGAACTTTGCCGGCTCGACCCAGGCGATCAGCTATGGCGAGGAAATCCGGCTCGGCGACGTCAAGGTCAAGTTTTACCCGGCCGGCCACGTGTTGGGCTCCGCACAGATCGCCGTTTCGTGCAAGGATACCTGCATCGTCGCCTCCGGCGACTACAAGGACGCGCCCGACCCGACATGCACGCCGTTCGAGCTGGTGTCGTGCGACGTCTTCATCACCGAGGCGACGTTCGGGCTCCCGGTCTTCCGGCATGGCGATGCCAGCGACGAGGTCAAGAAGCTGCTGGCTTCGGTCGCGTTGTTTCCGGAGCGCGCGCATCTCGTCGGGGCCTACTCGCTCGGCAAGGCGCAGCGCGTGATCAAGCTGCTGCGGCAGGCCGGCTACGACGCGCCGATCTACCTGCATGGCGCGATGGAGACGATCACGCATTACTACCAGAGCCGCGGGATCGATCTTGGCGAGCTCAAGCCCGTGAAGGGCATGAAGAAGGCGGCGCTCGCCGGCACCATCACCTTGGCGCCGCCATCGGCCACATCCGATCTCTGGACGCGGCGCTTTCCCGATCCCGTCACCGCCTTCGCCTCGGGCTGGATGCGGGTGCGCGCCCGGGCGCGGCAGCGCGGCGTCGAGCTGCCGCTGGTGATCTCCGACCACGCCGACTGGGACGGCCTCACCGCGACCATCGCGGCGACCGGCGCCGGCGAGATCTGGGTCACCCACGGCCAGGAAGATGCGCTGGTGCATTGGTGCCGGAGCAAGGGCCTGAAGGCGCAGCCGCTCGATCTCGTCGGCTATGGCGACGAGGAGGAGAGCGAGACGCCCATTCAAGGCGAGGCCGAAGCATGAACCGCTTCGCCGAGCTGCTCGACCGCCTCGCCTATGAGCCCGGCCGCAACAATAAGCTGCGGCTGCTCACCGGCTATTTCCGCGAGGTCGGCGATCCCGACCGCGGCTATGCGCTGGCGGCGCTGACCGGCGCACTCAGTTTCAAGCACGCCAAGCCGGCGCTGATCCGCGATCTCATCGCGGCACGCACGGATGAGGTGCTGTTCGGGCTGAGCTACGACTATGTCGGCGATCTCTCGGAGACGGTGGCGCTGATGTGGCCGAAGACCGCGCTCGCCGCCCACAACAACCCACCCCCGCCGAGCCTCACCGAAGTCGTCACCACGCTGCGCACGCTCGGCAAGACCGAGCTGCCGAAGCAGCTCGAACGTTGGCTCGACGAGCTCGACGAGACCGGCCGCTGGGCGCTGCTGAAGCTCGTCACCGGCGCGCTTCGCATCGGCATCTCGGCGCGGCTCGCCAAGACCGCCGCCGCTGCGCTCGGCGACAAGGACCCGCACGAGGTCGAGCTGATCTGGCCGGGCCTCGTCCCGCCCTATCTCGACCTGTTCGCCTGGCTGGAGGGCCGCGGCGACAAGCCCGTCAACCGCGATCCCGCGCCGTTCCGCCCGGTGATGCTGGCGCATGCGATCGAAGACGGCGATTTCGCCGCGCTCGATCCCGCCGACTACATCGCCGAATGGAAATGGGACGGCATCCGCGTGCAGGCGGTCGCCGGGCGCGACGAGCGCGGCCATACCACCGCGCGGCTCTATTCGCGCACCGGCGAGGACATCACGGGCAGCTTCCCGGATCTCGTGCCGTCGCTGCGCCTGCCGGGCGCGATCGACGGCGAGCTCTTGATCCTGCGCGAAGGCCGCGTGCAGAGCTTCAACGTTCTGCAGCAGCGGCTCAACCGCAAGGTGGTCTCGCCGAAGCTGATCAAGGAGTTTCCGATTCACTTGCGCGCCTACGATCTGCTCGGCGACGACGAGAACGATCTGCGCGAGCTGCCTTTTGCCGAGCGGCGTGAGCGGCTGGAGAGATTCATCGCAAAGCTGGACGATCCCCGCATCGATCTCTCGCCCACCGTGCCCTTCGACAGCTGGGAGGCGCTGACGGCCGCACGCGCCGATCCCGCCAGCGCCGGCGCCGGCGAGGACGCGGACGCCGTCGAGGGCGTGATGCTGAAGCGGCGCGATGCGCCTTATCTGCCGGGGCGGCCGAAGGGCCAATGGTGGAAGTGGAAGCGCGACCCGCACATCATCGACGCCGTCCTGATGTATGCGCAGCGCGGCCACGGCAAGCGCTCGTCCTATTATTCCGACTACACCTTCGGCGTCTGGACCGAGACCGAGAATGGCGAGGAGCTGGTGCCGGTCGGCAAAGCCTATTTCGGCTTCACCGACGAGGAGCTGTTGCAGATCGACCGCTTCGTCCGTCGCAACACCACGGAAAAATTCGGCCCCGTCCGCCATGTCGTGCACGAGGGCGACAAGGGCCTGGTGCTGGAGGTCGCTTTCGAGGGATTGCAGCGCTCGCCCCGGCACAAATCCGGCGTCGCCATGCGTTTCCCCCGCATCAGCCGCCTGCGCTGGGACAAGCCGCCCCGGGAGGCCGACCGGCTGGAGACGCTGGAGAAGATGCTGAAGGCCGAGGCGGCGGAGATCGAGGTGTGATGCGCGCGCTGAGCCGAACTTTGGCGGCGCCTGAGCGCGCGCCTCGTCCTTCGAGACGACCGCTTCGCGGTCTCCTCAGGATGAGGCTAATCGGCGTCAGCGCCTGCTGCCGCTCACTCCGTCCTCATCCTGAGGAGCCCGCCTAAAGCGGGCGTCTCGAAGGATGGCCGCAGGGAAACCTCTCAATAGTCTCGCGGGAGAGGTGATCGACTGCCCGAATTAAACTCCCGTAACCCGATTGACGCCCCCTTGCGGGTTCCCCATGTCCCCCGCCGTGCCCTATAATGGGGTCGAATCCGCTTCAGGAGTTTGCGATGGTCCAAGACGTCAGAGATTTGCCGGCCGGCCGCAGCGACGGCCTGCACCGCTTTCTCGGCGGCTCGCCGCTGACCGTCGCGTTCCGCCTGGTGCTGCTCTCGATCCTGGTCGGCGTCGTGCTGGCGACGATCGGCTTCGACCCCTGGAACATCATCCACAGCATTCGCCTCTTGTTCCAGCGCCTGTGGGATCTCGGCTTCGATGCGGTGAACTGGCTGTGGCGCTACTTCCTGCTCGGCGCGGTCATCGTGATCCCGATCTGGCTGCTGTCGCGCGTGTTCGGCGCGCCGCGCGGCCGGTAAGGGTGTGATCGAGGGAGTGCGCAGCCGATGCAACTGCGTTTCGTCGGCTGCGGTGACGCCTTCGGCTCCGGCGGCAGGCTCAACACCTGCTTCCATGTCTCCGGGCGCGAAACGAACTTCCTGATCGACTGCGGCGCGTCGGCGCTCCCGGCGCTGAAGCGGCTCGAGATCGATCGCCACGACATCGACCTGATCCTGATCACGCATTTCCACGGCGACCATTTTGCCGGCCTGCCGTTCTTTCTGCTCGACGCGCAATTCTCGCGGCGGATGCGGCCGCTGACGATCGCGGGCCCGCAAGGCATCGAGCGGCGGCTGCGTGAGGTGATGGAAGCGCTGTTCGAGCATTCCTCGAACACCAGGCAGCGCTTCGAGCTGAACGTGGTCGAGCTCGCACCCGGGCAAAGCCGAAACTTCAGCGCGGTGAATGTGACGCCTTATCCGGTCGTGCACGGCGAATCCGGCGGTCCGTTCCTCGCCTATCGCGTCGCGGCCGAGGGCCGCACGCTCGCCTACAGCGCCGATACCGAATGGACGGAGACGCTCATTCCGCTGGCGCATGGCGCGGACCTTTTCATCGCTGAAGCCTATATGTACGAGAAGGTGGTCAAGAATCATCTCAGCCTGAAGACCTTGGAACAACATCTGCCCGACATCGGCGCCAAGCGGCTCGTCCTCACCCATATGAGCGACGACATGCTGTCGCGCCTGGGTGATGTCGAGCATCTCGCTGCCGAAGACGGCATGGTGCTCGTGTTCTGAAAGATGCACGCACCCGTTCATCACCGCGTCGGTAGCCGGCAGGTCTTCGCCATCGCAGGTCCCGCGATGGTCGCGAACCTCACGACGCCGCTGATCGGCGTGGTCTCGACCACCGCGATCGGCCGGCTCGACGATGCCGCGCTGCTCGGCGGTGTCGCGATGGCCTCCGTCATCTTCGACTGCCTGTTCTGGCTGTTCGGCTTCCTGCGCATGAGCACGCTGGCCTTCACCGCGCAGGCGCTCGGCGCGGGCGAGACGCGCGAGCAGACCGTGATCCTGGTGCGCGGCTTCATCGTCGCCGGCCTGATCGGCGCGGCGCTGATCGCACTGCAATTGCCGTTGGCTGGCGCGCTGTTCGACCTGATGGGCGGCAGCGAGGGCGTGACGCGCGCGGCGAAGACCTATTTCATGATCCGGATCTGGTCCTCGCCTTTCGCCTTCGCCAATTACGTCATCCTCGGCTGGCTGGTGGGGCAGGCCCGCGCCAATCCGGCCCTTGCGCTCCAGGTCGTCATCAACCTCGTCAACATGGTGGCGACGATCCTATTGGTGCTGGTCTACGACACCGGCATCGCCGGCGCGGCGATCGCCGCGCTGGCGTCCGAGGCGATCGGCTTCGCGCTCGGCGTAATCGTGTGCAGGCGCTATGCACTCGGCGGTTTTGCCGTGCCTCGCGCAACGCTGTTCGATCGCGAAAAGCTGATGCGGCTCCTGGCGGTGAACACCGATATCCTGATCCGCACCGCGGCGCTGATCGCCGTGTTCCTGTTCTTCACCGCCAAGGGCGCGCGAGCCGGCGACGTCACGCTGGCCGCGAACTCCGTGCTCAACAATTTCCTCCTGGTCAGCGCCTTCTTCCTCGACGGCCTTGCGAATGCGGCGCAGCAGCTCTGCGGCCGCAGCTTTGGCGCGCGCGACGCCAAGGGATTTGCGGATTCGACCAGGCTGGTGCTGCGCTGGGGGCTCGGCTTCGCCATCGTCGTCGCCGTGCTGTTCGCAGGCTTCGGCCCCAATATCATCAACGTCATGACGGCGAGCGAGGACGTCCGCCGCGCCGCGCGCGAGTTTCTGCCCTTCATCGTGCTCGCGCCGATCCCCGGCGTGTTCGCCTTCGGCTTCGACGGCATCTATGTCGGCGCGACCTGGGCGCGGGAGATGCGCAATCTGATGCTGTTGTCGCTCGCGATCTTCTTCGCCGTCTGGCTGGCGCTGCAATCGTTCGGCAATGCCGGCCTGTGGAGCGCGCTGATCGCGTTCTACGTCGCGCGCGGCGGCTTGCAGGGCGCGAGGTATCCGGTGCTGTATCGGGCGACGTTCGCGAAGCCGTAGCTCTCGTGTCCCGGACGTGCGAAGCGCGAGCCGGGACCCAGCATGCGGCCACATGGGCCCCGGCTCTGCAGCGCACCACGCCGAAGCCGGCGCGCTGCCATAGCGCGTCGAAGACGCGCGTAAACGCGCTTATGGCGTCCGGGGCACGAGACCTACAACCCCGGCCAGTCTTCCGCCGTCAGCGTCGCCGCATCGGCGCCGACGATCTCGGCCAGCGAATCCCGCCCGGTTCGCAGCAGCGTCGAGGTCAGGTCGCGCTTGATCTCGTCGACGAGGCCGAGACCCTTGTAGACCAGCGACGAATAGAGCTGGATCAGGCTGGCCCCGGCGCGGATCTTGGTCAG
Organism: Bradyrhizobium sp. WBAH42; assembly: GCF_024585265.1. Taxonomy (NCBI): domain Bacteria; kingdom Pseudomonadati; phylum Pseudomonadota; class Alphaproteobacteria; order Hyphomicrobiales; family Nitrobacteraceae; genus Bradyrhizobium; species Bradyrhizobium sp. WBAH42. The sequence continues at coordinate 1,545,634 of NZ_CP036533.1, forward strand.
CGCGGCGCCGCCCGAATCCACGCCGCCGACGCCGATCAGCGGGAATGCGCCCTCGACCCGCACATAGGTCTCCGCGACCATGCGCGTCGACAGGCGGAACAGCGGCCGTCCGGACAGGCCGCCTTGCTCCTTTGCCCGCATCTCCTCGCGCAACGTGCTCGGCCGCGCGATCGTCGTGTTCGACACGATCATGCCGTCGACCCGGCGCGAGCGCGCGACCTGCACGACGTCGTCGAGCTGGGCCAGGCTCAGATCCGGCGCGATCTTGAGCAGCACCGGCGTGTCGCCGGCCTTCTGCCTGACACGCTCGCGGGCGTCGATCACGCGCGCGAGGAGGTCGTCGAGCAGCGCGCCTTCCTGAAGGTTGCGCAGGCCCGGCGTGTTCGGCGAGGAGACGTTGACGGTGAAATAGCTCGCCACCGGCGCGAAGGTCTCGATCAGCTTGACGTAGTCGCCGACGCGGTCAGGTGAATCCTTGTTGGCGCCGACATTGACGCCGACGATGCCGCCGTGCTGCGCGCGCGCGGCGAGCCGGCGCAGCGCGACTTCGGCGCCGTCATTGTTGAAGCCCATGCGGTTGATGATTGCTTCGTCGCGCTCGAGCCGGAACAGCCGCGGCCGTGGATTGCCGGCTTGCGGCTTCGGCGTCACCGAGCCGATCTCGACGAAGCCGAAGCCGAGCCGCAGCAGCGCATCCGGCACTTCGGCGCTCTTGTCGAAGCCCGCGGCCATGCCGATCGGATTCGGAAAGTTCAGCCCGAAGGCGCGCACCGCGAGCTTGGGATCATCGGCACGCGGCTTGACCGGCGGCAGGAAGCGCAGGCCCTGGATCGCGAGGCGATGGGCGTCTTCGGGATCGAGCCAGCGCAGCACCGGCAGCGAAAAGGCGTCGAACGCGCGGATCACGGCAACAGCTCCGGAACATCGTGACCGCCGTCGGAGCGCGTGTTGAGGTTCATCACCGCGATCACCGCGCCGAAATCGAGCTCGCCATAGAGATGGGGGAAGAGCTCGTCATTGCGCGAGCGTTCCCAGCGCAATTCGCTCCCCAGCGCATCGCCGTCGACCTCGACCAGGAACAGCGCGCGCTGCCCGAAATAGTGCTTGCGCAGGGTCTCGGGAACCTGGGCCGCGGTCGAGAAATGGATGAACCCGTCGCGCGCGTCGTCTGCGCTGCCCCGGTAGACACCCTGCCGTTCCGCCTCGCGCCAGGCCGAGGCCGGACAGATTTTGTAGATCTTGACCACCGCTACCGCAGCCTTGTTTGTTCTTTGAGTCTTTTGGGTTTTTTCGTCTTTTGCGGGTCCTCGCAACCCGGGCGCGACCGTAAAGGCCACCCCTTCCGAACTCAAGGCTTAGAGCCTTTTCCGTGCCGATGAAATCGGAACGGGGGCTCCAGATTCCCGTTTTGCGCGTTTTCCTGACGCGAACGGGTACCCGCTCCGTTACGAACGCCGTTCTCCCTCGCCTCTTGCGCGAAAAACGGAAAACCTGTTGATTTGAGGACAGTTTTCCTGAGTTGCGACGGGCTGGACCTTCCATGGTCAGACAGGCCAAAGCGCAGAGGATGCTGACTCACGACCAGATCTGGGCCGCACTGGACCGGTTGGCGGCGCGGGCCGGGCTGTCGCCGTCCGGCCTTGCCAAGCGTGCCGGGCTCGACCCCACAACCTTCAACAGGTCCAAGCGCGTCACCGCCGACGGACGCGAGCGCTGGCCTTCGACCGAATCGATCGCAAAAGCGCTGGCCGCGGCTGACGCCTCGATCGACAGCTTTGCCAAATTGATCGACGACGGCGGCGCGAGCGATGGCCGCTCGGTGCCGCTGCTCGGTTTCGCACAGGCGGGCACGAGCGGCGCTTTCGACGAGGCCGGCCTTCCATCCGGCAAGGGCTGGACCGACATCGCGCTGCCCGCCACCGAGGACAGCCACGCCTTTGCGCTGGAGATTTCCGGCGATGCGCTTGCGCCTGTTTATCGCGACGGCGACATCGTCCTGGTCTCGCCCGGCGCGCCGATCCGCAAAGGCGATCGCGTGGTGGTGCGGAGCAAGGCGGGCGAGATGACGGTCGCGACGTTGAAGCGCCGCACGGCCAAGGCGCTGGAGCTTGAGCCGCTCGATGCGACGCAGGCCGAATGGACGATGGCGGCGGGCGACGTGGCGTGGATCGCGCGGATCCTGTGGGCCAGCCAGTGATCGCGTGACCGGACCATGACGCAGTTCGCGTTGCGACCGCCATTGCGACTCACCACGCCTCTCGCATAGGTTGCGCACCTGTTGCCGACCAAGTTCATCTCGAGGGGGAATACGATGAATCGCCGCCACGCATTGAAGGCCCTGGCGGGTCTCGCACTTTGTCCGTTGTGCAAGCCGGGCTTCGCCGCCGAAGGCGCGCATTGGAGCTATGAGGGCGCCGGCGGCCCGGCCAAATGGGGCGATCTCGAGGCGGCCAACAAAGCCTGCGCGGCCGGCCTGCAGCAATCGCCGATCGACATCGAGGCGACGATCAAGTCGCAATTGCCGGTTCTGAAGCTGAGCTGGGGCAAGAGCGCCGACACCATCGTCAACAACGGGCACACCATCCAGCTCAATTTCGCCGAAGGCAGCACGCTGATGCTCGGCGACGTCAAGTACAAGCTGCTCCAGGTGCACTTCCACCGGCCCAGCGAGCACATGATCGGCGGCAAGAATTTTCCGATGGAGGCGCATTTCGTCCATCGCAACGACGCCGGCGGGCTCGCCGTCGTCGGCGTGCTCATGACCGAGGGCAGGCCGAACGCATCCTTCGCCAAGATCATCAAGACCATGCCGGCGGCGGAAGGGCCCGCGGTGAAGGCGGATGCGAGCATCGATCCGCTGGCCATGCTGCCGCCGAAGCTCAGCTATTACCGCTATCCCGGCTCGCTGACGACGCCGCCCTGCTCGGAAGTGGTCGAATGGCTGCTGCTGACCACCCCGATCCAGGTGGCGGCGAGCGATGTCGCCGCGTTCGCAAAGCTCTACCCGATGAATGCGCGCCCGGTGCAGAAGGACAACCGCCGCTACGTGCTGCGATCGATTTGAGTGCGTCACACCGCGGCTTCGCTACGTAGTTCAAGGTCATTCCCCGCGTAGGCGGGGAATCCAGTAAGCCGCGGCTTCTCGATTCATCACATCTGCCGCGGCGTACTGGATCGCCCGGTCAAGCCGGGCGATGACAGTGGAGTGGGATTACGCGCTCCTCGCCAGCGCGCCGTCGATCATGTTCACCGCGTTCTGCACGCCGTAGACCGCGACGAAGGAGCCGAAGCGCGGGCCCTTCTCCTGGCCGAGCAGCACCTGGTAGAGCATGTTGAACCAGTCCAGCGTCACGCCGGGGCGGCCGTCCTTGCCCTTCTTGACCTGGTCGAGGAACGGCTCGCGGCGGCCGATCTCGTAGACGACGTTCTGGATGTCTTCGGCCGAGGCGTCCTGGGCAAGCTGCGAGAGCGCATCGCGCAGGTCCTGCAGCGCCGCGCGCTCGCTGTCATCAGGCACGCGGAACTGCTTCGTCGGCGCGACGAAGTCACGGTAGTAGTTGATGGCGTAGCCGACCATCGCATCCAGCTTCGGATGCGTCTGCGGGCTGACGCCGGGCCTGTAACGGCCGATGAAGCCCCACAGCGTCTCGGCGTTCTCCGCGTTCGACGACGACACCAGCGTCAGGAGCAGCTGGAAGGTGACGGGCATGTCGCCCTGCGGCGGCCTGCCGTTGTGGATGTGCCAGACCGGGTTGCCGAGCTGCTGCTTGCCGTCCTGCTTCGGAAAGCCGTCGAGGAATTGCTGGTAGTCGTCGACGTTGCGCGGGATGACGTCGAAATACAGCCGCTTGGCCGCCTTCGGCTCGCGATACATGAACAGCGACAGCGATTCCGGCGAGGCGTAGCGCAGCCATTCGTCGATGGTGAGGCCGTTGCCCTTCGACTTCGAGATCTTCTGGCCCTTCTCGTCGAGGAAGAGCTCGTAGTTGAAGCCTTCCGGCGGCGTGCTGCCGAGCGCTCTTGCGATCGCGCCGGACAGCTTCACGGAATCGATCAGGTCCTTGCCGGCCATCTCGTAGTCGACGCCGAGCGCGACCCAGCGCATCGCCCAGTCGGCCTTCCACTGACACTTGACGTTGCCGCCGGTGACGGGCGTCTCGACTTCCTGGTTGGTATCGGGATCGACATAGGTCACCGTGCCAGCCGCGACGTCGCGGCGGATCATCGGCACCTGCAGCACGACGCCCGTGGTCTTGCTGATCGGCAGGAACGGCGAATAGGTCGCGCGGCGGTCCGGTCCCAGCGTCGGCAGGATGATCGCCATGATCTTGTCGTAGGCGGCCAGCATCTTCAGCAGCGTCGCGTCGAAGCGGCCGGACGTGTAATAGTCGGTCGAGCTCGCGAACTCGTAGTCGAAGCCGAAATGATCGAGGAAGGCGCGCAGCCGCGCATTGTTGTGGTGGCCGAACGACGGGTACTCGTTGGAGAACGGATCGGGCACCCGCGTCAGCGGCTTGCCGAGATGCTCCGCCAGCATCTCCTTGTTCGGAACGTTGTCGGGCACCTTGCGGAAGCCGTCCATGTCGTCGGAGAACGCCAAGAGGCGCGTCTTGATCTTGTCCTCGGTGAGCACGCGGAAGGCGTGGCGCACCATCGAGGTGCGCGCCACCTCGCCGAACGTGCCGATATGCGGCAGTCCGGACGGACCGTAGCCGGTCTCGAACAGCACCTCGTCCTTCGGGCTTTTCTTCAGCCGCGCGACGATGGCCTTCGCCTGCTCGAACGGCCAGGCGTTGGATTGTTCGGCGAGCGAACGCAACTCGCTCGGGTTTGCGGCTAGATCAATAACGGACATCAGGGGCCTCCGGGCCGCGGAAAATAGCGATTTCCCGGCAGAATGCAAAAGTTGCGAGCTGATACCCCCAGCCCTCTCCCGCTTACACAGGGCTAGCGCATATGGGAGTTCTTCTCCGCGGCCATCCTTCGAGACGCCCGCTGTCGCGGGCTCCTCAGGATGAGGGCGGAGTGCGCGGCAGCAGTTTCAACGGGCACAGACGCTGATTAGCCTCATCCTGAGGAGGCGCGTCAGCGCCGTCTCGAAGGACGAGGCGTGCGCGCAGGCCGCCGCCACAAGTCATATGTGGTAGCCCAGCCCTTGCGGGGGAGGGTTGGAGGTGTCGCCGCGTCGGATCGAATGCGATGCGGCTCAATGTGCCGCTGATGCCGAGCGCTTGGTCGCGATTGGCTTCGGGGCCGGCTTGGCGCTGGCCTGCGGTGCGCTGTCCCAGCCGCCGTTCGGGGCCGCAACGTTGACGGCATCGTCGGGCTGCGGCTCGGCGCTGAAGGTCTGGATCGCGAGCTTGGCGGCGGCGAGCGATTGCGGGTCGAGGCGCTTGGCGACGTCGTCACGCTTGCCGGCGGCATCCGCATCGCCCTGGGCGGCAGCTAAGCTGAACCATTTGTAGGATTCGGCGAGGTTCTGCTCGACGCCGATGCCGCGGGCATAGAGGATGCCGAGGTTGAACTGGCTGTCGGCGACACCGCGATCGGCCGCTTTCCGGAACCACTGCGCCGCGCTCTTGTAATTGGCGCCGCGACCGCCGCCGTCGGCATCGAGCACGGCGAGATTGTGCATCGCCTTGGCGTTGCCGCGCTCGGCAGCCTGGGTGTAGTAGCGGCGCGCGATGTCGGCGTCCTTCTTCACCCCCAAGCCCTTTTCGTAGAGCGTGCCGAGACGGAAGGTTGCGGGGACGACCCCGGCCTGCGCCGCGCGGTCGTACCACTTCGCCGCTTCGTCGTAATTGGTGGCGACGCCCTTGCCTTCGGCAAAGCGCACGCCGATCTCGTAGGCCGCGGTCGCATCGCCCTTCATCGCGGCAGTGCGCAGGGCCGGGCCGCCGATGCCGTCAGGCAGCTTCTCGCTCGGCGGCACCTGAATCATGCCAAGCCTGGCGCGGCTGGTGCCCGACAGCGCGCCGGTGACGTCGCTGGAAGCCGGCGGCGGCACCGCCGCGGCAGGCGCTTGCGGGATTTCAACCGAGGCGGCGCTGCCGGAATGGGGAATGGGCGCCGGCGCGGCGTTGTTCTGCGACTGTCGTCCGAGCGGTGTCGGCGAGGTCATCGACGGGGTGATCTGTTCCGGTGCGGCCGGCTTGGTCTCGACCGGCGGTGGCGCAACCTGCGGTGCCGGCTCGCTCGGAATGTTTTGCATCGCCTGCGGCGTCGGTGACAGGCTGCCGCCTTCGAGCAGGTTCATTGCCATCTTGAAGGTGCCGAGCACGATCACGACCACGCTCGCGCCGACCAGCAGCGAACGGATCTTCGAGGTGATGGTCGAGCCACCTTCCTGGCCCTTCTCCTTGGCGCGGGCGATCGCGGCCTTGGCGCCACGGGCCGGCTTCTCGGGCGGCTGCGCGGCGGCGGCCTGCGCGGCGCGGCGTGCGGCGGCGATGAAGCTCGACGACGACACCGGCTCCTTGGGCGCGGCGGCAATTTCGCTGATCGCGCTCTCGGAGGCGGCGATGCGTTCCGACGGCGAGGCGAGGCGTCCGCCCGGCCGGGTGCCCGGCTCGAGCGGGTGATCCGGCGGCAGTTCCGGCGCGAGTGCAGCGCGCGCGGTGTGCGGCTCCAGGAGCAGCGGGATTGGGCAGTTCGGGCTTCGGATCGTATTTCGGCGGCTGTGCTTGCGGCTGCGGCCGCGGCTCGCGCGCCATTGGCGCCGGCTCCATCGCCGCCGCCGTGGGCATCGGCATCGGCTGCGGGGCGGGGGGAGGCGGCGCGGTGCGCACCGCGCGCAGATCGCCCTCGATCATCGAGAGGCGATCGACGACGTGGCCGAGCGCGCTGTGGACGGCCTCGAGCGAGTCCTGGGTGTGCCGGTTGGTCTCGGCCTGGCTGAAGCGGATGTCGGAGAGCTCGCGCTTGACGAGATCGACCATGCCGGAATCGGGCGGGGCTGCGGAGCTGCGGCTCTCGGCCAGCGCGGCATAGGTCGCCTGCTGCCGTTCCAGGTGCCTGAGGATGTCGTGCAGCCCGTCCTCGACGCGGCTCAAATTGCCGTTGCGCGGATCGGCCGCGGCCTCGATCCGCTCCAGCAGATACGAGACCCGCTGCTCGAGATGGGCGAAGGTCGAGGCGGAATCGTTGCCGACCTGCATGCGGTCGAACCGGTCCGACAGCGCGCGGATCGCAGCTTCGAGATGCTCGGTGCTCTCGGACGGCTGCGGCCGCTCGCGCGTTTCCAGCGCGGCGGTGAGCGCCGCGATGCGCTGCTCCAGCACCGCAAAGCTGTCGCCGTGACCGGAGGCGCGGGTGATCTGGTCGACCTTGGACGACAGCAGCTGCACGTCTTCGGACAAACGCGCGAGCGCCTCGTTGGATGCGACGTTGGAGACGATGGCGCGCAGCGCCGAGATCGCGCCCTCGAGCTGCTGCACGGTCGAGGGATCGTCATTGGCGCGCAGGATCAGGTCGAGCTTGGCGCCGAGATTGCGGATCGCCTCGTCGTAGCCGGTGAGCTGCTCGGCCGGCGTCAGCGTGCGCAGCACCTGCTTGATGTCGGACAGTGCGCGCTCGATGCCGGCGAGAACCTGCCCGTCGGTGCCGTTGGAGCGGGTTTCGTCGATCCGGCGATGCAGCGAGCGGATCTCGTTCTCGATCGATTCGATCGCGCGCCGCGGCATCGCCTCGGTGATGGCGGCGCGGATTTCGGCCAGCTCGCTGCGGAAGGCATTGATGGCCTGCTCGGTATTGTCGGGCCGCTGCAGCGATTCGATCTGGCTCGTGATCTTGAGCAGATGGCGCTCGAGCGAGGAAAAATCCGGCGCCGGCTGCGGTGGCGCGTAGGCAGGGGCGGGTGGCGCCATCGGCGGCGCGTAAGCAGCCGTTGGCGCGAGCGACGGCGCGGCACGCGGCGGCATCTGCCTCGGCGTAAAGCCGTCGAGCTCGCTCTGGCGCGCCGTGATCTCGGCGACCGCGACGTCGAACGAAGCCGGGCTCAGAGGTGGTGAGCTGCGATAGACCTGCGCGGCTGCGCGCTCGACGGCATCGGCCTGGCGCTGGCGCGCCTCGGCCGGCGGGCGCGGGGCCTGCGGCTGCTGCGGTTGCCGCTGCGGGCGGGAGATCTGCGACAGGCGCGCATCGAGCCGCGAGATCGCGTCGTTGAGTTGGCGCGCGACGCCCTGCTCGCGCGAGACGTCTGGTCTTGAGGAGTCTTGTCTTGAGGAATCTTGGCGCGGGGCGGGTTTTGAGATCCGCTCGATCTGCTGGGTGATCGCGTCGAGCCGCTGGTGGATGTCGGCGACTTCGCGGCTCTCCTGGCTTGGCGGGTGCTGCGGACGCTGATCGTAAGGTCCGCGAAAATTGGGCGGGGCAGTTTCGCCGAGCGTGGAGTTCAGCCAATCGTTGAGCGACATGCCGGCACGACGCGCAGCAGCCTCGGCCCGCTCCCGGACGGATGGATCGATGCCGTCAACACTCCACGATACGCGCGAATTCATGACTCTGTCCGGTTCCGACTTCGGCACCCCACCCGGCGCCTCCAGCTTCCCCACGCGTGCCGGTTGTAAAGACAATCGAATTTGGCGCGGGTCGTCTGCCTCGAAAACCGACTTTTTCCTGTTACGGTAAATAACGGGTTAAGGAATGCGGCGCCGCTGTCTTAAAGTTGGGCGGCGGGAACTTGGAGGGAGTGCCGGCGCGGGAACGTTGCCAGCTTTCGCTACACGCAAGCTGTCATCGTCCGCGAAGGCGGACGATCCAGTACGCCGCAGCGGTTCGATTCCAGCCGCGTTGCTGCGGAGTACTGGATGCCCCGCCTTCGCGGGGCATGACACCGATGGATGTGGCTACAGCACGCCGTAGCGTTGACCGGGCTCTCAGCCCTTCTCGCGCTTGCCATCCTCGATCGGCACCACCGTGGCCTTGCCGCTCATCGCCGACAGCGCCTCCAGTGCCTCCTCGCAGAAATCGGCCACCATCTGCTCGTGGCGGGCGCCGAGCTGAAGCAGCAGCAGATTGCCGAGGTCGAGCCGGCCTTCCGCCGTGCCGTCGGGAAAGCGTTTCTTCAGGATGCGCTCATAATTGGCGTGGCGGTCGCGGTGGTGCTCCAGGCGGGCCATCAGGTCGGTGCGCATGGGCTCGATGTCGATGCTGTCGAGCGCATGCAGCCGCACCAGGAGGTCGTCCTTGATCGAGGGCGGCGTGCTTGGCCGCGCGGCCCAGTGCCGCAGTGCTGTTCGGCCCTCGGGAGTCAGCGTATAAATCAGCTTGTTGGGCTTGCCTGACTGCACCACCTCGCGGCCCTGGATGTAGCCGCGGTCGCGCAGCTTGGAGAGCTCGCGGTAGATTTGTTGATGGTCGGCCTTCCAGAAGAAGCCGATCGAGGAATCGAACGTCTTGGCGAGCTCGTAGCCCGTCATCGGGCGTTCCGTCAGGCATGCGAGGATTGCGTCGCCCAGTGCCATGACTGGCCTTCCTTCTGAGGTTTGACCAAGCTGCTTGACTTTATGCGCATCGGCGCATATGCGTCAATGTGCATATGAGGCAGCGTGCAGGCGGGTCAAAGGCCCGACTGAATAATCAAGCGAATTCAATCACATCTCTACTGTGCATGGGGTTGTTTTCGCAGTTTTGCCCTTAGCCTAGGGAGGCACCTGAGAATGACCGGCCTCGATTCCTGGTACGCCTACATGAAGTCGCACGACCGCGCCGCGCTCTGGGACCTCCTGCATCCCGACGCCGTGTTCGAAAGCCCCGTCGTGCACACGCCGCAAGCCGGCCGCGACATCACCTTCAAATACCTCTCCAGCGCCGAGAAGGTGCTCGGCGGTCCCGGCTTCACCTATGTCGGTGAATGGCGCAGCGACAATGGCGCCGTGCTCGAATTCAAGAATGTCATCGACGGCATCGAGATCAACGGCGTCGACATCATCAGCTTCGATACCGAGGGACGCATCACGCATTTCAAGGTGATGGTGCGTCCGCTCAAGGCGATCAACATGCTGCACCGCCTGATGGCGGAGCAGCTTGCCGCCGCCCAATCATAAGCTCAACATCACCCCTAAAAGCCCTACGCCGGGAGACCCCCATGCCGATCTATAAAGCCCCCGTCGAAGACGTGAACTTCCTGCTTAACGACGTCTTCCAGATCGACCGCTACGACAACCTCGCCGGCTTCTCCGATGCATCGAGCGACGTGCGCGAGGCCATTCTCGGCGAAGCCGCCAAGCTCGCCGAGGAGGTGCTGCAGCCGCTCAACCGCGTCGGCGATCTCGAAGGCTGCAAGCGCAGTGAAGACGGCAGCGTCGCCACGCCGAAGGGTTTCAAGGAGGCCTTCAAGCAGGTCGTCGAGGGCGGCTGGCTCGGCCTGTCGGCGCCGACCGAATATGGCGGCCAGGGCCTGCCGGTGACGCTCTCGCAAGCCGTCAACGAATTCCAGATCTCCGCCAACATGGCGTTCTCGATGTATGGCGGCCTCACCATGGGCGCGACCGCGGCGCTTCTGGTGCACGGCTCGCCGGAGCAGAAGAAGACCTACGTGCCGAAGATGGTGGCCGGCGAATGGACCGGCACCATGAACCTCACCGAGCCGCATTGCGGCACCGACCTAGGCATGCTCCGCACCAAGGCGGTGCGCCAGGCCGACGGCAGCTTCAAGATCACGGGCACCAAGATCTTCATCTCGGCCGGCGAGCACGATCTCGCCGACAACATTATCCATCTCGTGCTCGCCCGCATCGAGGGCGCGCCGGCCGGCATCAAGGGCGTGTCGCTGTTCGTGGTGCCGAAGTTCCTCGTCAACGCCGACGGTTCGGTCGGCGCCCGCAACGGCGTCGTCTGCGGCTCGATCGAGCACAAGATGGGCATCCACGGCAATTCGACCTGCGTGATGAACTACGACAACGCCACCGGCTGGCTGATCGGTGAAGAGAACAAGGGCATGCAGGGCATGTTCGTGATGATGAACGAGGCCCGGCTCGGCGTCGCCGTGCAGGGCCTCGCGCAGTCCGAGGTCGCCTATCAGAACGCGGTCGCCTATGCCCGCGAGCGCATCCAGGGCCGCGCGCTCACCGGCGCCAAGGCGCCGGACAAGCAGGCCGACCCGATCATCGTCCATCCGGACGTGCGCCGCACGCTGCTCTCGATCCGCGCCTTCAACGAGGCCGCACGCGCCTTCGTGATGTGGACTGCGCTGAAGAGCGACGTCGCCCATCGCTCCGAAGACCCCAAGGACCGCCAGGCCGCCGACGATCACATGGGCCTGATGACGCCGGTGCTGAAGGGCTTCCTCACCGATTACGGCTTCGCCAACGCGGTGCAGGCGCAGCAGATGTATGGCGGCCACGGCTACATCGCCGAGCAGGGCATGGAGCAGTTCGTGCGCGATGCGCGCATCGCCATGATCTATGAAGGCGCCAACGGCATCCAGGCGCTCGACCTGGTCGGCCGCAAGCTGCCGCGCGACGGCGGCCGCGCCATCATGGCCTTCTTCGGCGAGGTCATGGCCTTCGCCAAGGAGAACGGCGGCGACGAGGCGCTGAAGCCCTTCATCACCCCGCTCTCCACCTCGCTCGGCCATCTGCAGCAGGCGACGACCTGGCTGATGCAGAACGCGATGGCCAAGCCTGACAATGCCGGTGCCGCCGCGACCGACTACCTGCATCTCTTCGGCTTCGTCGCGCTCGGCTACATGTGGGCGCGGATGGCCAAGGTGACGCTAGGGAAGATTGCCGAGAGCGGGGCGACGCCCTATCTCTCGACCAAGCTCGTCACCGGCCGTTTCTTCATGGAGCGGATGCTGCCGGAGACCGCCGCCAATCTCGCGCGCATCCAGGCCGGCTGCGCCACCATCATGGAATTGCCGGCGGAAGCGTTCTGAGCCTGCTTCCGCTGCCTGCTCCCAATCGTATCGAACATCACATCAGGAGGGCGTCATGCCTGAGGCATTCATCTACGACCACGTTCGCACCCCGCGCGGCCGCGGCAAGGCGGACGGCGCGCTGCACGAAGTCACCGCGCTCGCGCTCGCGACCGTGCCGTTGAAGGCGCTGAAGGACCGCAACAACCTTCCCGAGGATTCGGTCGATGACGTCGTGCTCGGCGTGGTCGATCCGGTCGGCGAAGCGGGCTCCGACATCGCGCGCTTCGCGGCGCTGAAGGCCGGTCTCGGCGAAGCCGTGCCGGGCGTGCAGATCAGTCGCTTCTGCGCCTCCGGCCTCGATGCCGTGAACTTCGCCGCGGCGCAGATCATGAGCGGCCAGCATGAGCTCGTGATCGGCGGCGGCGCCGAATCGATGAGCCGCGTCGGCATCGGCGCCTCCGGCGGCGCCTGGCCGATGGATCCCTCGATGGCGGTGCCGGCTTACTTCATGCCGCAGGGCGTCTCGGCCGACCTGATCGCCACCAAATACGGCTTCTCGCGCGACGACGTCGACGCCTACGCCGTGCAGAGCCAGCAGCGCGCCGGCAAAGCCTGGGACGAGGGCCGCTTCAACAAGTCCGTGGTGCCGGTGAAGGACATCAACGGACTCACCATCCTCGCCAAGGACGAGCATATGCGTCCCTCGACGACGATGCAGTCGCTGGCTCAGCTGCAGCCCTCGTTCACGATGATGGCGCAGATGGGCGGCTTCGACGGCGTTGCGATTCAGTCGCACCCGGAGATCGAGCGCGTCAATTACGTGCACCATGCCGGCAATTCCTCGGGCATCGTCGACGGCGCCGGCGCCGTGCTGCTGGGCAGCAAGGAAGCCGGTGCGAAGTACGGCCTGAAGCCGCGCGCAAAAATCCGTGCCTTCGCCAACATCGGCTCGGAGCCGGCGATGATGCTGACCGGTCCGGTCGACGTCACCGAAAAGCTGTTCGCGCGTTCCGGCATGAAGAAGTCGGACATCGACCTGTTCGAGCTCAACGAGGCCTTCGCCTCGGTCGTGCTGCGCTACATCCAAGCCTTCGACATCGACAATGCCAAGATCAACGTCAATGGCGGCGCGATCGCGCTCGGTCATCCCTTGGGGGCGACCGGCGCGATGATCCTCGGCACCGTGCTCGACGAGCTCGAGCGCACCAACAAGTCCACCGCCCTCGTCACGCTGTGCATCGGCGGCGGCATGGGCACCGCGACCATCATCGAGCGGGTCTAACGAGCTGCCGTAGGGTGGGCAAAGCGAAGCGTGCCCACCACTGCTGTCTTTCGCAAATGATGGTGGGCACGGCGCAAGAGCGCCTTTGCCCACCCTACGAGATCTCAAGTCAACCGCCGCGCCTGAGATCGGCTGCGGCACCGAGGAGCAACCAACATGTCGTACAAGAACTTCAAGGTTGAGACCGACGCAGACGGCATCGCGCTCGTCACCTGGGACATCCCGGGCCGTTCCATGAACGTGCTCGACGAGACCTCCACGAACGAGCTCGAGGCGATCGTCAAGGCGACCACGGCCGACGCCGCGGTGAAGGGCGTCGTCATCACCTCGGCCAAGGAAGCGTTCTGCGCCGGCGCGGACCTGTCCATGCTCGAAGGCATGAATCAGGCCTATGCGAAGGTCTTCAAGGAGCAGGGCGAGACCGCGGCGAACCAGATGCTGTTCGACCAGAGCCGGCGCTTCTCGCAGGTGCTGCGCGGAATCGAAACCTCTGGCAAGCCGTGGGCGGCGGCGATCAACGGCCTCGCACTCGGCGGCGGCTTCGAGATCACGCTGTGCTGCCACTATCGCGTCGCGGCCGAGAATCCCAAGACCCGCCTCGGCCTGCCCGAGGTCAAGGTCGGCCTCTTCCCCGGTGCCGGCGGCACGCAGCGCGTGCCGCGCCTGGTGCCGCCGCAGGACGCGATGACGATCCTGCTCAAGGGCGATCCTGTTACGGTGGAGAAGGCCAAGGCGCTGAACCTGATCCACGCCATCGTTCCGGCCGCTGATCTCATCAAGGCGGCGAAGGACTGGATCAAGGGCGGCGGCAAGGCGATCGCGCCCTGGGACGAGAAGGGCTTCAAGCTCCCGGGCGGCCCGGTATTCTCCAAGGCCGGCATGATGATGTTCCCGGCCGGCAACGCGATCTATCGCCGCGAAACCTACGACAATTACCCGGCCGCGCGGGCGATCATGAGCTGCGTCTATGAAGGCCTGCAGCTGCCGATCGACGCCGCGTTGCGGGTCGAGTCGCGCTACTTCACCTCGGTGCTGCGCTCGAAGGAAGCGGCCGCGATGATCCGCAGCCTGTTCCTGTCGATGCAGGAGCTCAACAAGGGCGCGCGCCGTCCGAAGGACGTGCCCGCGACCAAGGTGAAGAAGATCGCCGTGATCGGCGCCGGCTTCATGGGCGCCAGCGTCGGCTACGTCTCGGCGCGCGCCGGCCTCGACGTCGTCCTGATCGACCGCGACCAGGAGAGCGCCGACAAGGGCAAGGCGCATGCGCAGAAGGTGATCGAGGAGCAGATCAAGAAGGGCCGCGCCAAGCCTGCGGACGCCGAAGCGCTGCTCGCGCGCATCACGCCGACCGCGGACTATGCCGCGCTGAAGGACGTCGACCTCGTCATCGAGGCCGTGTTCGAGGACCGCAAGGTCAAGGCGGAGACCTTCGCCAAGGCGCAGCAATATCTGAAGCCCGACGTGGTCTTCGCCTCCAACACCTCGACATTGCCGATCACCTCGCTGGCCGAGAGCTTCAAGGATCAGGGCAAGTTCATCGGCATCCACTTCTTCTCGCCGGTCGAGAAGATGATGCTGGTCGAAATCATCCTCGGCAAGAACACCGGCGACGTCGCGCTCGCGACCGCGCTCGACTACGTCCGCCAGATCGGCAAGACGCCGATCGTAGTCAACGACTCCCGCGGCTTCTTCGCCAACCGCTGCGTCGGCCGTTACGTCGCCGAAGGCAACGAGATGTTCCTGGAGGGCGTGCCGCCCGCGATGATCGAGAACTGCGCCAAGATGGCCGGCATGCCGGTCGGCCCGCTCTCGCTCTCGGACGAGGTCGCACTCGACCTCGGCCTCAAGATCATGAAGGCGACCGAAGCCGACCT
This sequence comes from Bradyrhizobium sp. WBAH42, assembly GCF_024585265.1. Classification (NCBI taxonomy): domain Bacteria; kingdom Pseudomonadati; phylum Pseudomonadota; class Alphaproteobacteria; order Hyphomicrobiales; family Nitrobacteraceae; genus Bradyrhizobium; species Bradyrhizobium sp. WBAH42. The sequence goes on from NZ_CP036533.1 coordinate 1,560,650, forward strand.
CGGCCCCAACGCCATCAATCCCGAGCAGAAGAAGCTGATGGTGGAGATGGTCGAGAAGCAGGGCCGTCTCGGCCGCAAGAACAGCAAGGGCTTCTACGATTACCCCGAGAAGGGCAAGGGCCAGAAGAGCCTGTGGCCGGGTCTCTCCGCGCTGCAGCCGAAGCAGCTCGACCCCGATACGCTTGACATCGAGGAGCTGAAGCAGCGCTTCCTGGTGGTGCAGGCGGTGGAGGCCGCGCGCACCGTCGAGGATCACGTCATCACCGATCCGCGCGAAGCCGATGTCGGCTCGATCCTCGGCTTCGGCTTCGCGCCGTTCACCGGCGGCACGCTGTCCTATATCGACTTCATGGGCACGAAGAAGTTCGTCGAGCTCTGCCACAAGCTGGAAGCGAAGTACGGCTCGCGCTTCACCCCGCCGAAGCTGCTCGAGGAGATGGCGGCGAAGGGCGAGACCTTCTACGGCCGCTTCGCGCCGAAGAAGGCGGCGGCCTGACGGAAGCGTCGGGGCTACGCAGAAACAAATGGCCGGATCATCGATCCGGCCATTTCATTTGCGCTCGCCGAACGGCGAGAAGGCGCGGCCCGATACTGCATCGTCGGCGAGGCTGGCCTTCCAGCTGCCTTCGTCGCCGCGGCCGATGCGCACCTCGAAGCGCCAGCCATTCTGGTTGGTGAAGGCGATGTCCGCGCCGCTCTTCGTCCTGGCGTAGCGACAGGGATATTCGGTCGGCCGGTCCGGAAAGACGATCTTGCCTTCCTTGCTCTCGAACACGGCCGAGGTGATCTGCGGATGGATCATGAAGATGCAATTGCGCTCCGGCGCCACCGGCGTCGAGAGCCCGAGCATCGCAAGCGGCGCGCCGGCGGCGGTCATGAGGACGATCATGTTCATGGAGGCAATTGTCTCCTGGGGATGTTCCTTCGACGTTGCCGTTGATCAAGTGGTTCACGATGAAGGGGCTGGATCATCGACTTGGCCGCTCTGCCTTGTGTCTTGTCACACGGCCTGATGCGCTTCCGTCACATACCAGCACTCAATCTCCACCCCGGCCACGCTCGCTCCACCCTGGCACCGCTCTTGCTGATGAACGACCGGATGGCCCATCGGCATTGAAGGTGTCCCGCAATGATCTCCACGGTGTCTCAAGACAGCGCAGCCGGCGTTGCGGTAAGATACGCCCCCTTGTTGCTGCCTGGTCGGCCGTGGCTGCGCCGCCGGCTCCTCCGGTGGCGCAGAAAAATTCCTTCGTGGGTCGGCCTGGTCCTACTCGTCCTCGTCTTTGATGTGGCGTTGGCCGTGCTTGCCTGGTTCGCCGTCGATCTCGTCCTGCACTGAAAGCTCACCTCTGTGCACGTAGAATGTCGCCGCCAAATAGGCGACCTGGCCGGCAATCAGGCAACCGACGACGATTGGAACGCCTGTCCAGAATCCAAAGCCCGAGGTCTGAAGAACCGTCGCGGCAAGGATCGCAGTCGCCGGCGAGACCAGCAATAGGGTCCAGACCCGAAAGAATAGCCCTGTCGCCAAGCCGGTGATTGCGCTCGCGAGCAGGAGGAGGAGTACAGTCGCCACGATAGTTTTTCCGGTCCGACGGTCAGCGTCCTGTCCCGCGCTGAAGCTGAGCCAAGAGCATTGCTCTCACAAGGATGGTGACGTCCTCGGAGCGCACAACGCGGAGTTATTGTTAACCCGGACAATGCTCGTAAAATCGATCAGCGCATCGCGCATCTTCGGATTTAGCAAATGACGCAAGCAAAGAGCCGAATCATCGATCCGGCGCTTCGTCGTCCCACCGGTCGTGCTTCGCGAACGGCGGACCAGACCTGATGGGCGATCATCTGGACAATCACTTGGCCTTCCGTCACGATCTCATTGCTGTCGAGGCCCAGCGGAGGGACCTGGCCCCAAGGGGCTCAGCTTCAGATAATCCTCACCATTTCGGGCTCTTGGCGCCGATACCGACCTCGACCCAGGCCATAGGGCGGGCCGGCCTCCAGGAGCACGATGTGGGGAGACGGCGGGCACACACCGGGCAAACCGTCCGGTTTCGAGGAATTTCCTTCCCCTGACGCTTGGTTCGGCCGAAAGAACGACTACATGCACCTGCTTGAAATAGTCAAGATTGATGCAGGTGCATCGAATGGAGTAAGAGACGGGCGACGAGCTTGAGCGGGACCATGAAACGCAAACCATCGACCGAGGCAACCGCCGCCTGGATCCGCCTGATGCGGGTGCAGAGCCGCGTGCTCGATTGCGTCGAGCAGGACTTGAAGAAGGCCGGCTTCCCCCCGCTGGCCTGGTATGACGCGCTGCTCGAACTGTCGCGGGCGCCCTCGGGCGAGCTGCGGCCGGTCGAGCTCGAGCGGCAGATGCTCATCCCGCAATATTCGACCTCGCGGCTGATCGACCGCCTGGTCGACGAGGGCCTCGCCTCGCGGCGCGAATGCAAGATCGACAAGCGCGGCCAGTTCGTCGAGATCACCGAAGCCGGCCGCGAGCTGCAGAAGCGGATGTGGGGCGCCTATTCGGCCGCGATCGAGAAATATGTCGGTTCGAAGCTGTCGGACGCCGACGCCGTCAAGCTCAGCAATCTGCTCGACCGCCTGGGCTGCTCCTGCGGCGAGATGAAACTGCCGCCCGCCGCCGCCAACGAAAGCATGCCGTCGCGATGATCGCGCGGCAAATCCGCTCGCCCGTGCACCCCGGTGGGTTCGCGGGCCGTCCCTGTCACCCGCGCGCGTTCGGTCGAAGCGCTTTTGATTAGAGTTTGATATGGCGCGAGACCAGATCGACATGACGCCCCTGCAATCGCGCGACGAGCTCGTCGCGTGGTTCGAGGCCGGCTGCAAGGACCCGTCCGAATTCCGCATGGGCACCGAGCACGAGAAGACGCCGTTCACGCTCGAGGGCCATCGTCCGGTGCCTTACGAGGGCGCGCGCGGCATCGGCGCGCTGCTCGAAGGCATGAAGCTCCTGCTCGGCTGGGAGCCGATCATGGAGCAGGGCAACATCATCGGCCTCTACGACGTCACCGGCGGCGGCGCGATCTCGCTCGAGCCCGGCGGACAGTTCGAGCTCTCCGGCGCGCCGGTCGAGAACGTGCACCAGACCCAGAGCGAGCTGATGGCGCACTTGGCGCAGGTGCGCGAGATCGCAACGCCGCTCGGCATTGGCTTCCTCGGGCTCGGCATGACGCCGTCCTGGTCGCGCGCCGACATCCCGGTGATGCCCAAGGGCCGCTACAAGATCATGACCAATTATATGCCGAAGGTCGGTCAATACGGCCTCGACATGATGTATCGGACCTGCACGGTACAGACCAATCTCGATTTCTCCTCCGAAGCCGACATGGTCAAGAAGCTGCGCGTCTCGCTCGCGCTTCAACCGGTCGCAACCGCCTTGTTCGCCAATTCGCCGTTCACCGAGGGCAAGCCGAACGGCTTCCTCTCCTTCCGCTCCGAAATCTGGCGCGACACCGACAATGCCCGTTCGGGCATGATGCCGTGGGCGTTCGAAGACGGCATGGGGTTCGAGCGCTATGTCGATTACGCGCTGGACGTGCCCATGTATTTCGTCAAGCGCGGCGAGGAATATATCGACGTCTCGGGCTCCTCGTTCCGCGCCTTCTTCAACGGCCGCAACAACAATCTTCCCGGCGAGCGTCCGACCTTGTCGGACTGGGCCAACCACCTCTCGACCATCTTCCCCGAAGTGCGGCTCAAGCGTTATCTCGAGATGCGCGGCTCCGATGGCGGCCCGTGGGGCCGCTTGCCGGCACTGCCGGCGTTCTGGGTCGGGCTGCTCTACGACGATGCTTCGCTCGATGCCGCCTGGGACCTGGTGAAGCACTGGACCTCGCATGAACGCCAGGCCCTGCGCGACGACGTGCCGCGCATGGGCTTCAAGGCGCGGATCAAGGACCGCTACCTGTTCGAGATCGCCAAGGAGTGCCTGATTCTGGCCCATGCCGGCCTGCGCCGGCGCGGCCGGATCGACCAGCTCGGCCGCGACGAAACGCGGCATCTCGAGCCGCTCGACCGCATTATCGATGCCGGCCGGACGCCGGCCGAGGAAATGCTGGATAAATTCAACGGACCCTGGAAGGGCTCGGTGGAACCAGCCTACGCGGAATACGCGTTCTAGACCTCTGAGACCCAGAGATCCTGGATTTCAGCCGTTCATCGCCCATACAGGTTTGCGGCGATCAAATGACCGGCTGAAAAAACCTGAGCGTCGTCAATAACTCGAAAGCTGTTCCGATGGGGAAGGGCCGCCTGTCCGGGGCCGTCATGGCCAGCGCCGCGGCATGTGTCACGCTGCTTTCGCTTGCATTTGCGAGCGTGCCGGCGCCTGCCCAGACCGCCTTCGATCGGCCCGGCGGCGATTATTTCAGTACGCCCGTCACCTCGGGCGATCCCGAGGATTGCGCGCTGCTGTGCGAGCGCGATCGCCGCTGCCGCTCCTGGAGCTTCAACTATCCCGACGTCGAAGGCGGCTCGGCGGTGTGCTGGCTGAAGAACACGGTGCCGACGCGCGTGCCGGGAAGTTGCTGTATCTCCGGGGTGCGCGGCGCCGGCGTGATCGAGCCGCGCGTCGAGGGCGTCGAGACGTCGATCGACCGGCCCGGCGGCGACTTGCGCAATTTCGAGATCAAGGACGGCGACGGCGTCGAGGCCTGCAAGGCCGCCTGCACCGCCGACAACAAATGCCGCGCCTTCACCTATGCCCGCCCCGGCTACACCGGCCGTGAGGCGCGCTGTTTCCTGAAGAAGGAAATCAAGCCGCCGCGAAGGAAGGCGGGGTTCACGTCGGGCGTGGTGAGATAGGCGCAGCTCTCACCGCCGTCATTGCTGTCGGTAGGGTGGGCAAAGGCGCGCAGCGCCGTGCCCACGATCGTTCAGCCATTGCACGAGGTGGTGGGCACGCTTCGCTTTGCCCACCCTACGAGATCTCACTCCGCTGCAACCACCGTGATCTCCGGCCACAGCGCCTTCCAGCGCGCGGCCTTCGCCGCATAGTTCGCCGCAGAGAAATTCGCACCCGGATTGGGGCGCGTGATCAACCCCGCGACATCATCGAAGCCGTGCGGCGCGTAGACATCGTAGCCATCGCCCGTGCGTCTCATCCCGATTTGCGTGTTCTGCGTGAGGAAGCGGTCGATGCCTTCCCTCGAGCTGCTCAGCGGCGGATAGGGCAGGCCGTGCTTGGCGGGGTACCACACGTGCACGCGGGCCTGGTTGCGCACCTCGATCTTGGCGCCGAGATGCGCGAGGCGCGCATGGAGGGTGCGGATCACCGCATCCTCGGCCTCCCACGATGTGTCGGGGTCGAAATAGAACACGTCATAATCGGCGATGCCGTGATCGATCGGGCGGCCCGTGAGCACGTTCCACACCGTCTGCACCAGGCATCCCGACACCAGCCACGCATCAGCTAGCGCAAGCCGGTGCAGCTCGTCGAGGATCGCGGCGTTGACCGGATTGCGTAAGGCGAGCGCGAGGAATTCGTCGCGGGTCATCGGAAATCGTAGGGTGGGCAAAGGCGCGCTCTTCGCGCGTCGTGCCCACCATCTCTCCACGTTACGACAGATGTGGTGGGCACGCTTCCGCTTTGCCCACCCTACCGATCTACGTTACCGCTCAGTGCACGGCGGTGAAGAATCGCGCCAGCCTGAATCCGGACAGCCAGGTCCACACCGGCTGGCTACGCATGCCGAGATCCCAGGAGCCGACCACTGCGTCCGCACGGCCGATCAGATTGTCGATCGGCAACAGGCCGACGCCGCCGGAGCGCAGCGGCACGCGGCTGTCGGCCGAATTGTCGCGGTTGTCGCCGAGCACGAACAGATGCCCTGCCGGCACCGTCACCTCGGGCGTGTTGTCGAGCGGACCGCTGTCGCGCATCTTGAAGATCAGATGCGAGACGCCGTTCGGCAGCGTCTCGACATAGCGATAGGCGGGCTCGCTGCCGCCATGGTCGTCCTCGGCGGCGCCGACGCCATCGGGCTTCAGCTCGGCCGGACGGTCGTTGATGAAAAGCTGGCCCTGCCGCATCTGGATGCGGTCGCCGGGCAGACCCACGACGCGCTTGACCCAGGCCTGCGAGCGATCGCCGGGCCAGCGGAACACGACGACATCGCCGAGCTTCGGCGTCTCCGCGAAGACGCGGCCGCTCTCGGGCAGGCTGATCTGAATCGGCAGCGACGAGGTGCCGTAGCCATAGGGGAATTTCGAGGCGAGCAGCGCATCGCCGATCAGAAGCGTCGGCTCCATCGAGCCCGACGGTACGTAGAACGGCTCGGCGAGCGCGCCCTTGGCGATGAACACGGCGGCGACGATGCCGGCGAGCTGCACGAGTTGGCCACCCCAGCCGCTAGTCTTCCGCTTCGGGGTGACCGTTGCCTTTTCGATGCTCATGCGCCCGTTCCACCCACCGTGATGCGCTCCATCAGCAGCGACGGCTGGCCGACGCCGACAGGCACGCCCTGGCCGTTCTTGCCGCAGGTGCCGATGCCGGTATCGAGCGCGAGGTCGTTGCCGATCATGCGGATGCGATGCAAATCGGTCGGCCCGTTGCCGATCAGCATGGCGCCTTTGAGCGGCGCTCCGATCTTGCCGTTCTCGATCTTGTAGGCCTCGGTGCACTGGAACACGTACTTGCCCGAGGTGATGTCGACCTGGCCGCCGCCGAAATTCGCGGCGAACACGCCGTTCTTCACCGAGGCGATGATCTCGGCCGGGTCGCGGTCGCCCGCGAGCATGTAGGTGTTGGTCATGCGCGGCATCGGCACATGGGCATAGCCCTGGCGGCGGCCGTTGCCGGTCGGCTTCATGTTCATCAGCCGCGCGTTCTGGCGGTCCTGCATGTAGCCGACCAGGATGCCGTCCTCGATCAGCACGGTGCGGTTGGTCGGCGTGCCCTCGTCATCGATCGAGAGCGAGCCGCGGCGCGAGGCAATGGTGCCGTCATCGACCACGGTGACGCCCTTGGCCGCGACCTGCTGGCCCATCAGGCCGGCGAAGGCCGACGTCTTCTTGCGGTTGAAGTCGCCTTCGAGGCCATGGCCGACCGCTTCATGCAGCATCACGCCGGGCCAGCCGGCGCCCAGCACGACGTCCATCTCGCCGGCGGGAGCCGGAATCGATTCCAAATTGACCAGCGCCTCGCGCAGCGCGCCGTCGGCGGCCTCGCGCCAGTTCTTGCTCTCGATGAACTCGGCATAGCCGGCGCGGCCGCCATAGCCCTTGCTGCCGCTCTCCTGGCGATCGCCCTGGCCGGCGACGACCGAGATATTGACGCGCACCAGCGGACGGACGTCGCGATAGCTCTCGCCGTCGGGCCGCAGGATCTCGACGACCTGCCAGGTCGCGCCCAGGCTGACGCTGACCTGCCGTACCCGCGGATCCTTGTCGCGCAGGTAAGCGTCGATCTCGGCGAGCAGTTTTACTTTGGTCTCGAAGCCCGGCGCATCGAGCGGATTGTCGTCGCCATAAAGGCGGACATTGGTATGCGGGGGCGGTGCCGCAAAGCTGCCGGAGTAGCCGCCGCGCACGGCAGCAACCGCGTCCGCCGCGCGAATCAGCGCCGGCAGCGACACGTCCGAGGAATGCGCGTAACCGACCGCGTCATCCTTGACCGCGCGTAAGCCAAAACCTTGCGAGGTGTCGTAGGTCGCCTGCTTCAGCCGCCCATTGTCGAACATCAGCGCTTCGGTCTGACTGTATTCCAGGAACAGTTCGCCGTCGTCAGCGCCCGAGAGCCCGCGCGCGACCTCGCTGCGAACCTGGTCGCGGTCGAGATTGGCGCGGTCGAGCAGGGAGGTCGTGGCAGGATTGGTCATGCGTCCGTCCATTATCGGAAGATGTGGGGCAAGATAATGGTTTTGGATCGGTTCCGCGAGGGGCGGGCCGTCACATTACGGAAACGATAGGTGAGACTTCCCCTTAAGCCGGCTTTCAGGCTTTCCAGGCTATGACGGGCGAACCCTGGGTCGGAGCCGCCGGCAGAGCATGTGGAATTCCCTGCTTGTGTTCTGGGATCAGTATCACGGCCTGATCATCGGCTTTGCCGCGCTGGCTCTGGTGCTGCTGTTCAATCAGTTCGCCTCCCGTCGCCGGTGGACGTCATATCCCTCCCGCGAGGATTACCTTGCAGCCCACCCCGGATGCGCTACGGCGGAAGGCGTCGTCTGCGCGACGTGCCGGCGCAAGGCGTTGGTAGCGCCGGTGGCCGGCAGAGGTCGCATCTATCGCTGCGGCTGGTGTGACTCCGAACTCTATCGCGTCGACAAGGCGTGAGGTCGCGAATTGTTGGGCAGGTGGTTGCCCACACTCCGTCATTGCGAGCGCAGCGAAGCAATCCAGCCTCTTTCCGCCGAGACAGTCTGGATTGCTTCGCCGCGCTCGCAATAACAATCGGGCAAAGGCGTGCGCCACACTCTCAGTCGTCATGGTCGGGACAAGCCCGGCCATGACGGCGCCGATGGTGAAGGCGAATAGGTGGCTCGGGGCTGTGTGACGCGCTACGGCAGCTTGTCATAGCCCTCGCCGAGCCCGTTCAGGCTGAGCGGGAAGCCGATGCCTTCTTCCGGGGTCTCGAAGATGATGAAGGTCGCGGTCTTGGCGCCGCGGAGCTGGCCGAGCAGCTTGTCCTCCAGGACGACCTCGGCGACGCAGCCGTTGGGCAGGCAGCGGACGAAGCCGGCGCGGCCGACGTCCTGGTTGTCGAGCTTGAGCCCGAGGCCGGAGGGCAACAGCACCCCGAGCGGGGCGACCACGCGCATCAGGCGGCTCTTCTGGTCGGCGGTCTTGAGCACGATCACGGTCAGGCCGGCATTGGAGCGGTCTTCGGCCACCACGCTCTGGATCAGGGCGCATTGCTCGGTCTGGGCGCCTGGCGGGGTGTCGCAGCGGATCTGCCAGTCGCCATGGACGGAGCGCACCGCGCCCTGCGCATGGGCGAGCCCCGGAAGCGCCAGCAGGACGATCGCAGCCAGGAGGGCGGCGAGCGCCGGGAGGCCGTTCGCCGGCCTTGCCATCGATCTCGAAAGCCCCATCGGGTCGGTCCCTCTGCTCGCCTGGGTTGCTCGCGCTTGGCGGGCTGATCTGGCGGACTGATACGGAAATGACGGCGTCTTGAAGGCGATTCCCAAGCAAATTCCGCGCCGCCCACACCGCCATTGCCGGCACGAATCAGGTTCCTGCCTGGCTGTCTGCAAGTGCCTACCGCGGGCAATTCCGCTGTCAAGCCGCAGCGTCCCGGGAAACGGTATTTTTGTCTGATCTTGCTGGGAAATATCTTGCCGGTGATGCCTGGCAGACGGGGCTCAAGACTGCATTGCGATAGATCAAGAATTATGGTTTGAGAGGCTTGATTTCGCGTTCTAGCGATCTGGCCCCGATTCCTCTTAGAGGTATTCTTGCGTGGCGGTTTGTCGGACTGGCGGATCGAATAAGCGTTTCCCGGAAACAGGGGAATGCACTTGGGGTGATTTCGGAAGGGGAGCGCGAACGACATGAGGATGTCGATGGGTCGGGTGGGCCGGCAATTGCTGGGATTGGCCACCATCGCCGTGGTGGCGGCTGGCGTCACGTTGGCGACGGGTGGTGCGGCATTGGCCGAGCTCGGGCAGCCGGCGCCATGGGAGTGGACGCTCCAGCAGTCCGGTTCCCCGGTGATGGACAACATCGTCTGGTTCCACAACTTCCTCTTCGTGCTGATCACCCTGATCACGCTGTTCGTTCTCGCGCTGCTCGTGATCGTGGTCGTCAAGTTCAACGCGAAGGCCAATCCGGTGCCGTCGCGGACCACCCACAACACGCTGATCGAGGTGGCCTGGACGCTCGTTCCGGTGCTGATCCTGGTCGGCATCTCGGTGCCGTCGTTCCGGCTTCTGTTCCTGGAGCTCGACGTGCCGAAGGCGGATCTGACCATCAAGGCGACCGGCAAGCAGTGGTACTGGTCCTATGCCTATCCGGATAACGGCAAGTTCGAGTTCGACTCGCTGATGGCGCAGGACAAGCAGCCCCGCCTGCTCGGTGTCGACAACGAGATGGTGGTGCCGGTCAACAAGGTGATTCGTGTCCAGACCACCGGCGCCGACGTCATCCATGCATTCGCGGTGCCGGCTTTCGGCATCAAGATCGACGCCATCCCGGGCCGGCTGAACGAGACCTGGTTCAAGGCCACCAAGACCGGCATGTACTACGGTCAGTGCTCGGAACTCTGCGGCAAGGACCACGCTTTCATGCCGATCGCCGTGCGTGTGGTGAGCGACCAGGAGTTCGCCTCCTGGGTCGAGACGGCGAAGAAGAAATATGCGAGCGGCGGCACCAGCACCTACGCCTCCGCGGCCGGCCCGACGCAGTAAGCGCCGGGTGACGGCTTTCAGGGACTGAAAGCGATAAAAGGGCGGGACCTCCAAAGGTCCGAATGGGACGCAAGGCAGGATTTGAAAATGGCAACGAGCGCAGCGGCACACGGCGATCACGCGCAAGCCCACGGACATGACGAGCACGCCCACCCGACCGGATGGCGACGCTACGTCTATTCGACCAACCACAAGGACATCGGCACGATGTACCTGGTCTTCGCGGTCATCGCCGGCATCATCGGTGCCGCGATGTCGATCGCGATCCGGGCCGAGCTGATGTATCCGGGCGTGCAGGTGTTCCACGAGACCCACACCTACAATGTGTTCGTGACCTCGCACGGCCTGATCATGATCTTCTTCATGGTCATGCCGGCGATGATCGGCGGCTTCGGCAATTGGTTCGTGCCGCTGATGATCGGCGCGCCTGATATGGCGTTCCCGCGCATGAACAACATCTCGTTCTGGCTGCTGCCGGCGTCCTTCGCGCTACTGCTGATGTCGACCTTCGTGGAGGGCGAGCCGGGCGCCAACGGCGTCGGCGCCGGCTGGACCATGTACGTGCCGCTGTCGAGCTCCGGCCATCCGGGGCCGGCCGTCGACTTCGCGATCCTGTCGCTGCATCTCGCCGGCGCCTCGTCGATCCTCGGCGCCATCAACTTCATCACCACGATCTTCAACATGCGCGCGCCGGGCATGACCCTGCACAAGATGCCGCTGTTCGTGTGGTCGATCCTGGTGACGGTGTTCCTGCTGCTGCTGTCGCTGCCGGTGCTCGCCGGCGCGATCACCATGCTGCTCACCGACCGCAATTTCGGCACGACCTTCTTCGCGCCCGACGGCGGCGGCGACCCCGTGCTGTTCCAGCATCTGTTCTGGTTCTTCGGCCACCCCGAGGTCTACATCCTGATCCTGCCCGCCTTCGGCATGATCAGCCAGATCGTCTCGACCTTCTCGCGCAAGCCCGTGTTCGGCTATCTCGGCATGGCCTACGCCATGGTCGCGATCGGCGGCATCGGCTTCGTGGTGTGGGCGCACCACATGTACACGGTCGGCATGTCCTCGGCGACGCAGGCCTATTTCGTCGCGGCGACCATGGTCATCGCGGTTCCGACCGGCGTGAAGATATTCTCGTGGATCGCCACGATGTGGGGCGGCTCGATCGAGTTCCGGGCACCGATGATCTGGGCGGTGGGCTTCATCTTCCTGTTCACGATCGGCGGCGTGACCGGCGTCGTGCTGGCGAACGCCGGCGTCGACCGCGTGCTGCAGGAGACCTACTACGTCGTCGCGCACTTCCATTACGTGCTGTCGCTCGGCGCGGTGTTCGGAATCTTCGCCGGCTGGTACTACTGGTTCCCGAAGATGTCGGGCTACATGTACAATGAAGCGCTCGCGAAGGCGCACTTCTGGGTCACCTTCATCGGCGTCAACCTGGTGTTCTTCCCGCAGCACTTCCTCGGCCTGTCGGGCATGCCGCGCCGCTACGTCGACTATCCCGATGCCTTCGCGGGCTGGAACCTGGTCTCGTCGGTCGGCTCCTACATCTCCGGCTTCGGCGTGCTGATCTTCCTCTACTGCGTGCTCGACGCCTACATGAAGAAGGTGCCTGCGGGCGACAATCCGTGGGGTGCCGGCGCGACCACGCTGGAGTGGACGTTGTCCTCGCCGCCGCCGTTCCACCAGTTCGAAGTGCTGCCCCGCGTGCAGTGATCGATCTCCCGCGGCGCCCGTGACGGGCGCCGCGGCGCTATAACGAAGCGAGTTGAATTAAGTGTCTGTCCTCGACCACCACGCCGCCGACATCAATCCCCGCATCTCCGAAGCGGAGGTGGGCGACTACATCGCGCTGCTCAAGCCGCGGGTGATGTCGCTGGTGATCTTCACCGCGCTGGTCGGAATGGCGATGGCGCCGGGGCATTTCCATCCCGTGCTGGCAATCACCTCGCTGCTCTGCATCGCGGTCGGCGCCGGCGCTTCCGGGGCGCTCAACATGGCGCTCGAAGGCGACATCGATTCCAAGATGTCGCGGACGGCGAACCGGCCGATCCCGCGCGGCCGCATCACCCGCCCTGAAGCGATGGCGTTCGGCATGACGCTCGCCTTCTTCTCGGTGATGACGCTCGGCATCCTCGTCAACTGGGTCGCGGGCGCGCTGCTCGCCTTCACCATCTTCTTCTACGTCGTGATCTACACCATGTGGCTGAAGCGCTGGACCGCGCAGAACATCGTGATCGGCGGCGCCGCCGGCGCGCTGCCGCCGGTGGTGGCCTGGGCCGCGGTGACGGGCACGGTCGACGTCGAGCCGCTGCTGCTGTTCGCCATCATCTTCTTCTGGACCCCGCCGCATTTCTGGGCGCTGGCGCTGTTCCGCTCCGACGACTACGCGCGCGCCGGCATTCCGATGCTGCCCAACGTCGCCGGCCCCGACGCGACGCGCCTGCAGATCCTGCTCTACACCATCGTGCTGATCGCGGTCGCCGCCGCGCCCTGGGCGCTCGGCTATTTCGACGCCGTCTACGGCGTGGTCTCGCTGATCCTCGGTGCCGGCATGCTGGTGCTCGCCATCAACGTCTATCTGCGCCGTGAGCGCAGCCAGTCGCTGCGCGCGACGCGCAAGCTGTTTGCCTTCTCGATCCTGTATCTGTTCGCGCTGTTTGCGACCCTGCTGGCCGAGGTCGTGTTCCGCGCGCTGGCTCCGATGGTTGGGGGCGCATGATCACCGCGATGGCCGACAAACGCGAGCCAGAAGGAATCGTCCTCACCGAGGCGCAGCAGAAGAGCCGCCGTCAGCGCTCCATCGCCATCGCTTTGGCGCTCGGCGTGCTGGTGGTGCTGTTCTTCGCCGTCACCATGGTCAAGGGGCCGGCAGTGCTCGTGCGGCCGATGTAGGAAACATGGATTACGAGCGGACCATATCGCAGGACGTCAGCGCCAAGCCGGGCTCTCGCAAGCCGGGCAAGGCACGCGGGCTGGGCCGCGATGTGGTGGTTGCTTCGATCTGCGGCGGCGTGGTCGCGCTGATGGTCGGCGCCTCCTACGCGGCGGTGCCGTTCTACAACTGGTTCTGCCGCGCCACCGGCTTCAACGGCACGACGCAAGTGGCGACCTCCGCGCCGGCCACGGGCCCGATCGCGCGGAAGATCTCGGTGCGCTTCGATTCCAACGTCGCGCCCGGCCTGCCCTGGAAGTTCGAGCCGGAGCAGAGCGAGATCGAGGTCAATATCGGCCAGGTCGTGACCGTCTTCTACACCGTGACCAACCAGGCGGCGCGCACCACTGCGGGCCAGGCTGCCTACAACGTCGCGCCGCTGACGGTCGGCGCCTATTTCCAGAAGATCAACTGCTTCTGCTTCACCGAGCAGACCATGGCGCCCGGTGAGAAGCGCGAGATGCCGGTCGTGTTCTACGTCGATCCGTCCATCGCCGACGACCGCGAGAACGACGGGCTGAACACGATCACGCTGTCCTACACGTTCTATCCGGTGCGCGATCCGGTGGTGAAGCCGCTGGCATCGGGCGAGGGCGACAAGCGCAAGGGAAATCTTTGACCGCAGGGCTCAACGCTCGGGCGGTCGGACACAAGGGGATAAGTGCCTGACAGGCACGGGATTGAGGAGAGAGACGGAAATGGCCACGGCGCACACCAAGCATCACGACTATCATCTGGTCGATCCCTCTCCCTGGCCGGCGGTCGGCTCGCTCTCGGCTTTCATCATGGCGGTCGGCGCCATCGCCTGGATGCACCACATGTTCTCCGCGGCGCCGATCGTGTTCGGCGTCGGCACTGTGGGCGTGCTCTACACCATGGCGAGCTGGTGGGCCGACGTGATCAAGGAAGCCCAGTACAAGGGCGACCATACCCGCGTCGTGCAGCTGCATCACCGCTACGGCATGATCCTGTTCATCGCCTCCGAGGTGATGTTCTTCGTCGCCTGGTTCTGGGCTTACTTCAACGCGGCGCTGTTTCCGGCCGATGCCGTTCACGCCACCCGTGACGCCGTGTTCGGCTGCGGCCTCGGCACGCAGCCCGGCGCTTGCGCGGTCCCCGGCACCTGGCCGCCGAAGGGCATCGAGACCTTCGATCCCTGGCATCTGCCGCTGCTGAATACGCTGATCCTGCTCACCTCAGGCACCACCGTGACCTGGGCGCACCATGCGCTGCTCGAGAACGACCGGCAGGGCCTGAAATACGGCCTGATCCTCACCGTCGTGCTCGGCGCGCTCTTCACCTGCGTGCAGGCTTATGAGTACAGCCACGCGGCGTTCTCCTTCGCGGGCAACGTCTACGGCGCGACGTTCTTCATGGCGACCGGCTTCCACGGCTTCCACGTGCTGGTCGGCACCGTGTTCCTGCTGGTCTGCCTGTTCCGCGCCTATGCCGGCCACTTCACGCCGAAGCAGCATCTCGGCTTCGAGTTCGCCGCCTGGTACTGGCACTTCGTCGACGTGGTCTGGCTGTTCCTGTTCCTCTGCATCTACGTCTGGGGACGCGGCGCCGAGACCATGGCCCACGCTGCGCACTGAGCCGTATCGAAGCGATCGGGAAGGGCGGCCGCAGGGCCGCCCTTTCGTTTTCCGGCCGCCGGAAGCTTCTCCGGAAACTGTGATAGAGTCCGTCCTCATGAACGACAGTGCCGGCACACCCCAGTCCGAAACCACGGTCCTGCAAAGCGCGCTGCGCGGGCTTGCCTGCAGATGCCCGCGCTGTGGCCAGGGCAAGCTCTACGCGGGCTTTCTGACGCTCGCGCCCGCTTGCGACCGTTGCGGGCTCGACTATGCCTTCATCGATTCCGGCGACGGTCCGGCGATCTTCATCATCATGCTGGCCGGCGGCATCGTCGTCGCCTGCGCACTCATCGTCGAAGTCAAATACCAGCCGCCATACTGGCTGCATGCCGTGCTCTGGCTGCCGCTGATCCTCGCCACCACGCTGTTGCCGCTGCGCTCGATGAAGTCGCTGCTGATCGCGCTGCAATTCCATCACAAGGCGGCGCCGGGCCGGTTGGTCGATCGCGCGAAATGACCGAGCCTGCGCGCAAGGCCCGCGTGACCGGCTTCGCGCTGTTCACGCTGTTCCTGACGGCCGTGTTCGTCGCCCTCGGTGTCTGGCAGCTGCAGCGCCGCACGGCCAAGCACGAGCTGATTGCGGCACTCACCGAGCGGATTGCGGCGGCGCCCGTCGCGCTGCCGCCGTCCGCGCAATGGGCCGCGCTCAATCCCGCCCGCGATGAATTCCGCCGCGTCAGCTTCACCGCGACTTACGCAGCCCTGCCCGATGCGATGGTCTATTCCTCCGGCTCGGCAGTGCGCAAGGACGCCTCCGGCCCGGGCACCTGGGCGTTCCTGCCGGCGCGGCTTCCCGGCGGCGAGACGCTCGTGATCGACGCCGGCTTCGTCGAGAATACGATGCAGGACCGCGGCGTCGAGGATCGCGCGGTGAAGAAGCTCGTCACCGGCGAACCGGTGTTGCTCACCGGCTATCTGCGCTTTCCCGAGGCGCCAAGCTGGCTGACACCGGCGGAGAATCGCGACAAGCGGCTCTGGTTCGTGCGCGATCATCTGGCAATCGCAAGCGCGCTGGGCTGGGGTGCGGTTGCGCCGTTCTATATCGATCTCGAGCAGCCCGCGCCGGCGAACGGCATTCCGCGCCCGGGGCCGCTCGTGGTGAATCTCAAGGACGACCATCTGCAATACGCGATCACCTGGTTCACGCTCGCGGGGGCGGTGTTGATCGCATTCGCGGTCTGGCTGCGAGGACGGCGGCAGAGTTCCGTCACTCCGTAGATTCCCTGATGTGGAACCCGGAATCGCCCGGACTTTATTATTCAGCGGACATTCACGAGTGTGGTCCTAAGCCGGCTTCAAGATTTCTCGCGGCAGACAGGATTTCGGCGTGAGCGATTTCGATCAGATGGGAATTGTCGTCGACTGGGTGGATGCCTGTCGGAGAGGCGATCTTGCGACGCTGCTCGACCTCTATGCCGACGATGCCGAGCTCGAATGCACGTGCAACGGCACGGAACGCTATCGCGGCCGCAGCGAGCTTGAAATCTATTGGCAGCCGCGGCTCAGCACCTTCTCGCTGGCTGGCTTCGGGCTGGAAGAGATCCATCCCGCGTCCCACGGTGTCGACCTCGAATATTCCGTCGCCGGCGCGCTGCGCATTCAGGCCTCGTTCCGCTTCAGCCCGGATGGCAAGATCCGCAGCACGCTGTGCGAGCCGGCGCGACAGAATGCGCATCACGGCTGCGCGTGCTGAACTAGCCTGGTGCTGGCGCCTCCCGCATCGTCTCCGCCGGAAGGCGACAGCGCACGTAAGTTCGCCCATCCACGCGCAACAGCGATAGCGATCCGCTGAGCGCGCGCACGCGCTCGTGCATGCCGGTCAGGCCGCGGCCGAAGACATTGCCCGCAGGAAAACCGCCGCCGTCGTCGGAGATCTCGACGACGAGCGTCTTGTCGGCGACCGTCGCCTGTACATGGGCGTTGCCGGCGTTGGCATGTCGCAGCACGTTGGTCAGTGCCTCCTGGATCACCCGATAGACGGTCTGCGCCAGCGGTCCGCCGATCCCGCTGAGATCGGGATCAATCGCGTCCGTCAGGACGATATGAGGTGCCTGCTTGCGAAAATTCCGCAGCAGCGTCTGTACGCTGCTCGAAAGGCCGAGTTCCTCGATATAGAGCGGTCGCAGCTGGTCGAGGATGCGGCGGTTGGTCTGCTGCAGTGCCTCGACCGATTGCAGCAGGTCCTGTGCCGAATTGCCGAGATGTCCCTGTGGCTGGGAGGCCTCGCTCAGCGCGATCGTGCCCGCGCGGATGCTGAACAGCAGGGGGCCGAGCTCGTCATGCAGCTCGCGGGCGAGATCGCGCCGCTCGTCATCCTGGAGCGACACCAGGCGGTGCATCAGATCGCGATTGTCCTGGCTCAAATGCGCCAGCGTTGCAGCCAGCGCATTCGCCTCCTCGCAGCTTTGCCGGATTTCAGGCGGGCCCCCGACCGGTATCGGCCTGGTGTAGTCGCCCCGTCGTATTCGCGTGAGACCTTCGCCGAGATCTTGCAGGGGGCGCAGCACCGATCCCGACAAGACATAGGCAATCGTGCCGATAAGAACCATGAGCGCGGCGAGCAGGCTGGCGAGCGCTAGAAGGCCAATCCATTTCTCGAACAGATCGGCCGACATGTCCTGCAGAAATACGATGTCCCCAACGCGCTTACCGTTGATCATCACCGGAAATGCCGTGTCCATGTTGGGAACAGCGAGAAGGTCGATGAACCATTGCGGCACGCCATGCGGCTTGCGCAGGTCGTCCTTCGCCGGTGGCGCGGGACCTGCTCCCAGGCGGCGGAATTGGATATCGGAGGAGGTGTCCAAGGAATGGACAAAGGCGTCGAGGGTCTGCCGCGGATTGTCCGAAGCGCTCAAGGCGTTGTTGAGCGCGGCGGCGACCGCCTCCGTCGAACGCCGTCGCGGCTCGCTCTCCTCCGCCAACTGGCCCGTCGCGAAAACCTGGAGCAGCACGCCGCCCAGGACCAGCGCCGCGAGAAAACTGGCGCCGAGCGGGAGAAACAATTGTGTCCGGAACGAAAGTCGGTGCCACATTAGGTCAATTCTAACGCGCATCGGCGGAATTTGCTCTTTCCATTTATTCCCGCCGGTCTAAGAGTCGAGAAAACAGAGAGTGCGCGATGCAAGATACCGCCAAGCTGGCGACAAGGGTCCTGATCGTCGACGACCATCCCGTGGTGTTGTCCGGCTGCCGCACCCTGTTCGCATCCGACCATTCAATTCGCATCGACGAGGCGACCGACGCCAAATCCGGGCATCGCGCCTATGTCAGCAAGCGGCCCGACGTCACCGTGATCGACATCAGCCTGCCCGACGTCTCCGGCTTCGAGCTAATGCGACGCATCCGCAAGGATGATCCCGACGCCAAGATCATCATGTTCAGCATGAACGACGATCCGGCCTTCGTGGTGCGGGCCGTCGAGCTCGGGGCGCAAGGCTATGTCTCCAAGGGCGACGACCCCAGGATCCTGCTGAAAGCGGTGCGCAAGGTGGTGGCGGGCGACAATTTCATCTCACCGCAGCTTGCGGAAGCCGTGACGTTTTCCGGCGCGGCGATCAAGGCCAACCCGGCTTCGCAGATGACGCCGCGGGAGCTCGAAATTCTCCGCTTGCTCGGACGCGGCGACAAGATCGTCGAGGTCGCCGAGGCGCTCGGCATCTCCTACAAGACCGTCGCCAACACCACGTCCCTGCTCAAGCAGAAGCTGGGCGCCAAGAACCATTCCGACCTGATCCGGATCGCAGTGGAAATCGGGTTGAACTGACCTTTGCCAGCGACCGAACCGGCTGCTTCAGGATGCAGCGGTTCGGCCGACGGATCGACGCCGCCGCTGGCCGGGCAATGCATGGACAACGGGCTGACGGCCATCCGCCGACACAATGGACCGAGGCTGTATTCGTTCCCATGGCTCATGCGGGAAAAAGCGGAATTCATTGCCGAGATTGGGCTGTGCCTGCGTGGGACGAGCCTGAGCCGAGTCGGGAAGAATAGGAACATTTTCGAGACGTGCGGGTTTTGGCCTTGACGATTTCGTGACAGGCGACGAAAGCTTGCCGGAACAGTTTTGAGGGGCGACTTCGCCGACGAAGCAAACCGGTCTGCACACAACGACAGACCTTCCAAGAGAAGGGCTGCGGCAATGCCGCAGCCCTTTTTCATTGGGCGAGGGGAAGGCCGGAAGCGGTTTCCCGATGCCGCAAAACACTCTATGGTGGCTCAAAGCCTCTGGCTGTTGACAAGTAACTACGTAAAATCAAAGGCTTAAGGGTCGAGCTTCGGACCGGCCGGCCTTTGGAGGGCAGTTTGACTCGTTATATCTCGACCCGGGGCGAAGCCCCCGAACTCGGCTTTTGTGACGTGATGCTGACCGGCCTTGCCCGCGACGGTGGCCTGTATGTGCCGGCGGCGTGGCCGCAGCTCCCGAGCGAGACGATCGCCGGCTTCTTCGGCCGTCCCTATTGGGAAGTCGCGGTCGACGTGATTCGTCCCTTTGCCGGCGGCGAGATTTCGGACGCCGAGCTCGGGCGCATGGCGAACGAGGCCTACGCCACCTTCCGCCATCCTGCGGTGGTGCCGCTGCGCCAGATGTCGCCGCACCAGCTCGTGCTGGAGCTGTTCCACGGTCCGACGCTCGCCTTCAAGGACGTGGCGATGCAGCTGATCTCGCGGCTGATGGACCACGTGCTCGAAAAGCGCGGCCAGCGCACCACCATCGTGGTCGCGACGTCAGGCGATACCGGCGGCGCCGCGGTCGAAGCCTTTGCCGGCCTCGAGAACGTCGACCTCATCGTGCTGTTTCCGCACGGCCGCATCTCAGAGGTGCAGCGGCGGATGATGACGACGACAGGCGCGGCCAACGTCCATGCGCTCGCCATCGAAGGCACCTTCGACGACTGCCAGGCGCTCGTGAAGGGGATGTTCAACAACCATCGCTTCCGCGACGCGACCTCGCTCTCCGGCGTCAATTCCATCAACTGGGCGCGCATCGTCGCCCAGGTGGTCTACTATTTCACCTCCGCCGTCGCGGTCGGTGCGCCGGCGCGCGCGGTCGATTTCGTCGTTCCCACCGGCAATTTCGGCGACATTTTCGCCGGCTACGTCGCCAAGCGCATGGGGCTGCCGGTGCGCACCCTGCGCATCGCCGCCAACGTCAACGACATCCTGGCGCGCACGCTGAAGACCGGCATCTACGAGGTGCGCGAGGTGCACGCGACGGCATCGCCGTCGATGGACATCCAGATCTCCTCGAACTTCGAACGGCTGCTGTTCGAGGCCGGCCGGCGCGATGCCGCCGGCGTGCGCCGCCTGATGGAACAGCTGAAGCAGTCCGGGCGCTTCGTGCTGCCCGATGCGACACTCGCCGCGATCCGCGAGGAGTTCGATGCCGGGCGCGCCGACGAGACCGAGACTGCGGCCGCGATTCGCGCTGCCTGGCGCGAAGCCGGCGAGCTGGTCGATCCCCATACCGCCGTGGCGCTCGCCGTCGCGGACCGCGACACCACCGATACGAGGGTGCCGAGCATCGTGCTCTCCACCGCGCATCCGGCCAAATTCCCCGACGCCGTCGAGGCGGCCTGCGGCCAGCGGCCGCAACTGCCGGCCTGGCTCGACGGCCTGATGACCAAATCCGAACACATGAGGGTGATGAAGAACGATCAGGCCGAGGTCGAGCGGTTCGTGCTGTCCGCCAGCCGCGCCGCAAAGCAGGGAGTTGCCGGATGAGCGTCGAGATGTCCAAGCTTGCCTCCGGCCTCACCGTCGTCACCGACGAGATGCCCCACCTCGAGACGGCGGCGCTCGGCGTCTGGGCCGGTGTCGGCGGACGCGACGAGAAGCCGAACGAGCACGGCATCTCGCATCTCTTGGAGCACATGGCGTTCAAGGGCACGACCAAGCGCTCCTCGCGCGAGATCGTCGAGGAGATCGAGGCGGTCGGCGGCGACCTCAATGCCGGCACCTCGACCGAGACCACGTCCTATTATGCGCGGGTGCTGAAGGCCGACGTGCCGCTCGCGCTCGACGTGCTCGCCGACATCCTCGCCAATCCCGCCTTCGAGCCCGACGAGCTGGAGCGCGAGAAGAACGTCATCGTGCAGGAGATCGGCGCCGCCCAGGACACGCCCGACGACGTCGTGTTCGAGCATCTGAACGAGCTCTGCTATCCCGACCAGCCGATGGGTCGCTCGCTGCTCGGCACCGCCAAGACGCTGCGCGCCTTCAACCGCGACATGCTGCGCGGCTATCTCTCGACGCATTATCGCGGGCCGGACATGGTGGTGGCGGCGGCCGGCGCGGTCAATCACGCCCAAGTCGTCGCCGAGGTCGAAAAGCGTTTTGCGAGCTTCGAGGGGACGCCGGGGCCGAAGCCGCAGGCCGCTCAATTCGGCCAGGGCGGCACCAAGGTGGTGCATCGCGAGCTCGAGCAGGCGCATCTGACGCTGGCGCTCGAGGGCGTGCCGCAGTCCGATCCGTCGCTGTTCTCGCTCCAGGTCTTCACCAACATCCTCGGCGGCGGAATGTCGTCGCGCCTGTTCCAGGAGGTGCGCGAGAAGCGCGGCCTCTGCTACTCCATCTACACCTTCCACGCGCCCTACACCGACACCGGCTTCTTCGGCCTCTACACCGGCACCGATCCCGCCGACGCTCCGGAGATGATGGAGGTCGTGGTCGACATCATGAACGATTCGGTGGAGACGCTGACCGAGGCCGAGATCGCCCGGGCCAAGGCGCAGATGAAGGCGGGTCTGCTGATGGCGCTGGAGAGCTGCTCCTCCCGCGCCGAGCAGCTTGCCCGGCATGTGCTGGCCTATGGACGGCCGCAGACGGTGCAGGAACTGGTCGCCCGGATCGATGCCGTCAGCATCGAATCGGCGCGGGACGCGGCCCGTGCGCTGCTGTCGCGCAGCCGGCCAGCGGTTGTCGCATTGGGCAGCGGCAGGGGTCTGGACACGGCGGTGTCTTTTGCGGAAGGATTGACCCGGGCGCGCGCCAAGGCGCGGCTGCATTAGGAGCCGCGCGCGGGCTGCCTCGCCCCGGGAAGCATCACCATGGCCCTCTTTCGCCTGCCATCCAGTGGACCCGCCGCCCTCGCGCCGCGCGGCAACGGGCTGCTCCTGCGTGCGCCGCAAATGTCCGACTTCCTGCAATGGGCGCATTTGCGCGAGACCAGCCGCGACTATCTCACGCCTTGGGAGCCGATCTGGCCGTCTGACGATCTCACCCGGTCCGGCTTCCGCCGCCGCCTGCGCCGCTATGCCGAGGACATCGCCGCGGACCGCTCCTATCCCTTTCTGATCTTCCGCGAGCTCGACGGTGCCCTGGTCGGCGGCATCACGCTCGCCAATGTCCGGCGAGGCATCGTGCAGGCCGGTACCATCGGCTATTGGGTCGGCCAGCCCTATGCCCATCGCGGCTACATGACGGCCGCACTGCGGGTGCTGCTGCCGACGCTGTTTGGCGAGCTCAACCTGCACCGGGTCGAGGCCGCCTGCATCCCCACCAACGCGCCGTCGATCCGGGTGCTGGAGAAGTGCGGCTTCTCGCGCGAGGGCCTGGCGCGCCGTTATCTCTGCATCAACGGGGTCTGGCAGGATCACCTGCTGTTCGGCCTGCTGCACGAGGATTTCCGCGGCTGAGCGGCCGTCTGGTGCGGCCGCGTCCCCCTTTTTGCTGCCTTGGGTTCGCCGATTTTGGCGATATAACCGCGTGCCGCGGCCGGCGATCGGCCGGGCAATTGTCATGGAGTACGGGCGTCGATGGTGCAGGAGCTTCGGTCATCGCGGAATGCGTTGCGACTGGGAACGGGGATCGCACTGGCGTTGTCGGTTGCGCTGGCGTCTGTCTCGCCTGCGGCGGCGCAGTCATTGACCGACCGCTTCAAGAGCCTGTTCGGCGGCAAGTCCGACGAGCCGGCCGAGCCGAAGCCGGCGCCTGCGCCCGGGCAGCCGGCCGAAGACGACCTCGATTGCCCGCAGGTCACGGTGCGCGCGGGGGCCTCGACCTACGCGGTCGGCGCCAGTGGCAAGCCGGCCGTCGGCAATGACATCCGCTTCCAGGCCTCGATCACCAAGATGGCGCGCGAATGCTCCCGCAGCAGCGCTGGCATCACGGCCCGGATCGGCATCCAGGGCCGCGTCATCGCCGGCCCCGCCGGTGCGCCTGCCTCCGTCGAGGTGCCGCTGCGCATCGCCGTCGTGCAGGGCGGCGTCGGCGAGAAGGTGATCGCCTCGAAAGCCTACCGGACCACGGTCGCTATGTCGGAAGGCGGCAGCGTGCCCTTCACCTTTGTCGCCGAGGATCTGGCCTATCCGACACCGGCGCCCGCCGTCGCCGATAACTACATCTTCTATGTCGGTTTCGACCCGCAGGCGCTCTCGCCCGAACCGAAGGCGCGGAAGAAGAAGTAACCTGAGGTCTTGCGGCAATCTCAGCTGTCATTGCCCGCGAAGGCGGGCAACCCAGTATTCCAGAGGCCGCGGTGCTTGAACCGAGAAACCTCGGCGTACTGGATCACCCGCCTCCGCGGGTGATGACACCGCGATTGTGGATGCTGTTACCCGACAAACAAAAAAGCCGGCGCTCATCGCGCCGGCTTTTTGATTGGGTGAGGCAAATCCCTCAGTTCAGCTTCTGCCGGACTTCGTTGATGCCCTTGGCGAGCAGGTCGTCGGCAACTTGGCCCTTGACCGATTGCGACAGGATGGTCGAGGCAGCCTGGACGGCGGCTTCCGCGGCTGCGGCGCGGACGTCGGCCAGCGCCTGGGCCTCGGCCAGCGCGATCTTGCTCTCGGCGGTCTTGGTGCGGCGGGCGACGAAGTCTTCCATCTTCGCCTTGGCGTCGGCAGCGATGCGCTCGGCCTCGGCCTTGGCGTTGGCGATGATGTCGGCAGCCTCGCGCTCGGCCGTGGCACTGCGCGCCTTGTAGTCGGCGAGCACCTTGGCCGCCTCCTGCTTGAGGCGTGCGGCGTCGTCGAGCTCGGCCTTGATGCGGGCGGCGCGATGATCGAGCGCGGTCATCGCCGACTTGAAGACGCCGAGATAGCCGAACACGATCATCAGGATCACGAAGGCGACGGCGACCCAGGTTTCAGGATCGAAGAACATCTCGACTAACCCTTCAAGGACGCGTCAACGGCGGCATTGACCGAGGCGGCATCCGGAATGACCCCGGTGAGCTGTTGCACGATCTGGCCTGCCGCGTCGGCCGCGATGCCGCGGACGTTGCTCATGGCGGCCGTGCGAGTCGAGGCGATGGTCTTCTCCGCCTCGGCGAGCTTGGCCGTCAGCTGCTCTTCCAATGCCTTGCGTTCGGCGTCCGCCTGCGCATTCGCCTTGTCGCGGGATTCGTTGCCGATCGCCTGCGCCCGCGAACGCGCCGAGGCGAGCTCGCTTTCATAGGCCTTCAGCGCAGCTTCGGACTGGTCCTTCAGCTTCTGCGCCTCGCCGAGGTCGCCCTCGATCTTGTTCTGGCGTGCTTCGATCGCACCGCCGACCTTCGGCAGCGCGAGCTTGGACACGATCACGTAAAGCAGGACGAAGAAGATCGCGAGCGACACCAGCTGTGAAGCAAAGGTGCTGCTCTCGAACGGCGGAAAGCCGCCGCTGTGATGACCGCCATCGGCTTCGGTGTGGGCACCCGCCGCCGGTCCTTTTGCCCCGCCATGACTCTCGGCCATGGAGTACTCCTGTTGCTGTCACGCGCCGCTTCGGATGAAGCGGCGCGGAAGAAGTCGTTCCTTTAGAAAACGAACAGCAGAAGCAGCGCGATCAGCAGCGAGAAGATGCCGAGCGCTTCGGTCACGGCGAAGCCGAAGATCAGGTTGCCGAACTGGCCCTGAGCGGCCGAGGGGTTGCGAACGGCCGCGGCGAGGTAGTTGCCGAAGATCACGCCCACGCCGACGCCCGCACCGCCCATGCCGATGCACGCGATGCCCGCGCCGATAAGTTTTGCTGCTGCCGGATCCATTTTAGACTCCTTGGAAGAAAGATTGGGTTGTGGGTGGAAATTCCCCGGACCGCTCAGTGTCCCGGATGAATGGCGTCGTTGAGGTAGATGCAGGTCAGGATCGCGAACACGTAGGCCTGCAGGAACGCGACCAGGATCTCGAGAGCGTACAGCGCGACCGTGAGCGCCAGCGGCAGCACGCCGCCGACCCAGCCGATGGCGCCGAGCGAGAAGCCCAGCATGGCGACGAAGCCCGCGAACACCTTCAGCGCGATGTGGCCGGCCAGCATGTTGGCGAACAGACGAATGCTGTGCGAGACCGGCCGCAGGAAGAACGACAGAACCTCGATGAACATGACCAGCGGCAGGACGTAGCCGGGGACGCCGTGGGGAACGAAGATCTTGAAGAACTTCACGCCGTTCTTGGCGACGCCGTAGATCAGCACGGTGAAGAAGACCAGCAGCGCCAGCCCGGCCGTGACGATCAGATGGCTCGATACCGTGAAGGTGTAGGGGATGATGCCGACCAGATTCGAGACGCAGATGAACATGAACAGCGAGAAGATCAGCGGGAAGAACTTCATGCCTTCCGCGCCGGCCGTCGAACGGATGGTCGAGGCCACGAACTCGTAGGAGATCTCGGCGACCGACTGCAGGCGCCCGGGAACCAGCTGCGAGCCGCTGGCGAGCATCAGGATCGAGATGATCGCAACCGCGACCAGCATGTAGAGCGACGAATTGGTGAAGGCGATCGTGTGATTGCCGATATGGCCCAGGGTGAAGAGAGGCTCGATGTTGAACTGGTGGATCGGATCGATTTTCATCGGCGCGGCATCTCTTGGTCTGCCGGGCATGCCGGCGGGTCTCGGTCTGCCGGCCGGGCCGGCCCGTACCGGCGAGGCCGGCACGATCATTCCTCTCCTGGTGGGACCAGCTTACGAACCACCGCGCCTGTTTTGACCCGCGCCTGCCGATCTCACCACATTCACCACGCCGGCGACGAAGCCCAGCAGCAGGAACACGATGAATCCGAAAGGCGACGTCGACAGCAAACGGTCGAACCCCCAGCCAATCCCCGCTCCGACAGCGACACCGGCGACCAACTCGGAGGATAACCGAAAACCAAGCGCCATCGCCGAGGCTCTGGCCGCTTTGTCTCCATCGTCACCTGCGGGTTGCTCGGTCTTGGCCCTGCGGTCGCGAAATTCGGACAACCGCTGATCAAGATTTCCGAGCCGATCGGAAAGCGCGGCTTCCTCGGACGATCTATCGCGATCTCCATCTTCGCCGTGTCCCGTGCCCTGTGTCATGCAACGAAGACCCGAAACGCTGAATGGAAATTACGCCCGTCACCCTCAAAAGCCGCGCGGACCATACTGATGGCCCATAATCAAGTCAAGCCAAGTCACGATTGCGTCGCTTTCAATTATGTCTTTGATTTTCTTGACGATATTGACGCGCGCAGCAGCGCTGCACACAGCGTGACGCCGCACCGCAGCAGGTCTGCTCATGATCTGCGAATGCAGCCGTGCTTTCGCCGCGCTGGTGGGATCAAAGAAGCCGTCGCGTTCGTTGATTTCAGGGGCGGGTTTTTTGGCGGCGGATTGCCGGCTCAAGGGTGTAGACTTGCACAGCAGCCGCAGCACCGCCGGGGCGGAGACAATGAAGAGACCTGCGACGACATCCACGACATCATGGCTCGCGGCGGCGGCCGCGGGGATGGTCGTCAGCGGCGGCCTCGTGGCCGCGCAATCGGCGCCCGACGGCGAAAATGGCCGCTACAGCATGACGCCCATTCCCGAGGGCGTGCTGCGGCTCGACACGCGCACCGGCACGGTATCGACCTGTACCAAGAACGGCGCCGGCTGGGCCTGCTACGCAGTGCCTGACGAGCGGACGGCATTCGATGCCGAGATCGGCAGGCTCCAGGCCGAGGTCGAGAAGCTGAAGGGACAGCTCGCGGCGGGACCGCCGGTGTCGGGCAAGATCGACGAGGCGCTGCCGAAATCCGATCAGCTCAAGAAAGCCGAGCCCAAGGTCGCCGAGGGCGAGCGCAAGATCGAGATCCCGCTGCCGAGCGACAAGGACGTCGACCGCGTGATGTCGTTCCTGGAAAAGGCCTGGCGGCGGCTGATCGACATGGCCAACCGCGTGCAGAAGGACGTGTCAGGGAAGATTTGAGGCGTGACGAGCTGCCGTAGGGTGGGCAAAGGCGCAAAGCGCCGTGCCCACCATGCCTCTACGACAATGAAGGAAGACGTGGGCACGGCGCTTGCGCGCCTTTGCCCACCCTACCGCAATGTTCGATCAATCGAGACCCGCTATGACATCAGCCAGATCCGTCACACGCTCCGCACCGTCGTCGGTGCAGGCTACCACCGTCACATCGTCGCTGCTCACCGTGCAGACGCCCGGCCGCGGCTTCACCGATCTGACCAGCGAGGCCGCGAAATTCATCGCCGAGGCGCACGCAGGTGAGGGCGCGTTGACGCTGTTCATCCGCCACACCTCGGCCTCGCTGACGATCCAGGAGAACGCCGACCCTTCCGTGCTCGTCGATCTCACCACGGCCCTGTCACGGCTCGCACCGGAGAATGCCGGCTGGACCCATGACACCGAGGGACCCGACGACATGCCGGCCCACGTCAAGACCATGCTGACGCAGACGTCGCTCCAGGTCCCGGTCCTGGACGGCAGGCTCGCGCTCGGCACCTGGCAGGCGATCTATCTGATCGAGCATCGCAGCCGCCCGCACCGCCGTGAGATCGTGCTGCAATTCATTGGCAGCAACCGCTAACCAGACAAAGCAAAACCGGCCGCGGAGACCGCGGCCGGTTTCGTGTCGTCGATCTCTGCTTCGGATCAGGTCGCCTTGATGTCGACGTCCTTGGTCTCCGGCAGGAACAGGAAGCCGATCACCACGGTAATCGAGGCGAAGATGATCGGGTACCAGAGGCCGGCATAGATGTCGCCGGTCGAGGCCACGATGGCGAAGGCGGTGGCGGGCAGGAGGCCGCCGAACCAGCCGTTGCCGATGTGGTAGGGCAGCGACATCGAGGTGTAGCGGATGCGGGTCGGGAACAATTCGACCAGCATCGCGGCGATCGGGCCGTACACCATGGTGACGAACAGGACCAGGATGAACAGCAGGCCGATGATGGCCGCCACCTGCGGACGGAAGATGTCGAGCGGGTGCGACATCTTCACGATGCCGGCGTCACCCGCCTTGGGATAGCCAGCCGCCTGCACCGCGGCGAGAACCGCCGGGTTGCTGTCCTTGGCGTTGGCGTAGGGCACGTCCTTGCCGTTGACCACGACCTTCACGCCCGAGCCGGCCGGACCCGGCGTCGTCGCATACTTGACCGACGATTGCGACAGGTAGGCGCGCGCGGTGTCGCAAGGCGCGGTGAAGACGCGGGTGCCGACCGGGTTGAACAGATCGCCGCAGCCGGCGGGATCGGCCACCACCTCGACCTTGACCGACTCGATCGCCTTTTCCAGCGCCGGATTGGCGTTGGTGGTGATCATCTTGAAGATCGGGAAGAAGGTCAGCGCCGCGATCAGACAGCCGCCGAGGATGATCGGCTTGCGGCCGATCTTGTCGGACAGCATGCCGAACACGATGAAGAAGCCGGTGCCGAGCAGCAGCGACCAGGCGATCAGCAGGTTGGCGGTATAGCCGTCGACCTTCAGGATCGATTGCAGGAAGAACAGCGCGTAGAACTGGCCGGTGTACCAGACCACGCCCTGGCCCATCACGCCGCCGAGCAGAGCGAGCAGCACGAGCTTGCCGTTCTGCCAGTTGCCGAAGGCCTCCGTCAGCGGCGCCTTCGAGCCCTTCCCTTCCTCCTTCATCTTCTGGAAGATCGGCGATTCGTTCAGGCGAAGCCGGATCCAGACCGAGATGCCGAGCAGCAGCACCGACACCAGGAACGGAATGCGCCAGCCCCACGCCGCGAAGTCGGCCTCGCCGAGCGCGGTGCGGGTGAACAGGATCACCAGCAGCGACAGGAACAGGCCGAGCGTCGCCGTGGTCTGGATGAAGGAGGTGTAGAAGCCGCGCTTGCCGTTCGGCGCATGCTCCGCGACGTAGGTCGCCGCACCGCCATATTCGCCGCCGAGCGCCAGGCCCTGGGCGAGGCGCAGCGCGATCAGGATGATCGGAGCCGCGATGCCGATGGTGGCCGCGTTGGGCAACAGGCCGACGATGAAGGTCGACAGGCCCATGATCAGGATGGTGACGAGGAAGGTGTATTTGCGGCCGACGATGTCGCCGACGCGGCCGAACACGATGGCGCCGAACGGACGCACCAGAAAGCCCGCGGCAAACGCCAGCAGCGCGAAGATATCGCGGGTTGCCGGCGGATAGGCCGAGAAGAACTGCGCGCCGATGATCGAGGCGAGCGAACCGTAGAGATAGAAGTCGTACCACTCGAACACGGTACCGAGCGAGGAGGCGAGAATGACGAACCGTTCGTCCTTCGTCATCCCTCCCGCGCCTGCTTGAGACACAGCCATTGTCGACATGTTGAGTCGCTCCCCGAAATACGTTTCCTCGCGCCCCCAGAATGTCCGGACGTGCCGGATCAGCCCAGGTCTTGACCACAAGGTAACATCGGCGTGAAACCCGCCCCAATACGACTTTCGGCCTTGCGCACGGGCGCTGTGGTATCCGGGGCCGGTGCGCAAGCACCGAGACCAGGGATTAACCCCTTTGCAGCAAAGGGATAATGTGCACTTGCATGCCACGGCCGCTCGGGGAAGAATTGACCCGCCCGGGATCTGTTCGCCGACCCGGCGCGAACGACAGCAAGAGAACGATGAACGCTCCTTCGACTCACCTCGTCATCGCCGATGATCATCCCCTGTTCCGCGATGCGCTGCGGCAGGCGGTGGCAGGCGTCCTCCCCTCGGCCCGGATCGACGAGGCCGGATCCTTCGAGGACCTGACCAAGCTCCTGGAACAGAACTCCGAGGTCGACCTCGTCCTGCTCGACCTCTCCATGCCCGGGATCTCCGGCTTTTCCGGCCTGATCTATCTGCGCGCGCAATATCCGGCGATTCCGGTCGTCATCGTCTCGGCCTCCGACGACAGCGCCACGATCCGCCGCTCGCTCGATTTCGGCGCGTCCGGCTTCATCCCCAAGCGGTTCGGGGTCGAGACCCTGCGTGACGCCATCCTCAAGGTGATGGAAGGCGACATCTGGGTTCCCGCCGATACCGACCTCTCCGCCGCCGCCGACCCCGACATGACGCGCCTGCGCGACCGCCTGGTGACGCTGACGCCGCAGCAGGTTCGCGTCCTCATGATGCTGTCGGAAGGTCTCCTCAACAAGCAGATCGCCTACGAGCTCGGCGTCTCCGAGGCCACCATCAAGGCCCATGTCTCGGCGATCCTGCAAAAGCTCGGCGTCGAGAGTCGGACGCAAGCGGTGATTGCCGCCGCGAAGATCGCCGGCGGCCAATGGAAGCAGGGCACGCCGACGGGGTGAGCCGCTACAGCGTGGTCAGAAGCAGGTTGGCCGCTCTGATATCCGCCGTCTCGGAGCCCTCGGCAAAGCCCTCGAGCGCCGATTGGAGCCATCGCTTCGCCTCGTCGCGCTGCCCGCGTTCAGCAAACAGCCCGGCGAGATCGATCGCGGCGCGCAGCTCCCACGCTGTGGCGCCTTGGCGGCGACACAGATCCAGCGCTTGCATCAAGTGAACCTCTGGTTGCTCGGCTCTCGGCTCTGGCAGGTGCAACAGGACCTTGGCCTTCATCCGCAGCAATTCAGGCATGTAGAGATGATCGCCGCTCTGAGCGACGAGGCGGATCGCATCGTCGATCAGGCGCGCGCTCTGCTCGATCTGTCCAAGCGCCAGCAAGCCTTGAACCAGCGCGATGTTGAAGGTGGTGGTGAGCAATTCGTAGCCGGCCTCGTGGAGCTCGCATAGGCAAGCCTCGATCGTCTCGACGCCATGTGCGGCGTCTCCCCGCCGGATCGCCAGTTCGCCTTTCACGCCGCGGCCCACCAGGAGATAGGGACCCATCGATCGAGATTCGGCATGCGCGATGAACTGGTCGATGCGCTGTTCCGCGCCGTCGAGATCACCGTCCCAAAGCGACATCGAGACCGCCCAGATCAGCGCGATGCAGAGCGTGATCGGATGCTCCATCTGCGCGGCTTCAGTCACCGTCTGTTCCGCCAGCTGCCGCGCGTCCGCGGGCCGGCCCTGCAACCAGAGTTCGCGCGCCAGCGTGATGCCGGCCCGGTTGCGATGGTCGAAGCCATGGATGGTGCTGATTCGTTCCGCGCCCGGCCCTTGCCATGCGACCTCCAGCATCCTCAGCGCGTCGCGGTGCTTGCCGGCCAGATGAAGCGAGACCCCGAGCAGCGAATGGGCGAGGACGATCGAGCCGGGATCGCCGAGCGGCTGCGCGACCGCAAGGCTCTGCTGCGCATAGCCAAGCGCGGCGTCGAACTGCCCCATCCGTTCGTGGAAGATATGCATGCGGCCGAGCAGCTGGAGCTGGTTCGGCGCGTCGCCGCGCGCCTCGGCGATCGCAAGGCTCCGGCTCAAGGCCACGCGCGCCGCCTCGCTGCCGCCGCGCGTGAACATCAGGGTCAGTCCGAGGGCGGCCTGGATGTGCATTTCAGCGGCGCTGCCACGCGCGGACGGGGTCATCGCACGCAGTGCCCGTTCCGACCAGCGCCGGCATTCGACCAAGAGCGACATCGCGAGGAAGATCGGTGCTGCCGCGGCGGCGAGCGCAATGCCGGCATTGGCGTCGCCGCCCGCGCCAAAACTCCAGTCCAGCGCGGCACGCACGTTGTGGAGCGCGGAGAAGTGGATCGCCCGTTCGTCGGCGTTCGGTGTTGCCGCCCATGTGCTGCCGGCCTGCTCCAGCCATCGCCGGTAGTAGGTCGCGTGGCGGGCGGCGAGCGCGGCGTCGTTCGGCTCGATCTCGAGCAGATAGGCGCGGGTGGTATCGAGCAGACGGTAGCGCATCATGGCGCCGATCGGCCGCGGCGCGACCATCGATTTGGCGACGAGACTGTCGATGGCATCGAACAAGCGGGAGCGGTCGGCACGTTCATCCGGGACGACCTCGAGGGCCGCGTCGATGGTGAAGTGACCCACGAAGACCGCCAGCCTCCGCAGCACGAGGCGCTCGATGTCGGACAGCAGCCCATAGCTCCAGTCCAGCGTCGCCCGCAACGTCTTCTGCCGCGGCGGCGCGGTGCGCTGGCCCTGCCAGAGCAGATTGAGACGCTCGTCGAGCAGCGCGGCCGTCTGCTGCAGGCCGTAAGCTTCGACGCGGCCGGCGGCGAGTTCGATCGCCAGGGCCATGCCGTCAAGATTGCGGCAAATCCTCGCGATAGTCGCGGCGTTGGTATCGTCCAGCGTGATCTGCGCGCCGCCGGCCGTGGCACGTTCGAGGAAGAGCTGAAGTGCGGGATAGGTCTGCGCAGCCGCCGCGGTCAGCCCGGCACTGTCAGGCGGAACGGCGAGCGGCGCCAATCGATAGACCTGCTCGCCCTCGACGCGCAGGGCTTCGCGGCTGGTGGCGAGAATGTGGACATCCGGCGCAGCGTGGAAGATCGCCGAAGCCAGCGGTGCCGCCGCGGCGATGACATGCTCGCAATTGTCGAGGATGAGCAGCATCCGCTTGTCCCGGAGATGCGCGAGCAGCGCGGGCAGGGGGTCGTCGGTCTCGGCCGGCAAGCCGAGCATCAGCAGGATCGAGGTGATCACGAGATCGGGATCGCTGAGCGCGGCAAGGTCGACGAAATGCGCGGCGTCGGAGAACGTCGCGAGCAGCTCGTGGGCGATCGCGACCGCGACGGCAGTCTTGCCGACGCCGCCCGGACCGACGATCGCGACGAAGCGGGAGGTGAGAAGCTTGTCGGAGATGGCGGCGACCGCCTGGTCGCGTCCGACCATCCGCTGCAGCCGGTTCGGCAGCTTGACCGGCGGCAATTCCATGGACGGGGGCGAGCGCCGCGCTGCCGGAAGCTCCGTCTGGGAGATCGGCGCCACGAAGCAATAGCCGCGCCCGGAAAGCGTGGCGATGTATCGCGCGCCGTCCTTGCCGTCGCCGAGCGCCTTGCGCAGAGCGGCGATGTGAAAGCGCAGATTGGCCTCTTCGACGGTGATGCCGGGCCACACCAGGGCCATCAGATCCCATTTGCTGACGACCTCGTTCGGCCGCGACATCAGCGCGATCAGCGCGTCGAAGGCCTTCGCGCCCAGCGGCACCGCGACGCCGTCGCGCGTCACGAGCCTTTCATGTGGCGCTACGGTGAATGGTCCGAACGAGAGCCTTGGCCCGGCCGGCGTGGTCATCGCGAAATCTTGCTCATTTGCGAACCGGATAGCCAGAGGGCAGCCATCCGGCAAGGCCTGCGTTGCATCGGCATCAGGCCACGTTTGCAGGCCTCGCAACAGCTTCTGCGCCGGCCTCACAATTTCTCACAAGTCCCAACGGGTTTCCGGAGCACGTCGCTGCTAGTCAGGTGCGCGACGGCAAGGAGCTCTCCATGACAGAAACGGCAAAACTGCTCTACACGGCCCGGACGCACACCAACGGCGGCCGCCACGACGGCATGTCGCGCAGTTCCGACGGTCGCCTCGACGTCAAGCTGTCGCCGCCGGGCGGGGCCGGCATCGGCACCAATCCCGAGCAGTTGTTTGCGGCCGGCTGGTCGGCCTGCTTCGAAGGCGCGATGGAACTCGCCGCGCGCAAGCGGAAGGTGATGCTTCCCAGGAAAAGCGCGATCGATGCGGAGATCGATCTCGTGCTCGACGAGGGCGCCTACTCGCTGAGGGCGCGCCTCAATGTCAGCCTGCCGGGGCTCGACCCCGAGATCGCACGCGGCATCCTCGATGAAGCGCATCAAACCTGCCCCTACTCCAAGGCCGTCCGCGGCAACATCGACGTCACGATCGCGCTGATCTGACGCACCATCATCAACCACGACGAGGTCACACCATCATGAAGCAGATCATCGATCAGCACCGCCGCCAGTTTCTCGGCATTGCCACGGGAGCCGCCGCCGTCGGTCTCGGCATGGTCGCGTTCGCTCGTGCCGAGACGGAACCGCAGCGAACCTCCGCATCGAATACATCCTTCGGCGCGATCAAGCAGATCGATGCCGGCGTTCTCAACGTCGGCTATGCCGAGGTGGGGCCCTCGAACGGTCCGGTGGCGATCCTGCTGCACGGCTGGCCCTACGACATTCACGCCTTCATCGACGTCGCGCCGCTCCTGGCCAAGGCCGGCTATCGCGTGATCATCCCATACTTGCGTGGCTACGGCGCGACGCACTTCCTCTCCAGCGAAACGCCGCGCAACGGCGAGCCTGTGGCCATGGCCGCGGACATCATCGCGCTGATGGACAAGCTCGAGATCAAGAAGGCCGTGGTCGCCGGCTTCGACTGGGGTGCGCGCACCGCCGACATTATCGCCGCGCTGTGGCCGGAGCGTTGCCGCGCGCTGGTATCGGTCAGTGGCTATCTGATCTCCAGCCAGGCTGCCGGCAGCGCGCCGTTGCCGCCGCAGGCGGAGCTGCAATGGTGGTACCAGTTCTACTTCGCGACCGAGCGCGGCCGCGCCGGATACGAGAAGTACACGCACGATTTCGCCAAGCTGATCTGGAAGCTCGCCTCGCCGCAGTGGAAGTTCGACGACGCCACCTTCAACAGGAGCGCGGCGGCGCTCGACAACGGGGATCATGTCGCGATCACCATCCACAATTACCGCTGGCGGCTCGGGCTCGCCCAGGGCGAGGCGAAATACGAGCACCTCGAAAAGAAGCTGGCCGCAGCTCCGCAGATCGAGGTGCCGACGATCACGATGGAGGGCGATGCCAACGGCGCGCCCCATCCCGACCCCAGCGCCTATGCCAAGAAGTTCTCAGGCCGATACGAGTTTCGCCTGATCACCGGCGGCGTCGGCCACAATCTGCCGCAGGAAGCACCACAAGCCTTCGCCAAGGCCGTCATCGACGCCGACGACGCCTGATCGTTCATGCGATGCCTCGGTCCAGCTTGGCTGGACCGGGAATGTGCCGCGATCCAACTAGAAGAAACCTCATGCCATCTATCGAAGCTGAAAAGAAAGAGCGCTCCTACGTCACGGCGATCACGCTGGCCGTGCTCCTCCTGGTCGTTCTCCTGACTTGCGTGCCGTATCTGGTCTCGATCGCTCTTGCCGAGGGGCCTCCGCAAAATACCGCGGACGCCTCGCCGATCTTCGGCGTCACCATTCCGCCCGGCTACAAGCAATGGGAGCTGATCGCTCCGGCAGAGGAGGCCGCCCCGCTCGACGAACTTCGCGCTGTCGTGGGCAACCAGACCGCCATCGACGCCTATCAAGCCAGCAAGCTCCCATTCCCGGACGGCACCATCCTGGTCAAGCGCGCCTGGAAGCGCAAACAGTCGCCGGAGTTTGCGTCCGCGACGATTCCCGGGGCCGCCACAACGGTCCAGGTGATGGTCAAGGATTCCAAGAAATATGCCGCAACGGGCGGCTGGGGCTTTGGCCGCTTCATCGACGGCAAACCGGTCGACGAGGCTCAGCACCGCACGTGCTGGGGCTGTCACGAAGCCCGCGCGAGGAGCCGCGACTACGTCTTCACGCGGCTTGCGCCCTGAGCGCAGCTTGGCTGCGCAATCATTCCGCCCCCACCGTCTTGTGCCATCATCCACTCTCTTCCTTGCTCGGTTCGGGCTCGAAGCCCATGCAACTGTTCGGTTGAGGAAGACACCGGATCTGTCCCACGCTCCCGGACAGGCTCTCAAGGCCTTTGAGCACGGTCGGGCTCAGATCCAGCGACGGGCGGTTGGTCAGAACCGCCCGTTCGCGTTTTTTGGCATAATTTGCAGACACAAGAGCACGGCATAAGCCGTCCGACCATCGCGCAGGGAAGGCCGTGTGTTCGGCTTCACCTGTATGCTGCTGTGCGGTTCTTCCTGCGTGTGCATTTCGCGCAGCGGACCGCGGGTGCCAGCCAGCACCCGGCCTTCCCTGCGCCCTTTCTCCAGGAGGGCGCGACACGAAGCGCAAAACTCGGGCGAAACGCGCCGCGAGAAGGCGAAGCCTGTCTGCGAGTCGAGATGCTGGTTTGAGGACGACAACGGTTGCTCCGTCATTGCGAGCGCAGCGAAGCAATCCAGACTGTCTCTGCGGACGGATTCTGGATTGCTTCGCTGCGCTCGCAATGACGATGTGGAGGTACCAGTGCGTCTCACTCCGCCGCCACCATCTGCTGCGTGCGCCACTGCCCAAGGAGAGCACGCAGCGAAGCCGGCTTCACCGGCTTGTTGAGCACCGCGATCTTCTCGTCGCGCGCGGCGACCTGCACGGCGGGGCTGCGATCGGCGGTGATCAGGATCGCGGGGATGCCGTCGCCGAAGCGGCGGCGGATCTCGCGGATGGCGGCGATGCCGTTGCCGCGATCGAGGTGATAGTCGACCAGGAGGCCGGTGACGCGCCGTCCGGCGGTTTCGATGGCGGCGATCGCCCCTTCGGGATCGGCGACCGCGATCACCTCGGCGTCCCAGGCCTTGAGCAGCGTGCGCATGCCGTCGAGGATCGCCGCATCGTTCTCGATGCAGACGATCAGCGCGCCCGAGATCGGCGTGCGCGCCAGCGGCGTCGCGCTGGTCACGGCCGCGGTGTGGGTGATCGCCTTCGCCGTCGGCACCGTCACGGAGAATACCGAGCCGCCACCGGCATTGGCCTCGATGGCGATGCCGTGATTGAGCACGCGTGCCAACCGTTCCACGATCGAGAGCCCGAGGCCGAGACCGCGCGCGATCCGCGCGCCCTGCTCCAGGCGATGGAATTCCTTGAAAATCTCGCCGCGCTTGACCGGGGGGATGCCGACGCCGGTGTCGTAGACGCAGATCTTGAGCGAGGCGCCGCGGCGGCGGCAGCCGACCAGCACGCGGCCGCGCGGGGTGTATTTGATCGCGTTCGAGATCAGGTTCTGCAGCAGCCGCCGCAGCAGCAGGCGGTCCGACTGCACCGGCAGCGAGCAGGGCACGAAGGCGAGTTCCAGGCCCTTGGCGCGCGCGATCGGCGCGAACTCGATTTCCAGCGAGCGCATCAGATCGGCCATCTTGAAGCTCGAGATCGAGGTCGTCATCGCACCGGCATCGAGCCTGGAGATGTCGAGCAGCGCGCCGAGGATTTCCTCGATCGCCTGCAGCGATTCGTCGATGTTCTCGACCAGCCGCGTCTCTTCGCCATTGTGCTGGCGCTCGACGAGGCTCGTGACGTAGAGCCGCGCCGCGTTCAGCGGCTGCAGGATGTCGTGGCTGGCGGCGGCGAGGAAACGCGTCTTGGAGATGCTGGCGTCCTCCGCCGCGCTCTTGGCGAGAGCCAATTCGGAGTTCAGCCGCGTCAGCTCTTCGGTGCGGTCGCGCACGCGCTTTTCCAGCGTCGCATTGGCGCGCTCCAGCGCTTCCGCGGCTTCGAAGGTGGGCGTGACGTCGGTGAAGGTGATGACGAAGCCGCCGCCGGGCATGCGGTTGGTGAGCACTTCGATCACCATGTGCCGCTCCGGCAGGCGCTCGAGATAAGGCTCGCTGTCGGTGGTGTAGGCGGCAAGGCGCCGCTTCAGCAGGGCCTCGCGCTCGAGCGGATCGTTCGGATCGCCGAGGCCGATGAATTCCAGGATCTCGTGCAAGGGCGTGCCGAACTGGATCAGATGCAGTGGCACATTGAGGAGATCGCCGAACTGCCGGTTGGAGCAGATCAGTTGCAGATCGGCGTCGAACACCGCAATGCCCTGGCGCACATGGTTGAGCGCGGTCTGCAGGATCTCGCGGTTGAAATGCAGCGCCGCGTGGGAATCGTCGAGCAGCTTCAGTGCGGCCTTG
Organism: Bradyrhizobium sp. WBAH42; assembly: GCF_024585265.1. Taxonomy (NCBI): domain Bacteria; kingdom Pseudomonadati; phylum Pseudomonadota; class Alphaproteobacteria; order Hyphomicrobiales; family Nitrobacteraceae; genus Bradyrhizobium; species Bradyrhizobium sp. WBAH42. The sequence continues at coordinate 1,598,408 of NZ_CP036533.1, forward strand.
GCGGAGACCGTTCGCTTGCGCAACAGCAGCGACATCACGAGGCGGGAGGAAGCCGCGCCGATCGAGGAGGCAATCAGGTGCTCGGCGTGTTGCAGCAGCTCGAAATCGGCGGGCGCACCGGGCTCCAGCCGCACGTTGCGCCGGGCCGAGAAGGCCTCGAAGGATTGCCGCGCGCGGTCGGGCCCGAGATATTGCGCCACCGTGGTCTGGATGTCCTGCACGGTGACCGTGGTGCGCCAGCGGCGGAAGCTCGGCGAGATCGGTGCGAGCGTGTTGGGCACGAACAGATCGGCCTGCAGCAGCTCGATGGAGGACGGCCGGCGCGCCAGCGACAGCAGCACATAGGTCAGGATGTTGAGCGACAGCGACCAGATCACGCCGTGCATGAGGGGCGGCAGGTCGGCGCCGAACAGTGCCTGCGGCCGCAGCGCCTCGATCCCGAACGGGCCGTGCTGCAGCAGCAGGATGCCTGATGTCGAGGAATCCATGAAGCTCGGCATGAACAGCGTGTAGAGCCACACCGCAAAGCCGACCAGCATGCCGCCGATCGCCCCGCGCGCGGTCGCGCGCCGCCAGAGCAGCCCGCCGAAGAAGCTCGGGGCAAGCTGGGCAATGGCGGCAAAGGAGAGCAGGCCGATCGCCGCGAGCTGGGTGTTGCCGAGCGCGCGATAGTAGAAATAGGCCATCACCATGATGGCGAAGATCGCGAGCCGGCGCGAGCGCAGCAGGAAGTTGCTGAAATCGGCTCCGCCGGCGCGCCCCTCCGGCCGACGTTTCAGCACCAGGGGCACCACGAGGTCGTTCGAGACCATGATGGAGAGCGCAACGCATTCGACGATCACCATGGCGGTCGCCGCCGACAGTCCGCCGACGAAGACGGCGACGCTGAGCAGGTCCGCGTCGCCCTCGATCGGCAGGGCAAGCACGTACATGTCAGGGTCGGCCGCGCCGAACGGGAAGGTCACGAGGCCGGCGAGCGCGATCGGGATCACGAACAGGTTGATGGCAACGAGGTAGAGCGGGAACAGCCAGCGCGCGCGGCCGACCTCGGCATCGCTGGAATTCTCCACCACGCTGACGTGAAACTGGCGCGGCAGCAGCATGATCGCGCACAACGACAGCAACGTCATGGTCAGGAAGTTGCCGATCGACGGGGAATAGTTGATGGCGCGCACCGCTTCCGGCGTCCTCATCGCACGCTCGATCAGTTCATGCGGCGAGAACATCCAGAAGGTGACGAAAATGCCGGCGGCTAGAAAGGCGACCAGCTTGACGATGGATTCGGTCGCCACCGCCAGCATCAGGCCGTGCTGGTGCTCGGTCGCGTCGGTCTGCCGCGTGCCGAACAGCACCGCGAAGGCCGCCATCGCCAGCGTCACCATCAGCGCCATGTCGCCGAGGATCGGGATGTGCGAGAAGGCCTGGTCTTCGCTCAGGATCGTGCCCAGCGAGGAGGCCACCGCCTTGAGCTGGAGCGCGATATAGGGCACCGAGCCGATGATCGCGATTGCGGCGACGGTCGCCGCCACCGCCTGGCTCTTGCCGTAGCGGGCACCGATGAAGTCGGCGATCGAGGTGATGTTGTGGGCCTTGGCGAGCTGGATGACGCGGCGGAGCACGCCGGCTCCTAGCCCGATCATCAGGATCGGACCGACATAGATCGCGAGGAAGTCGGTCGAGGTGCGGGTGGCGAAGCCGACCGAGCCGAAGAAGGTCCAGGACGTGCAGTAGATCGCCAGCGAGAGCGGGTAGATCAGCCCGGAGGCGCGGCCGCGCCCGGCCGGCGAGCGGCGATCGCCGTGACTCGCCACCAGGAACAGGAAGCCGATATAGCCGAAGGCGGCGGCGATCACGCCCCAATCGTGCAGCATGGGTCGGGGGCTCTCTCCCTGGGCGCCGGCGGCGCCCGAGCTCATTTTCCCCGTAAATCTAGCGCGTTGAGCGGACGCAAGCGACAGCGAAATGCCCGGCGCCCGCGGGAACTGCGGGTGTCGTTAAGCCGTAGGATGAGCTGCCCGCTCTTACCCTCCCCTGGAGGGGGAGGGCTATCGCATTTGAGAGCCCTTCCCCGCGGCCATCCTTCGAGACGCCCGCTTGAGGCGGGCTCCTCAGGATGAGGACGGAGTTGAGGAGGCGCGCCAGCGCCGTCTCGAAGGACGAGGCGTGCGCACCGGCCGCCGCGAGAAGTCATATGCGATAGGCCTGCCCTCCAGGGGAGGGTAAGGGAGGACCCTATTCCGCTGCCAGCGACTTGGCGCGCAGCGGCAGGCCGAGGCGGTCCCACACTTGCAACAGCGCTTCGGCGAGCTGATCGATCAGGCCGTCGTCATGATAGGGCGAGGGCGTGATGCGCAGGCGCTCGGTGCCCTTGGCGACGGTCGGATAGTTGATCGGCTGGATGTAGATCCCGTGCTCTTCCAGCAGCAGGTCGGAGGCCTGCTTGCACTTCTCGGGATCGCCGACGAACAGCGGTACGATGTGGGTGTCGCTCGACATCACCGGCAGGCCGGCGGCATTGAGGATCGCCTTGACGCGGGCGGCGCGGTCCTGGTGACGCTCGCGCTCCCAGCTCGACGTCTTCAGGTGCCTGATCGCGGCGGTCGCGGCCGAGCAGACCGCCGGCGGCAGCGCGGTGGTGAAGATGAAGCCCGGCGCATAGGAGCGCACGGCGTCGATGATCTGGCCGTTGGCGGCGATGTAGCCGCCGAGACAGCCGAACGCCTTGGCCAGCGTGCCCTCGAGAATGTCGATGCGATGCATCACGCCGTCGCGCTCGGCGATGCCGCCGCCGCGCGGGCCGTACATGCCGACGGCGTGGACTTCGTCGACATAGGTCATCGCGCCATACTTCTCGGCGAGATCGCAGATCCTGGCGAGCGGCGCGACATCGCCGTCCATGGAATAGAGGCTCTCGCAGACGATCAGCTTCGGCCGATCGGGGCCGGCCGCTTTCAACAGTTCTTCGAGATGCGCAACGTCGTTGTGGCGGAACACGATCCGCTCGCAGCCGGACTGGCGGATGCCCTCGATCATCGAATTGTGGTTGAGCTCGTCCGACAGGATGAGGCAGTTCGGAATGAGCTTTGCGATGGTCGGGATGCCGGTCTGGTTCGAGACATAGCCCGAGGTGAACAGCAGCGCGGCTTCCTTGCCGTGGAGATCGGCGAGCTCGGCTTCGAGCTGCACCAGCGGATGATGCGTGCCGGCGATGTTGCGGGTGCCGCCGGCGCCGGTGCCGACCCGCGTCGCGGTCTCGACCATGGCGCCGACCACCTTCGGATGCTGGCCCATGCCGAGATAGTCGTTGGAGCACCAGATCACGACGTCGCGCTTGCCCTTGGGCGAGTGCCAGACCGCGTGCGGGAACCGGCCGGCCGTGCGTTCGAGGTCGGCGAACACGCGATAACGCCGCTCGGTATGGAGGCGATCGAGGGCGGTATCGAAGAATTGGGCGTAATCCATCGGCAAAACCTGCAACGGAACCTGACCAAGGGGACGCATCTACTTAGAGCTTTTCCAGCTCTAATGTCTATGCGCTATCCCACATTTGGATCTGTGGAGCATTTGGGCAAAATGCCCTATCCGGCGCGTCGCAGTTTGATCCCGATCAACCCTGCGCGACATATAATGCTGCTCTGCACCATCTGCCGGGCGAGGGTTCGGCCCCTTGGCCTCTCGTCTTCCGTCGCGGCCCGGCACGCGCTTTCCTTGCTCAACCAGGTCTTCGAAAGGGCCCTTCCATGAAGCGCGTGATGATCCTCAACGGTCCCAACCTCAACATGCTCGGTATCCGCGAGCCGCACATCTACGGCACCACGACGCTCGCGGAGGTCAACGCGAGCTGCGAGGCGGCCGCCGCAACGCTCGGCCTCAAGCTCGCCTTTCATCAGTCCAACCACGAGGGCGTGCTGGTCGATCTGATCCAGTCGGCGCGGCAGGACGCCGATGCCATCGTCATCAATCCGGCCGGCCTGTCCTTCACCTCGGTCTCGATCATGGATGCGATCAAGACGTTCGAGGGCCCGGTGCTGGAGGTCCACATCTCCAACATCCACGCCCGTGACGAATATCACCGGCACTCCAAGATCTCGTTCGTGGCGACCGGCGTGATCTGCGGGCTCGGGCCGTTCGGCTACATCGCGGCGCTGCACGCGATCGCGAATATGAAGTGAGGTGATTGCCGCGGGGCTGGTCTACTCCCTCGCCCCGCTTGCGGGGAGAGGGTTGGGGTGAGGGGGACTCTCCGCGGGGACGGTGAGAGTAGGACTCGCAGAGACTCCCCCTCACCCGGTCGCTTCGCGACCGACCTCTCCCCGCAAGCGGGGCGAGGTGAAGAAAGAACTCACGTCGTCCGAAACTGCAGCACGCCGTCCTGCATCTCGGCCGTGAGGCGGCCCTCGACGATCATGTAGTTGACGTGGGCGACGAGCTCGCCGGCGGCAAAGCCCATCTGGTGCTCGTCGAGCACGTGCTTGTTGAACACGACAGGCACCAGGGCGCGCGAGGTTTGCGGCACCTCGCGGCAGGCTTCCGCGATCAGGCGGCAGCGCTCCTCGTGGTGGTCGGCGAGCTGCTTGATGCGGGTCTTCAATCCGTAGAACGGCACGCCGTGGCCGGGCAGCACCAGCACGTCATAGGGCAGCGTCGTGGTGAGGCTGGCGAGCGAGGCCAGATATTCGCCGAGCGAGTTCTGGTCGGGCTCGACCGCCCAGACGCTGACATTCGGCGAGATCTTGCTCAGCACCTGGTCGGCGGAGAGGAACAGCTTGTCGTCGGCGCAATACAGCATCACCTGGTCGAGCGCGTGGCCGCCGCCGGTGATGACCTTGAAGCGGCGCGTGCCGATCACGACGTCGTCGCCATGCGAGATGCGGCGGTAGGACGGCGGCAGCACCGAGACGCGCTTGAGATAGTCCTGGCCGCGGCCGAGCAGCTTTTCCGTGAGCGACTCATCCATGCCATGGCGGCGGAAGAACAGCCGCTGCGCCTCGCGCCGCTCCTCGGTGCCGCGGTTCTGGTGATAGACCGATTGCAGATATTCGACCTGCGACATCACCAGCGGGCAGTTGAAGCGCTCCACGATCCATCCGGCGAGACCGACATGGTCGGGGTGCGAGTGGGTGACGATCAGGCGCGTGATGGTGACGCCCTTCAGCGGGCCGTCGAACAGCTTCGTCCAGGCCTCGATCGTCTCCTCGTTGCCGAAGCCGGCATCGATCATCGCATAGCCGTCGCCATCGGCGAGCAGGTAGATGTTCACGTGGTTGAGGCGAAACGGCAGCTTCAGCCGCGCCCACAACACGCCGGGCCTGACCTCGACCACCTGTTCGGGGCCGGGATGCTGTTCCCAGGGGTAGCGCAGGGCCTCGGCCGAGGACGGCGCGGTATCGGTTTTTGAGCTCATGCTACCGGCTTAAACCCAGCGCGCGCGGGGCGCCAGCCGAAAAAGGATGCTGGGCGGCGACCGCATGGCGGTCATACCGAGGAGTGTTTTTCCGTGATGTGGGACGGTCGTGCCCAATACCCGCTGCACCTCTCCCGCTTGCGGGGGAGGTCGGCGCGTAGCGCCGGGTGGGGGCTCTCTCCCCACGGGGATAATTCTCGGGATGCCGCGAGTATCCCATTGTGGAGGCACCCTCACCCCAACCCTCTCCCGCTTGCGGGAGAGGGAGCGCAGCCTCAATGCCGCGTGCCTACGCCGCCCGCATGTCGTTGAGGAAGGCGTCGATCTCCCCGCGCAGCATATCGGCCTCGCGCCGCAGCGCGTCCGAGGCGCCCAGCACTTCGGTGGCCGCAGCGCCCGCTTCGGCGGACGCGGTGGAGACGCCGACGATGTTGCTGGAGACCTCGCTGGTGCCGCCGGCGGCATGCTGGATGTTGCGGGCGATTTCGCGCGTGGCGGCGCCTTGCTCCTCGACCGCGGCTGCGATCGTGGTGGTGACGTCGTTGATCTCGCCGATGATCCGGCCGATGCCCTGGATGGCGCCGACCGCGGAGGTCGTGACTTCCTGCATGCTGGCGATCTGGGTGCGGATTTCGTCCGTCGCCTTGGCGGTCTGGCTCGCCAGGCTCTTCACCTCGGAGGCGACCACCGCGAAGCCGCGGCCGGCCTCGCCCGCGCGCGCCGCCTCGATGGTGGCATTGAGTGCGAGCAGATTGGTCTGCGAGGCGATGGTCTGGATCAGGTCGACGACGACGCTGATGCGGCTTGCGCTGTCGGCAAGGCTCTGCACCGTGGCGTCGGTCGCTCCCGCTTCGTCGACCGCCTTCTTGGCGATCCCGGCGGAAGTCACGACCTGGCGGCTGATCTCCTGGATCGAGGAGGACAGCTGCTCGGTGCCGGCCGACACGGTCTGCACGTTGACCGACGTCTCTTCCGCGGCGGAGGCGACCGCGTTGACCAGCGCGTTGGACTGGTCGGCGGTGTTCGACATGCTCTGCGCCGTCGATTGCATCGAATTGGCCGATTGCGCCAGATTGTCGAGCGCGGAGCGCACCGTGCTTTCGAATTGGGCGATCTTCGCTTCCATGCGCGCGGCACGCTCGGCCTTGGCGATACGGTCCTTGTCCTGCTCGCTCGTCAGCGCGCGGGTCTCGATCATGCTCTCCCGGAACACCTGCAGCGTGTTCGCCATGACGGAGATTTCGTCGTTGTGATTCTTCGAGCGGTAGATCTCGGTTTCGAGATCGCCGTTGGCGAGCAGCTGCATCGACTGTTGCAGGGCGCCGATCCGGCGCAGGATGTTGCGGCCGACATAGAGCCAGACGAACAGCGCCGAGCCGACCAGCATCAGCGCGCCCAGCGCCAGCATGACTGAGGTCGCGAGCGAAATCTCCTGCCGCGCCTGGAAGGTCGAGGTGTTGGTCTCCTTCTGCACGCCGTCGACCAGCTGCTGCACGCTGATGCCGAGGCCGACATTGAGCTTGCGGGTCTCGTCCAGGATGGTCTGGCCGTAGTCGATGGAATCGAGCTCCTTTTCGCGCAGATTGAACACGCCGGACTTGCCGGTGCCGAGCGCGAGCAGCTTTTCCGCGGTGTCGCGCAGCATCTTGTTGCCCTGGTTGTCCGGCAACAGATCGAGGTTCGACCGCAGGCGGCCCTGCGCCGTCTTGAATTCCTTCTGGATGTCGTCGAGCTTGTCGCTGGTGCTCGCCGAAAGCGCCGCGCTCATGTTGGCGGCCGCGAGATTGCCGCTGGCGACGACGTTGCCGAGCTGACCGACGGTCTGCGCGGCGTCGTTCGCATCGGCGGCGGACAGGTCGGCGGAACCGAGGATGGCATTGACTCGGGTCTGCGCGTCCAGCATCGCCGGGCTCGCTGCCCCGACGAAGGCGCCCTGCGCGTTGCGAAGCGCGTCATATTGCTTTTCGTGCAGGGCCGCGACGTCGAGCCGTTCGCGGGCGGCCTTGGTCAGGCTCTGAGCCGCCTCGTTGATGCTCTTCATCGTGTCGCTGAGTCCGGACACGACGCTCTTGTCGCCGCCGAGCTCGATGATCTCGTTGAGCTTCTGCTGCGTCTGCTCCTGCAATTCCCTGAGCTTCTTGGTGCGTTCGTTCAGGGCGTCTTCGCTTTGCGCCGCAAGCAGGGCCGGTCCCTGTGCCGCGAGGCTCGCACTCAGCGCCGACAATTGCAGGCTGGCGGAAAGGCGCGGAATGTCTCGTCCGCTCAGTTCAGAAATGCGTCCGCCGAGATTCTGCAGCGCAAGGCCTGCGCCGGCCGCGATCACGAGGCCCATGCCCGCGATGACCGCGAAGGCCGCGAACAGGCTGCCGCGCACGCCCCATCTCGGCATTTTGAAACGCGGCTTGAAACGGCCGAGACTGAAACGGATGCCCATCGAAATTCCCCCACGCCCTTGCTTATGTTTTGTGGCCGGGAGTATCGGGCGGGGCGGTTAAAAAATCGCAATTGCTGCAACCGGTTGCGCGCGTTCCGCAGAGCGAAAAAAGAAGGGCCGGCAACGTCGCCGGCCCCTCATCGCGATAACGTCTTGCTAACGATCAGTAGCGCGCCACAGCCGGGCTTGCCCAGTTGAAGCGGTAGTTGACGCCCGCCTTGAAGGTATGGTCGTCGGTGGTGAAGCTGCCGGTGCCCGCGAGCGTACCGCCGGTGAAGCTCGCCTCGCCGAAATTGTAGTACTGGTACTCGGCCTTGGCCGACCAGTTCGGGGCGAACATGTATTCGAGGCCGGCGCCGACGGTGTAGCCGTTGCGGTGATCGCCCGTGATGACGAAGGCGGTCGGCACGCCGCCGACGGTGACCTTCTCGTTGTTGTCCGAATAGGCGTAGCCGCCCTTCACGTAGACCAGGCCGGGACCCCAGGTGTAGCCGACGCGGCCGGTGATCGAGCCGAGGCCGCGCTGGTCGTTGGTGTAGGCGATGCCGCCCGGGAACACCGCGCCGACGCTGCCGGAGAGCCAGGAATACTGGCCTTCGACGCCGACCACGAAGTTGGGGTTGAACTGCCAGTCCGCACCGACCTGCACGCCGCCGAGGAAGCGGCCGTTGCCGTTGTTGCCGGTGGAGAGGCCGTTGAAATTGTTGTCGCTGGAGAACGCGCCACCGACATGGGCGCCGAGATAGAAGCCCGTCCAATTGTAGATCGGCGCGGCGTAGGCCGGCGCGGGCGTCTTGTAATAATTGCGGTTGCCGAGATCGGCGCCGACGGCCGGCGCAGCCGCGCCGAGCACGAGCAGCGCCACGGTCGCAAACAGAATCTTCTTCATGGTCTTGAACTCCAACACGTAAGGTCCCCGGCAGGCGCGTTCTCTGCGCCGCATCGGTTTTGCAGATAGCTCGCTTTTGACGAAAATGCTGTCACATCCGTGGCACAGCGAGACCCAACGTAACTTGTTGGGGTGCAAATGATTTTCGTGCTTAATGGCGACTTAAGAAGTGGTGAAGAAAGGCTTAACGGCGCGCCTTGTCGGTAACTTGCGCGCGTCTTGTGTTAACCAAGGCGCCGCCGCGCCTCATCGCGCATCTGCGCGCGAAAGGCGGCGCGCTTCGCCGGCCTGTCTTCCTCACGCACGTCGTGTCGATCGAAGATGTCGAACTTGTCCAGGATCGGATAGCGCTCGCTCGCCATCGCGAGCACGCGCAAGATCCTGGTCGCCTCCGGCGTCGGGCCGCTGACCTCCCAGCGCCGGATGGTGTCGGCGCCGCTCGTTCCCGGCAAACCGCAAAGCTTGGCCATGTCGGCCGCGCTGAGCTTGCGCTCGAGGGCATCGGAGAGGTCGTTGCGAAGCTGCTTCAGTTCGGCGCCGGTCATGCTTGCGTCCAGGGAAGTCACTGAAAGCAATGCACTAGCGCTGATTCGGGTCCATCCGAAGGCGGCCGAGTGCGCCGCGCCGCGGCACCTCCGTCCGCTCGCGGAGTTATGAAGGCAGACCCATGGAAATTTCCCGATCCATGAACACTTGGCATATCGGGGTGCGTAGCGTGCGAAAGGATCAGCCATGAAGACAGTCAGACTTGCCATCGCCGCGCTCATCACTACCGGACTTCTTGCCGCGCCTTTCGCGGCTGAAGCAAAAAAGGTCCGGTCGAGCCGGCATTACAGCACTGGCGTGATGGCGCCGACCAATAGCGGAGCCGGAGCGCCGGCCGCACAGCCGGGGGCGTCGTATGGATCGTCCGGACAGACGGTCGGCACCGTCACCGCGCCGTCGGTCGGATCATACAATTGGCCCTCGGTCGGCGTGACCAACTCGGTTCCGACCTGGAGCAATACCACGAGATAGAAAGGGCTCCGGGTAAGGCGCAAGCCACTGGCGGATCAACGTAGGCCGCTCGCCGATCCCGAGAGCAGGTAAAGCGCGATCAGCAATGTTGCGACCGACAGCATCGTCGTGATCGACACCGTGGCGGCAACCAGCTTTTCCTCGACCTTGTGCTCATGCGCGAGGACGTAGACGGTTTTCGCCGTCGGCACGGCCGCGCAGATGACGGCCGCAACCGTGTAGAGAGGGGTAAGGCCGATCATGACGGAAAGTCCGTAGACGATGAGCGGCATGACCACGAGTTTCACCGCCGCGAGCGCAAACGACGCTTTCAGGTTGGACCTCAGGCCCTCCACGGAGAGACCGAGCCCGATGGCAAACAGCGCGCACGGCGTGAGCGCGGCAGCGACCATGTTGAGGTAGGACGCGACCGGTGCCGGAATCGGCAGTCCCGTCACCGCCCAGGTGAGGCCGATGAGCGTCGACAGCACCATGGGATTGAGTAGGATTTGCCTTGCCAGTCCCGTGGAGTGCACGGAGGCTCCGCGTGCATCGTGCTTTTCCAGCAGGACCACCGTGATCGGAAACATCACCGCGGCAACGAACACCGTCGCGACTGCCGCGGGCAGCACGGCGGGTTGACCGTAGATCGCATGCAGGATCGGTAGCGCGACGAATCCGGTGTTGGTCATCGCCGCTGCCATCCCATGGATGGTGCTGCTGGCAAGATCGTGTGTACCGCCTGCGCGGACCGGCAGGAACACGAGCGCGAAGCAGATCAGCGAGCCGCCGCCGAATGCGAGCAGAAAGCGCCATTCCAGGAGATTGCGCGCCGGCTCCTGGGCGATCGTGACGATCAACAGCGCCGGCATCGCCACGTTGTAGGCAAAGTGGACCAGGGCATCGGCAAGCGAGCGCGAGAGATAGCCAAGCTCGCCTGCGAGCCAGCCGGTGACGATGATCGCGAAGACCGGAAGAACGAGACTGGCGACTTCCATCCGGCGTCCCCCTTGCTGCGAACGGCCGCAACGAGAGGTTACTCCGGGGATGGAGTGCCGTCACTGCCCAACGTTCAGCGAGGCGCAGGCTTGGTGCCGTGTCCCGGACGCGCGAACGTGAGCCGGGACCCATCGCGAACGGCTTACTGCGCCGAAGCGAGAGGTCCGGGCCTAGATCCCGCGGCCGGTCTGTTGACCAATCACGCAGCGCCATGCCGCTAGGCGCTCGGCCGGATGCTGGTTCATCCATTCGGCGAGCTGCGGCGCGCCCATCAGGCACGACTGCACCGAGACTTGCGCGAAGTCCGACGTGGTGACGATCTGCTCGTGACAATTGGAGGGAGAGGCGAGGCTGCAAAGCACGGCGATGATCTTGATCACGATACGTTACCCCCGTCGCGGCCGATGAACGGGCGGCCGATCGCCGGCTTTCCCTGGCCCTCGTTGGCCGGATCGGCCGGCGGGAAGATGCTGTCGTAGATCGCGCGAGCCTCCTCGATGAGGCGTGCTCGCTCGCGCTCGGATTTTGAGACAAATCGAATAACTTCGCCCATGTTGGCTCCGAATATCAGTGTGAGTCCGTCATGAGATGACGTCGATCATTTCAATCGTCATCTATGGTGCCGCCTTCGGCCTTGAAGCGGCAGGCCCGGTCACGACCGGATAAAAAGCGCGTGACTGCGCTGTGCGATTCCCAGCATCCCGGTGTGTCTCATTTGCTGGGTTGTGAAGCTGCCCACCACGTCACGTTCGTTGTACGGCGGCAGCCGCGACGAGCGAGTATTGGCGTCAACTCACCCCTTGCCGACATGAGCAAGGATGGTCTCACAAAAGCAAATGCTGCTGGATCGAATAGGTTTCTCCCGCTCAGCGTGCAAGTTTTTGGAACCATCACGGAGATCGATGAATGAAGACGAGCCGTCTCAGGCCGCCGGCGCGTGCTCCTTCCGTCCGGGCACGGCTGCGAGCAACTCGCGCGTATAGGCATGCTCGGGCGCGGCGAACAGTTGTGCAGTCGGCTTCAGCTCGACGATGGCGCCGCGCTGCATCACCGCGATGCGGTCGCAGATCTGGGCCGCGACCCGCAGATCGTGGGTGATGAACAGCATCGACAGGCCGAGGCGCGCCTTGAGGTCTTCCAGCAGCTTCAACACCTGCGCCTGCACGGAGACGTCGAGCGCGGAGACGGCCTCATCCGCAACGATGATCTCCGGCTCGAGCGCGAGCGCACGGGCAATGCCGACCCGCTGGCGCTGGCCGCCGGAGAATTCGTGCGGATAGCGTTCGAGCGCGCCGGCATCGAGGCCCACCATCTTGAGGAGATCGCGGGCGCGGTCGAACGCAACTTTCGGATCGAGGCCGGCTGCGATCGGGCCGTCGGCGATGATGTGGACGATCTTGCGCCGCGGATTGAGCGAGGCGAACGGATCCTGGAAGATCATCTGGATGCGATGGCGCTCGGCGCGCAGCGCCTTGCCGGACAGAGACGTGAGGTCGGTCTCGCCGATCCGCACCGTGCCGCGGTCGGCTTCGATCAGCCGCATCACCAGGCGCGCCACCGACGATTTGCCCGAGCCGGATTCGCCGACCAGGCCGAGCGTCTCGCCCTTGAGGATGTTGAAATTGACCGCGCGCGCCGCATCGACGCGGCGATCCTCGCGGAACCAACCGCCCGACGTGACATAGGTCTTGTCCAGCCCGATCACCTCGACGGCCCTGGCCCGATCGTCGAGTGGCTCTCGCGGCGGCGGATCCATCGAGGGCACGGCGGCAAGCAATGCCTTGGTGTAGTCGTGCTGCGGCGCGTTGAAGACGACTGTGGCCGGTCCTTCCTCGACGACCTTGCCGTGGCGGAGCACCACGACCTGGTCGGCGATATCGGCAACCACGCCGAAATCATGGGTGATGAACATCACCGCCATGTTGCGGCTCTGCTGGAGATTGCGGATCAGCTTCAGGATCTGGGCCTGCGTGGTGACGTCGAGCGCGGTGGTCGGCTCGTCGGCGACCAGCACCGCCGGCTCGAGCGCGAGCGCCATCGCGATCATGGCGCGCTGGCGCTGGCCGCCGGAGAGCTGGTGCGGATAGGCGCGGACGATGCGCTCGGGGTCGGGCAGGCCGACCTCGCGTGCCAGCGACAACGCCTTGGCGCGCCGCTCCTTCGGCGTGAGCAGGCCGTGGGCCTCGAACATCTCCGCCATCTGGTCGCCGATCCGCATCAACGGATTGAGCGCGGTCATCGGCTCCTGGAAGATCATCGCGAGCCGTCGGCCGCGCAGATCGCGCCAGCCGTCGTCATCGAGCTTGAGCAGGTCGCTGCCCTCGAACTGGATCTCGCCCGAGGCGACCGACACCGTATCCGGCAACAGGCCCATCAGCGCATGCGCGCACATCGACTTGCCGGAGCCGGACTCGCCGACGACGCAGACGATCTTGCCGGGCTGCAAATCGAGCGAGACGCCGTCGACCGCGAAGGGGCGCTCGGCGCCCTTGGGCAACGCGATCCGCAAGTTCTTGATGGAGACGGCGGGCGAGGCGGTCATCGTCAGCGGCCCTCCCGCGACAGGCGCGGATTGAGCGCATCGTTGAGGCCTTCGCCGATCAGGTTCAGCCCGAGCACCGAGATCAGGATGGCGACGCCCGGAAACACGGTGATCCACCAGGCCTGCCGGATCACGGTGCGGCCGGCGCCGACCATGTAGCCCCAGGAAATCAGATTGGGATCGCCGAGGCCGAGGAAGGACAGCGAGGATTCCAGCAGGATCGCGGTCGCCACCATCAGCGAGGCCAGCACGATCACGGGCGACAACGCGTTGGGGAGGATTTCGCGCAGGATGATCCAGCTGTTGCTCTGGCCGGTGACTACGGCGGCCTGGACATATTCGCGCGTCCGCAGCGACAGCACCTCGCCGCGCACGAGGCGGGCGACCGGCGGCCAACTCACCACTGCGATCGAGGCGACGATCGAATAGATCGAGGGCTGCAGGATCGCGACCAGCACGATCGCGAGCGCGAAGCTCGGAATGGTCTGGAAGAACTCGGTGAAGCGCATCAGGGCGTCGTCGACCTTGCCGCCGAAATAACCGGCCGTGGCGCCGATCGGCACGCCGACGATCAGCGCCACCAGCGTGGAGACGAGGCCGACCAGAAGCGAGACGCGGGCGCCGAAGATCATGCCGGCGAAGATGTCGCGGCCGAGCGCGTCGGTGCCGAGCGGCACGGCCCCGAGCGTGAACGGCGGCAGGAACGGCCGCTGCACCATGCGCCAGGGCGAGTTCGGGAACAGCATCGGCCCGAACACCGCGACGGAGACTGCGACCAGGAGGATGACGAGCCCGATGACGCCGCTCGGGCTCCTCAGCATCGATTTCCAGAACTGTTTCATGAGGCGTATTCGATGCGCGGATCGACCAGGCGATAGACGAGGTCGGTGACGAGGTTGAAGATCAGGACCATGGCGGAGCAGATCACGAACACGCCGAGCAGCAGATTGTAGTCGCGCTGCAGCAGGGCGTCGTACATCAGCCGCCCGATCCCGGGCCAGGCGAACACGGTCTCGGTGATGACGGCGCCGCCGATCAGCGTGCCGGAATGCACGCCGGCGAGCGTCACCACCGGCAGCAGCGCATTGCGCAGCACGTGGCGGCGCTGGATCACGGCGTCGCTAAGGCCCTTGGCGCGCGCCGTCTTGACGAAGTCGAGCCGTTTCACCTCGAGCATCGAGGCGCGCGTCATGCGGGTGTAGGTCGCCATGAAGAACAGGCCGAGCGTCATCGCCGGCATGATCAGGTGCTTTGCGACATCGACCGCATGGGCAAGGCCGGTGAGGTTGGCGCCGACCGTCTCGTAACCGAAGCTAGGCAGCCAGTCGAACGTGACCGAGAACAAGAGGATGCCCATCAGCGCCACCCAGAAGATCGGCATGGCGTAGAAGATCAGCGCGAACACGGTGATGCCGGTGTCGAGAAAGGTTCCGGCAAAGCGCGCGGCGAAGGTGCCGCAGAGGATGCCGAGCATCAGCGAGATCGCGAATGCCGTCAGGGTCAGCAGCAGCGTCGCCGGCAGCCGCTCGCCGATCAGCTTCGCGACCGGTGCCTGCTGGCGGAAGGAAAAGCCGAGGTCGAGGCCGACGACGCCCTTGACGTAGATGAAGAGCTGCTCGGGCAGCGGCTTGTCGAGGCCGAACTTCTCCCGGAGCTGCTTGACGAAGACCTGGTCGCTGGCCCCGGCTTCGCCCGCCATCACGATCGCGGGATCGCCGGGCGCCAGGCGGATCAGGAAGAAATTGAGGACGACGATCGCGAGCAGGACGATCACGCCCTTCAGAATACGCTGAGCGACGAAGGAGAGCATGATCAAACGGCGATGATATCGGGGTGGCCGCAACCGCAGCGGCGGTGCGCTCCCTCTCCCGCTTGCGGGGGAGGGCAGGGGAGGGGGTGCTTCCGCAAAGGGATTGCCAAGAGGAGAGAGCCCTCACCCGCTACGCTCTTCGAGCTTAGCGACCTCTCCCGCAAGCGGGAGAGGTAAGGGGAGTTCGGAGCGCCTGCCGTCACTTGTCGAGCCATGCGTCCTTGAAGCCATCGTTGACCCCGATCCCCGTGGTGATCAGGTTCTTGACCTTGCAGCGCGTGATGGTCGGGAATTGCAGCTCGAGCATCCAGGCCACCGGCACGTCCTCGACCAGGATCTTCTGCGCCTTCTCGTAGATTTCCTTGCGCTTGGAGTCGGGCGTCGCCACCGCGCCGTCGGCGAACAGCTTGTCGATCTCAGGGTTGGAATAGCCCTCGACGTTGTTGAAGACCTGGCCCTTGGCGATGTTGCTGGAGATGTAGTTGCGCCCCACCCCCAGCGCGGGATCGCCGTACTGGTAGAGATAGGTGAAGGCGATGTCGTAATCCCAGTCGCTGATCTTCTGGTTGCCGCCGGCAACGTCGGTGGCGATCGTCTCGATGGTCATGCCGACGTCCTGGAGATTCTGCTTCACGGCTTCACCCCAGCGCTGCCAGGTCTCGCCATAGGCCAGCGGCAAAAGGCGGATCTTCTCGCCCTTGTAGCCGGCTTCCTTCAGCAGCGCCTTGGCCTTGGCCGGATCGTAGGGATACTTCTTCACGTCGTCGGTGTAGTACTTGATGGTCGAGGCCGACGGGCCGGTGGCGACCTTGCCGAGCCCGTTCCAGATCACGTCCTTGGCGAAGTCGCGATCGACCGCATACATGATCGCCTGCCGCACCCGCTTGTCGGCGAGCGGACCCTGGCGGTTGTTGAGCCACAGCCAGGCCAGCGGCGAGAAGAATTCCCAGCCGGCGCCGGTGACGCAGGTGTCCTTCAGCTTGGACAGGCGCGGCACGTCGAAATTCTCGACCGAGCCGCCGGGCAGCACGTCGACCTTGCCGGTCTCGTACGCCACCGAGCGCGCGGCGGCGTCGGGAATGATCTGCCAGTAGATCTCGTCGAGGTAGGGCTTGCCCTTCTCGTGGTAGTTCGGATTCTTGATCAGGCGGATGAACGAGCCCTTCTGCCATTCCTTGAACATGAAGGGCCCGGTGCCGATGGGCGCGTTGTTGTAGGGATTGGTCTTCCAGTCGGTGCCGTCGTAGAGATGCTTCGGCACCATCGGCATCGAGCCGACCTCGAAGATGCCGAGGAACGGGCCGAACGGCTGCTTCAGCGTGAACACCACCGTGTAATCGTCCGGCGTCTCGATCTTGTCGACCTGCGCCAGGTTGGTGCGGGCGCGCGCATGGGTCTGCTTCAGCATCTCGATCGAGAACAGCACGTCGGCGGCGGTGAAGGGCTTGCCGTCATGCCAGGTCACGCCCTTCTTCAGCTTGAAGGCGTAGGTCTTGGCGTCCTCGCTGACGCTCCAGCTCTCGGCAAGCTCCGGCAGCGGGTCGAGCTTGGGGCTGTAGCGCAAGAGGCCTTCGAAGATGTTGCCCGAGACCATCTGGACCGGGCCGTTCTGGACCATCGCAAGCATCAGGCCCGGCGGCTCGGGTTGGATCACGGCATTGATCACACCGCCCGTCTTCGGTTCTTGTGCCAGCGCAGGGGCCGCAAGGCCGCAAGCCAGGAGGAGACCAAGCAACACTCGTTTTGGCATGTCGTATCTTTCTCAAGCGAGACCGGCCGCAAGCGCTTCGCAGGCGCCCTGGCGCGCAAAGCGACGGTCGGTCCATCCCAGTCCCCATCCGCCATCGAGGCTCACACAGTCCCGTTCGGCGCGGCAAGATGAAAGTCGCGACAGTGCACGCACAAAAAATGTACAGCGCGTCCTGTTTTGATGAGTTGGGCTTGTATTGCTGGGCGTCCGTCACGTTCGTCGTGCGTCGACATGACGGCTGCGAATAGCGACACAGCGTCGCGGCATGGCGGCGGCGAGAGCGCCCTCGCGCTTACCCGCCAGGGCAAGACGTCTCACCGCAACCCGGCGCGGCGGAATCCCTCCAGATAGTGGTCGCGATCTCGCTCGTCGGCCCACGGCAGCTGCGTCGCGATCCAGTGCAGCGAGATGTTCGGCTGGGTGCGGCGGAGCTCGCCGAGTGCCATCTCCGCCAGCGCGCCATCGCCGGTCATGCCGGCGGAGACGGCGAGCACGCGGTAGGCGCCGGTGAGGTCGCCGCGGTGCCGGATCGCCTCGCGCGCGAGCGCGATGGCCTCGCCATAGCGCCGCTCGGTGAAGCGCGCATAGGCGGCGATGCCGTGATAGATCGCCAGTGATGGATCGCGCGGTGACAGCCGGATCGCCTTTTGCGCGGCCTCGAACGAGTCGTTCGAGCGTCCGGCATAGGACAGCGCCAGCGCGTAATAGCCCTGCGCCAGCGAGAAGTTCGGATTGAGCGCGAGCGCCTGCTCGAATTCGGACAGCGCGTCTGTGAGCCTGCGGGTCGAGAAGCAGACGCTGCCGAGCGCGGCATGCGCCCAGGAATCCTCATGGTCGCAGCGCACCGCTTTGAGCGCGGCGGCTTCCGCGGCCGGCGCAACCGCGGCGAGCTCGATCCAGCCGAGATGCACGCCGAACATGTCGTTCACGGCCAGCAGCGACAGCGCCTGGCCGTAATTCGGATCGATCGCGATCGCGCGCGCGAGCAGCGCCTTCGCGGCCTCGTGATCCTGGCGCGTCACGCGCCAATAATGCGACAGCGCGCGCATCAAGAGGTCCCAGGCGTCGAGGCTCGCCGGCGGCTTGCGATGGCTGCGGAAATTCTCGGCCGCGTGGATCTGCGGCTCGATCGCCGCGGCGATCGCGTTGGTGATCTCGTCCTGCACGGCGAAGACATCGACGAGCTCGCGGTCATAGCGCTCGGCCCAGAGATGGCTGCCCGAGACGGCGTCGTTGAGCTGTGCGGTGATGCGCACGCGGTTGTTTGCCTTGCGCACGCTGCCTTCGACGATGTAGCGGACACCGAGCTCCTCGGCGATCTGCCTGATATGGACCGCGCGTCCCTTGTAGGTGAAGGAGGAGTTGCGGGCGATCACCATGAACCAGCGCTGCCTCGACAGCGCGGTGAGGATGTCCTCGCTGATCCCGTCGCCGAAATAGTCCTGGGCGGGATCGCCGCTCATGTTCTCGAAGGCGAGTACGGCGATCGCCGGGCGGTCCGCCGCGCGCGGGGGAGCGGGCTTGGCTTCCGTCCGCGTAGGCGACGCCGCCACCTCTTCCCGGACCTCGCCGACGAAACGAAAGCCCTTGCGCGGAATGGTCTTGATCAGGCGCTGCGTCGCACCGTCATCGCCCAGCGCCTTGCGCGCGGCGTTGATCCGGCTGTTCAGCGCGGAATCCGACACGATCCGGTCGTTCCAGATCTGGCTGATCAGGTCATCCTTGCTGACCACTCGCGCCCGTTGCGCGACCAGATAAAGCAGCAGATCGAACACTTGCGGCTGCAACGGAACGATCGTTCCCTCGCATGTGAGCTCCCGAAGGTCACCGTCCAGCACGTTGTTTTCAAAGCGAAATCGCACGTTTTCGTCGTCTCAAGCAAAAATCAAAGTCGTCTCAGGCGAAAATCAATCATCTGCAAAAGCCGCGGGACGTCCGATCCGGCACGGTGCGAAGACCAAACCGTGTCGATGCCTCGGCACAACGGAGCGTTCTATGACCCAACTCGATCACCAGGTTCATTCCATCGGCCCGGAGATTACGGGCTCTCGCATTTTCAGGTTCATTGCCTTTCTGTACGGAATTGCGGCGTATCTCGTGTTTTTCGTCACCATTCTCTATGCGATCGGCTTCGTCATGGGGGTGATGGTGCCCAAGACCATCGACACCGGTGCCGAAGCGCCCGTCGTCCGCGCGGTCCTCATCAATCTGCTGCTGATGTCGCTGTTCGCGGTTCAACACAGCGTGATGGCGCGCCAGCAATTCAAGGATTGGTGGACGCAGTTCGTCCCCAAGCCGGTCGAGCGAAGCACCTACGTGCTGTTCGCGAGCCTGTCACTGCTCCTCCTGTTCTGGCAGTGGCGTCCGCTGCCGTCGGTCATATGGAGCGTGGAGAACCCCGATCTTGCCGTGACACTGGTCACGTTGTCCTTCGCCGGCTGGGTGCTGGTGTTCACCTCGACCTTCATCATCAACCATTTCGAATTGTTCGGCCTGCATCAGGTGACCAATCATCTCGTCGGCAAGGAGATGGAGCCGCCGCGCTTCAGGACGCCGCTGCTCTACAAGTTCGTCCGCCATCCGATCTATCTCGGCTTCATCGTCGCGTTCTGGGCGGCGCCGGTCATGACCGCGGGTCATCTTTTGTTCGCGGCCGTGACCACGCTCTACATCTTCGTCGGCATCGCGCTGGAGGAGAGCGATCTCGTCGATCTCTTCGGCGACGAGTACCGGCAGTACAAACAACGCGTCTCGATGCTTATTCCCTGGCGCCGATCGGTATAGTCTCGGCCAAGCCGCGCGCGTCCAATCGAAAGAAGGACGCGCGGGGCGCCGATGCGCAATAACAATCCTTCAGAAAAACGGAGAGGTTCCAGATGAAACATGTCGGAAACTGCTTCTGCGGCGCGGTCACGGTCGAGGTCACGGGCGCGCCGGAGGCGATGGGCTATTGCCATTGCCGCTCCTGCCGCTCGTGGTCGGGCGGTCCGGTCAACGCCTTCAGCCTGTGGAAGCCGGAGGCCGTGCGCATCACCGAAGGCGCTCAGAATGTCGAGACGTTCGCCAAGACGCCACTCAGCCAGCGCAAATTCTGCAAGAAGTGTGGCGGCCATCTCATGACCAACCATCCGCCGCTCGGTCTGGTCGACGTCTTCACCGCCACCATCCCCACGCTCGCGTTCACGCCCGGAGTTCACGTCAATTATGCCGAGACCGTGCTGCCGATGCGCGACGGCCTGCCCAAGCTGAAGGATTTTCCGGCCGAGTTCGGCGGCAGCGGCGAGATGATGCAGGAATAGCGGCGCGCCTTCGGCATTTATCGAGA
Source organism: Bradyrhizobium sp. WBAH42 (assembly GCF_024585265.1). NCBI lineage: Bacteria > Pseudomonadati > Pseudomonadota > Alphaproteobacteria > Hyphomicrobiales > Nitrobacteraceae > Bradyrhizobium > Bradyrhizobium sp. WBAH42. Next base: position 1,618,557 of record NZ_CP036533.1, read on the forward strand.
GGGCGGCAGAGCGCCGCCCTCTCTGTCTTCTCCCAAGAGAGGGGCGAACGACTAGCCGCCGCGCGATTCAACCACCTTGCGGCAGGAGTCCGAGAGCTTCGACTTGTTCTCGCGCAGGCAGGCATTCATCTGCGGCGGCTTGCCGATATGCTCGGCGCAGAATTTGCTGGCGTCGCCGCGGCAGGCCATTTGCTCCTGGACGGATGGACCGGACTGCGCCGCAGCGGGCAGGGCGGCAGCTGCGAGCAGCAGCGCGGCAAGAACCGAAATTTTCATGAAGCACCTCTTTGCAATCGTCGTTGGTCCCGACCGGGATCAATCGGGCCGGACCATCTCGCAAAGCCCGGCCGCGGGTCCATGCCATGTTCATGGCACCGGCCAGTCCTCCCGCCCGCGGTACCCCCATCTTCATGGCATGTATCGTTGCGCCCACTTTTGTCATTCAGGCTGCACCTCGGCTGCGAAACCCGGTGATTGCATCGGGACGCCGAACGGGAAGCAGGAGAGCAAGAATGTCGAAGAGAGCTGGAGCGCTGGGCGCAAGGCTGACGGTCATGGCGCTGGCGGGCGTGGCGATGGTGTCGCTGGGCACGAGCCCGGCGCAGGCTGTGGTCTATTGCAAGACCGTCGGCGTGCCGAAGGGCTGCGTGGTGCGGCCGACTGGCGCCGTGGTGGTGGGAGCGCCGGTCGCGGCGGCGGCGGTCGCAACGCCCGGCGTCGGCGCGCCTGGCGTCGGGGTGCGCGCGGGAACGCCGATGAATCGCGGCGGGCCGGTCAATCGCGTCGGCGTGCGCTGAAATTCTCCGTTCGATTGAATTGATTGGATCGCTTCGGGCCAACGGGGCCTGCGGACGAACACCCCCCGTCCTCCGCAGGAAATTTTAACCTGGCCCGTCCCCTCTCTCCGTGCGCCCCACACGTTCGGGGAGGGGGCCTTTCAGCCCGCGGCCATGTCGCCATCGGGAAAGCGCTGCGGCAATTTCAGCCGCACGCGCGTGCCGGAGGAATCAGACGTCAGGTCGAGCACCGCGCCGCAGCGCGCGGCGCGGCTTTTCATGTTGCGCAGGCCGCGCGCGGTCTGGCCGGTGCCCGCGGCCTCGCCAGTGCCGGCCAGTGCAAAGCCGCTTCCGTCGTCCGTCACGCTGATCACGCCGTACGGCCCCTGGCCTGCGTCGAACGTGTCGATTGTCACTGCGATGCGGCGGGCCTGCGCGTGCTTGACCGCATTGGTCACGGCCTCGTCGAGGATACGCACGATCTGGATGACGTGCCATGGCCTCAGCTCGGGATGCAGCGGCAGGCCCTGCGGCGTCGCCACGCGCCACTCGAGTGCGATGTCGTGCGGCCGCAATTGGGCCGTGGCGCGCTCGCGCCAGGAGCCGAGCGCGAGCATCAGGTCGCCGCCAATGTCGTCCATGGAATCGATGACGAGGCGCAGATCCTTCAACGCCGCGCGCGCGGCGTCCGTGATGGTCGCGCCGGCGCTGCCACGCTCGGACAGCGCGACGATGCTCACGAGCTGGCCGCCGAGACCATCGTGCAGGTCTCGCATCAGGCGCGTGCGCTCATTGGCGAGCGCGGCGGCGCGGGCGCGCTCCTCCTCGCGGGCAAAGCTCGCCTTCAGCCGCTCCTCGGCTTCGCGCACGCGCGTCACCAGCTGGCCGGCAAAGCTGTCGACCTGGTTCAAGGCGCGGGCAAAGCGCCAGGTCAGCCCGGCGCCGATCGCAACCAGCATCGCCGAATAGGACAGGCGCGAGACGAAGATGCGATCATTGCTCGCGATCTCGAGCACCGTGAGCATGTCCTGGGCCCAGCAGACCAGCACGATGGTCACCGCGCAGCCGATCGTGAAGCTCGCCGCGTCCTGCCGCCGCACCACCGCCGTGGCCGTGACGCAGGCCATCAGGAACAGGCAAATGCCGACGGTGGGAATGCCGAGGACCAGGAACAGGATGCGCGGCAGCGGCGGGCCCCCGATCAGCCCGACCACGAACACGACGATTCCAGGCACGAACAGCAGCGTGGCGTAACGCGGCCAGCGCCAGCCGAAGAACAGCACGCCGAACGCGACGACCAGCGCGCTCTCGATCGGTGCGGAGGCCAGCAGCACCGCAGCCAGCCGCGAGACCGTGGCCGGCGGCACCGGCGGCGGCGCGAATGCCTGCGCCACGCCGAGCACCATCGCCGCGGCAAGCACGCCGTAGACCGGTTCGTGGCGCCGCATCAGCCACATGATCGCAAGGATGACGGCCAGGATCGCCTGCCAGGCGGAGAACACCACCGGCAGCGTGACGAACAGCAGCGTGCGCGTCTCATGGGCCGGGCGCAAGGCGGCATCCGGCCCGACATAGACGGTATCGAGGAAGCCCTTGAGCGGTCCCCACACGAAAAGCCGCACCGTGATCTCGTTGGCGCCGTCGCGCAGCAGCGAGGCGGGGATGGCTGCGATCTGCGGCGTGTTGCGATCGGGCCGGTTGGCGTTGGCATCGCGCCGGGAGTCGAGCACGACGACGCCGTTGACGGCGACCTCCACGGCATTGCTGAAGCGCGGCAGGTACACCGACCAGCCCGAGGCCGCATCGCCGCTCCGGAATGTGAAGGTGCCGGTGTAGAATGGCGGGTCGGCCAGCGAGTCGCGCGACGAGGTGAAATGCGGCAGCGTCACGGGGCGCGTCAGACCGTCCTCCCGCGCCGAAAAATCGCTCACCGCGTAGTCTTCGGGATCGCTCGGCTGCAGCAGCCGAAGCCCCAGGATCGTGACGATGACGATCAACGCCTGCAGCAGCAGATAAGGCACCAGACGCGACGCGATCAGGCGGCGCTGCGGGCGTGTCGGTGCCTTCGCAGGTGCTTTCGTGGGTGCTTTGGCCGCGATGTCGCTCACAGCTTGATCAGGCCCTGCTGCACCGCCTCGAACACCGCCTCGCTGCGCGTGTGCACTTCGAGCTTGCGATAGATGTTCTTGATATGGCCGGGCACGGTCTGCTTGGACAGGCCGAGATGGCTTGCGATCTCGGCATAGCTGAAGCCTTTGGCGATGCCCCAGAGGATGTCGATCTCGCGCGGGGTCAGCCTCGCCGTGTTGAGCGCGGGGCCGGGCGGCGGCTCCGCTGAACTCTGCGCGGCACCTTGTGTCCGGCGCACGATGAAGCGGGCGATCGAGGCCGAGATCGGCGAATGTCCGGCGACCAGGTCGCGCACGGTGGTGGCGATGTCGGTGGGGAAGGCGTCCTTGAGCAGGTAGCCGGTGGCGCCGACCGTGATTGCGGAGATCACGCTCTCCTCGTCGCCGAGCGCGGAGATCACCATGATCTCGGTGTCGGGAAAGCGCTGCCGCATCTCGCGGATCAGCTCGACGCCGTGGCCGTCGGGCAGCCGCAGATCCGTCAGCAGCACGCGCGGCGCGCCGGCGGCGAGGGCCTGCCGCGCCTCCGCGAGCGTACCGGCGCTGCGCACCTCGTAACCAGCCTTGGCCAGCGCATCCTGCAGCCGCCAGCAGGTCGGCGCATCGTCCTCGACGAGGAGGATGGTGATGGCGTCACCCGTCTCGCCCTGTTCGGTCATGTCCATGGTCCCGCGATCCGCGTGTCCCCCGCGGCGCGAAGCAAGTCTAACCGCAGCGCGAAGGCCGCGACACCCATAATCATGGGGGCGGCGATAACTTGGTCCCGCGTTAGGCACGCATGCACGGTCCTAGGATTGCGCCTAAGCTAGAGCGCGGGCTCATAATCCGCGCTGCACTTGGGGTGCGTATGACGTCCGCTCTGCCTCCGGCACCGCCCCATTGCGGCATCTCACCAGATGTCCGAGTTGGCACGACATCATTCGATCACCTCGTCAGCTTGGGCGAGCAAGGTGGGCGGAACGGTAAGGCCAAGGGCGTTCGCAGTCTTGTTATTGATGACAAGCTCGAACGTGGTTGGTTGCTCGACGGGAAGATCGGCAGGCTTGGCGCCCTTCAAGATTTTGTCCACGTAGGTGGCGGCGCGTCGGAACAAGACGACGAAGCTCGCACCGAACGACATTAAGCCTCCATCCTTCGGAAACTCACGAAGTCCGTACACGGCCGGAAGTCGGTGAGCGGCAGCGAGAGCAATGATCCGGGGTCTATGCACAATAGTCAGAACGTCATCGAAGACGATGAGAGCTTGGGCGTTGCCTCCCGTGGCAGCGGCGAACGCCGCATCAAAATCCTCCGGCCGTCCCACTTCGAGAGGTTGTAGCGCTACGCCCAGAGTGCGTGCCGCCACCTCAGCGGTCTGCCAGAAGGTGGCGTGGATAGAGACTGTCGGGTTCTTCATCACAGCGATCCGCGCAAGGCCTGGCGTCATCTCCTTCAGGAGTTGCAGACGCCTTGCGATCATTGCCTCATTGAAATAGCTCAACCCCGTCACGTTTCCTCCGGGTCGCGCCAAATTTTCCACGAGCCCAAGTCCAACCGGATCGGCCGCCACCATAACAATGGGGATTGTTTGAGTAGCGTTCTTGGCCGCTATTGCAGCGACGCTGTTGCCCGCCACCAGCACATCCAATTTGAGACCGATAAGCTCGGTCACCAGGCCGGGGAGCCGCTCGGCACGTCCCTCGGCCCAGCGCACCTCCAGCGCGATAGATCGACCCTCGACGTACCCTAGTTCGGTAAGCCGCTGCCTGAATGCCGCGAAGATATGTCCCATCGTGGCCTCATCGGCGCCGGCAATGTACCCGACCCGCCGAACCCTTGCCGGCTCCTGCGCGCCCACCGCGACAGGCCATGCCGTAGTGGCCGTTGCACGGCCCAGGAGTGCCATGAATTCTCGTCGCCGCATGCTCTCCCCCGTCGACAACAAGCAAATCCTAACACGTCCTCTTGCCGATCAGACAGTGGGCTTGAGGCTGGCGGGCTATTCGATGACTTCGTCGGTAAGGGCAAGCAGCGTCGGCGGAATTGCAACGCCGAGCGCGTTTGCAGCCTTCAGATTTATCGCGATCTGATCCTTGCTGTGAAATTCGACCGGCAAATCTGCAGGCAAAGCCGCCGATCACGCTCAAGCCGGGGACTTCCGCTTTCTCTTGCGGAGCTGACGGTCATGAGTACACACCCTAGCCCGGCCTACGAAAGATCGACTCGCGGCGGCGGATATCGCCGCGCCAGGACCGACAGCGACAGCGGCCGTTCGTCTTCCGGCAGCTCCAGATAGGCCAGCACGAGTGGCCGCTTCCAATCGCCGACGCCGAAATCCATCGCCGTCCATTTCTGCGGCTCGGGCCCTTCGAGCCCCCGGACCCAGACGAAGTAGCGGGGGAGGTCGTCGGCGTCGGTGCCCCTCGTGCGTGTTCTGGCCATCGAAGCTGTCCGCTGCGTCAAATCGTTTCCGCAGGATATAGGGATTGGCGCGGGGAAGTCGAATGGCCCCGGTCGCGTAATCCTCCTCGTCATTGCGAGCGCAGCGAAGCAATCCAGAGCGTCGCCGCGGAGGCATTCCTGGATTGCTTCGCTGCGCTCGCAATGACGATGTGGAGACAGGCGGGTCAAGAAGACGCTCCTGGGCCCGGCAGATAATTCCCGCCAGGAGCACCTTCTGACCGCCTGTCGCATTGTCCTAAGATATTCTGCTTGACCGAAATTCGGAAATATCGTATATCCCTCTCATCCTGGCCCAAGGATAAGGGGCGTTTCGCGACCGTCACGATACGCGGGCCGGGTGGCGGTGGACGTGGAGTGCATCGGCACGCCAGCAATTGCAGGGCGGGTTTGCCCGTGAGCGGTTGAGCAGCGCGCACACGACCGGTGCGGTTCGCGTACGGCAAAAGCGTGTGGTCCTGACGCCCGGGGTCTGTGCGTCAAGGCTTGCGGTGGTGAGGCGGCCCGACCGGGCACGCGCACCAGCCATCCGCAAGGCGACGGGGGCAATAGTGCATCGCTCCCCGGGGAGAGCGCGCCATAAGCCGTCAAACCACTGCGCAGGGAAGGCCGGGATGTCCAGGCTGCCCTGTATGCCGCTGTGCATCTGTCTTCGCGCAATCTGCGCACAGCGGACCGTGGGTGCCAGCCGGCGCCCGGTCTTCCCTGCGCCCTTTCCGATGAAGGGGCGTCGAGAGCAGCGCAAAACTCGGGTGTGATGCGCCGCGAGACTGGAGAGGTGTGTCTTGAGTAGTTCGAGTTTGCTGAAAATGCGTCAACGGCTGGCAAGCACAGAATCCCCGTCGGACGTGGGAATAGGTCCGTCGCCTCAGCCCTTCTCGTCCCATGCTCACAGCTTCAGCTCAAGGCGTGACCGGCCAATCCGTAGACCCACGGCTCGTTTTCCTTTCGGTTCAGGAATCGCCGTCCCTTGGACATGGTGGTGACTGTGTCGTTCATCCCGAGGCGGCTCTGTTGAAGAAAGTCCGCAAACAGACCGGTCTGCTCCCGCGTATCCACGCGGGCGAACCTTCCGGCGAGATCCTTGAGATGCACGGCCGTAAGATGGATCGCGTCAGAATCATTGCTGGCAACGATCGGGCCAATCACATGGCCGCGCCCGAATTCGCGCTTCATGGAATAACCGACGGTCGCACCGCCACGGCGCAGGACGCAGATTGACGCACCTTCAGAAAGCAATGCAAGCAACTTCTGACGGCTGGCTCCAAACGCGCGTTCGTCCAGTGCCGCGATCTCTCCGATGTTCGCCGTGGACAGCGAGCTCAATTCGCCCTCCAGGGTCGGCACCGGCGGAGTTGGTGAGGCGACCTCACCTTGCCACTGATACACGGTGGCTTCCTTCGTGAACCCCAGCGACAGATAGAGGTGATAGGCGGCGTGGGTTGAGTTGAGGGTCAAATTCCGGTCGCGACACCGCTCGAAAACCTGCTCCATGAGCCAGCGGCCAGTCCCCTGAGCCTGGGTCCGAGGCGATGTGATCACCAGGCCAATGGTCGCGAATTCGCGGTCACATGGGAACCACATCGCGCTGCCGAAGACGCGTCCAATACCATCGACGGCTACGATGCCGTGACCTGCGCGGCGCAAGAAATCCCAATCCTTGGGTCGATGCGGCCAGCCAACGCCGGTCGAGAGGGCGTGGAGCAGCGTCACATCAACGTCGTTGATGTCCTTCGCGGCCAGCTCAAAGGACTTCACGCGTACCGTTCGTCCCATCTCGACTCGTCCGTTCCTTCGCGGGGTGCCAATCGGCCGCACATCGCGCCTTTTCTCTTCCGCAACAATAGGGTAGCGGCGTATTTCGCCGCACTATTGCACGAAAAGCCAGCAGGTTTCCCCTGTTTGGGCTTTCTTTTCGAAATCTTCGGCCTGTATTGCAACGTAATTCGGCAGGGAAAGCTCCGGCGTGCAGCTACCCTCTCGGTGTTCGGCAAGAAACTGTGCCGGCAGAGCGGATTGCCGGGAATCCCCAAGAAAGTCTTGCAAGGCTAATCGCTCTTCCTGGCGTCGTCGACATGCTGAGCGAGGCGGAGGCGTGCATCGATGGCATTTCTTTTCAATTCTGATGCTGTCAGAGGGGCAGTCTTCCGCAAGGCTTTTGCGTGCGAGCTGCCTGACCTGGAATTTTACCATTGCAGCGAATCCATCGACCCGGAAAAGATACGGTACCTGCTGACCTGGAACGTGCCAGACGATGTCTCGCGTTTTTGTAATCTGGAGGTGCTTTTTTCCATCGGGGCTGGCGTTGACCAGTTCAAGCCGGAAACCATACCCGAGCAGGTGAAGCTCGTGCGCATGGTCGAGGATGGCATCATACGCATGATGCAGGAATACGTCGTCCTTGGTGTGCTGACGCTCCATCGCGAGATGCTTGCGTATCGGGAGCGGCAGAGACGGGGCCTATGGCAAGCGCTTGCAACGTCCCAGGTTTCCGATCGGCGTATTGGCTTCCTCGGCCTTGGCATGCTTGCGCAAGCTTCGATCGACCGCCTGAAGCCGTTCCAGTTTCCACTCGCCGCGTGGAGCCGCAGCGAAAAAGCTGTCGAGGGAGTCGCCTGCTTCCATGGCGACGACCAGCTTGGCGACTTCCTGCGAAGAACGGATATCCTCGTCTGCCTTCTCCCCCTGACGGAGCAAACAAGAGGCATCCTGAACGCAAAGCTTTTCTCGCTTTTGCCGGTGGGAGCGAGGCTGCTCCACGTCGGCCGCGGCCCGCAGCTTGACCAGGGCGCGCTCATCGAGGCACTGGACAGCGGGCATTTGGCAGCAGCGATGCTCGACGTCACCGATCCCGAGCCGCTGCCGGAAAATCATCCACTCTGGTCCCATCCGAAGGTGATCATCACGCCGCATATCGCGTCCGTGACCCAACCGCATACGGCGGCACAATCGGTCATAGAGAACATCCGGCGCCACCGCGCTGGACGAAATCCGATCGGCCTCGTCGATCGAACACTCGGCTATTAACAGGAAAAATGCCATGTCACTTCTGGTCACCATCGACACCAATCCGGACTTCACACCAAAGAACGCATTGCCTGCCCCGGAGCGGCTCATTTCGGGCAATCCATCCTTCAAGACCTGGGCACAGGACGCCTCGAAAGGCGAGAAGGTGCTGACCGGCGTCTGGGAAGCGACGCCTGGCGAGACCCATTCCATCAAGGGCACCACCTTCGAGTTTTGTCACATTCTCTCTGGCCTGATCGAAATCGAGGAAGAGGGTGGTGAGATCAGAAGATACCGTGCCGGCGACAGCTTTGTGATGAAGCCTGGCTTTGTCGGGATCTGGCGCACGATCGAGACCGTGCGAAAGATCTACGTCTGCCATTACGACTGAGGCGATGCTGAGGGCGGCCGTTGGAATATTCAACTTTCAAGCCAGCATCTGACGAGATTCAGCGCGGCCAGGCACTTCATGATCAATGAAAAATGCGGCGTGCGGGCATGTACTGCTCGCATGAGAGGGCTTCGTCCCGTCACTCGCAAATCCAGGCAGTGACGGCGGAGTCGGGCACGAAGCAAGGAGCAAGGCGATGATTGCATTGAAGGACAAGGATCTGTTTCGCCAGCAAGCGCTGATCGGCGGCACTTGGCGGGATGCGAGTACGAAAGCCTGCGTTGATGTCATCGATCCTGCCAGCCAAAAGGTGCTTGGCACCATCCCCGATATGGGGCGAAACGAGACCAGGGCAGCAATCGAGGCGGCGGCCGCTGCGTTCAAGCATTGGAAGACCAAGGCTCATGCGGAGCGTGCTGCGCTGCTGGAACGTTGGTACGAGCTCATGCGGCGCCATGAGCAGGATTTGGCTCTTCTGCTCACGCTGGAACAGGGCAAGCCGCTTGCTGAATCGCTCGGAGAGATTCGTTACGGGGCATCCTTCGTCAAATGGTTCGCCGAAGAGGCCCGCCGCATCAACGGATCGACAATCCCGGCGCCCACCGTCGATCGCCGCATTCTGGTGCTGAAGGAACCGGTCGGCGTCTGCGGGATCATCACGCCCTGGAATTTCCCCAACGCGATGATCACGCGCAAGGTGGCACCAGCGCTTGCCGCGGGCTGCACGGTCGTCATCAAGCCATCCGAGTTTACGCCTTTTTCGGCTCTCGCCATCGCTGTTCTGGCTGAGCGGGCCGGAATTCCAGCCGGCGTGATCAACATCGTGACGGGCATGCCGGCGGAAATCGGCGCGGAGCTGATGGCCAACGAAACCGTGCGCAAGATCTCGTTCACCGGATCGACGCGTGTCGGTGCCTTGTTGATGAAGGGTGCTGCTGACAACATCAAGCGGCTGAGCCTCGAGCTCGGTGGCAACGCGCCGTTCATCGTCTTCGACGATGCCGATATCGACCGAGCGGTCGAGGGGGCAATTGCGTCAAAATTCCGCAATGGCGGGCAGACGTGCGTCTGCTGCAATCGCATTCTCGTTCAATCCGGCATTTACGACGCCTTCGCCCAGAAGCTTGCCAGCCAGGTCGCAAGAATGAAGGTCGGTCCCGGCACGGAAGACGACGTTGCGATTGGGCCGATGATCAATGGCGCGGCAATCGAGAAGATCAAGCGGCACGTCACGGACGCCCTGAACAAGGGCGCAAAGCTCATCGCGGAGAGTGAGTCGGTGCCGGAAGGGCGGCAATATGCCCGCCCTGTCGTGCTCGGCGGGGCGACCACGGAGATGCTCCTCGCTTCAGAGGAGACCTTCGGGCCGGTCGCGCCGCTGTTCCGGTTCGAGACCGAGGACGAGGCGATTGCGATCGCCAACGGCACGCCGTTCGGCCTTGCCGCCTATTTCTACACTGAAAACCTCAAGCGCTCCTGGCGTGTTGCCGAGGCGCTCGAGTTCGGCATGGTCGGGCTGAACACCGGCCTGATCTCGACCGAGGTTGCGCCTTTCGGCGGCGTCAAGCAGTCGGGCCTCGGACGCGAGGGATCCCAGCTCGGGATCGAAGAATATCTCGAGACCAAGGCGCTCCATGTCGGTGGACTGGACTGAGCAGCCCTTCAGATCAATATCCGAAACAAGAAAAGGGGGCGGTCGAACCGCCCCCTTTTTTCCGTCACAACGCAAGTCGTGAGAGGCCGAAAAGAACTGCGCTCACGCGCTTTTGCGAAGAGGCTCCAAGCCGACGGCCGCGGCAAGCCCTCCGATGTCAGCGACTTCGGTGTATTCATAGAAGGGGTTCGCGGGCTCGTGACCGCGGTTCACCCAGACCTTGCTCTTGATGCCCAAGTCATAGGCCGTCATCAGGTCGTAGCGGAAGGAGGAGGAGACGTGGGTGATGTCCTCCGGGCCGCAGCCCAGCTTGTCCAGCATATACTCGAAGCCCTTCATATGCGGCTTGTAGGCGCCGGTCTCCTCCGCGGTGATGACCATGTGGAACGGAGCGCCGAGCTTCTCCACGTTCGACATGATGAGGTTCTTCATGGAGTTCGACAGGATGACCAGCGGAATCTCCCTGGCAACTTTGGCCAGACCCGCCGGGACGTCGGGATGTGGACCCCATGTGTGGATCTCTTCATTGATGCGCTGGGCATCCTCCGGCCGAAATACGATACCGTTGCGCTTGCAAGCGCGCTCTACCGAATTATGCACGACCTCGAAGTACGGCTTCCATGCGCCAAGAACCTCGTCCAGGCGATAGGCAGCGAAATCCTTGATGAAACTTGCCATCGTCGTGGCAGAAAGTTGAGAGCCATAGACTCTCCTTGCCGCGCCGGCCATGTCGAAATTGGTCAGCGTGCCGTAACAGTCGAAGGTGATGTACTTGGGTCTAAACGTTGCCATGGCTCGATCCTTTTCGGTCCTCACGCACCGTGTTCCGGTACGACAGGGATCATAGCGGGCAGGCGGCCGGATAAAGCACCGCTGTCGCGGCGACCGGGAGCAGATTGTGTCGTATCGGATCGGCGCTGTGGCAGAGAGTTGTGTGAAAAGGCGCCTCCGACTTGTGCCTTGCGCAGCCCGATGCCCGCATAAGATGCGGCGCCGGTCGTCAATGATAGTCAAAATGCCCTTCGTCCATGGTCAGCCCGGGAGCAACTGCTGTCCTGGGCGTCTTACGTTGAGCTCCGAAGACATCGTGGTGGCCGCACAAGCAGTGCGGTTGAGCTGGAGGGCGACATGTTGAGCAACTCGCTGATTGAACTCGATCGCGCGCATCTGATTCACCCGGTCTCATCGTTTCGCAGCCACGAGGCGACGGGCGTCCGCGTGCTGAAGTCAGGGAAGGGCGCGACACTGACCGATGTCTCGGGCCGTCAATTGCTGGACGGCTTCGCCGGCCTGTGGTGTGTCAATGCCGGTTACGGACAGGACAGCATCGTCGAAGCGGCTTTGAGGCAGCTGCGCGAACTGCCTTATGCGACGGGTTATTTCGGGTTGGGCTCCGACCCGGCCATCCGGTTGGCCGCAAGGCTGGCTGAACTGGCGCCTGGCGATCTGAACCATGTCTATTTCACGCTGGGTGGTTCGGATGCCGTCGACAGCACGATCCGCTTCATCCGGTACTATTATCATGCCGAGGGGAGGCCGCAGAAGGATCAGTTCATTTCCGTCGAGTCCGGCTACCACGGATCGTCGACGGCAGGGGCCGGCTTGACCGCGCTGCCGGCCTTTCATGCGGGCTTCGGGGTGCCATACGACTGGCAGCACAAGATCCCATCGCACTACGCCTATCGCAATCCCGCCGGTTCGCATCCCCAGGCGATCATTGCGGCGTCTGTCGCGGCTCTGCGGGCCAAGATCGCCGAGCTCGGCGCCGAACGCGTCGCGGCCTTCTATGTCGAGCCGGTACAGGGGTCCGGAGGCGTCCTCGTTCCGCCGCCGTCCTGGATGAAGGCCATGCACGCTGTTTGCAAGGAGTACGACATTCTGTTCGTTGCCGATGAGGTCATCACCGGCTTTGGCCGTGTCGGTCCGCTGTTCGCCTGTGAAGAGGATGACGTCGTGCCGGATCTCATGACCACGGCAAAAGGCCTGACTTCGGGCTATGTGCCGATGGGGGCCGTTCTGATGTCGGACCGCGTCTACGACACCATTGCCGATGGTGCCGGCAAGGCGGCCGTGGGCCACGGCTACACCTATTCCGCCCATCCCGTCAGTGCGGCCGTTGGGCTCGCCTGCCTTGATCTCTATGAAAACGGCTTGCTGGAAAACGGCCGGAAGGCCGGGCACCGCCTGATGCAAGGCCTTCGCGCGTTGTCCGATCATCCGCTCGTCGGCGATGTCCGCGGTCGCGGCATGCTGGCGGCAATCGAGCTCGTCACTGACAAGGAGCGCAAGACGCCGCTGCCGGCGGAAGCCGATCCAGCGCGCCGCATTTTCGACCGCGCATGGGACAACGGCCTCGTCATCCGCGCCTTTGCCCAGGGCGTGCTGGGCTACGCGCCGCCGCTCTGCTGCACGGATGCGGACATCGACGGCATCATCGAGCGGACCAGGACGACGCTGGACCAGACGCTCGAAGACAAGGACGTCCGCGCGGCCATGAAAGGATAAGGACTGAGCCTGTCCTTTAGCCGTTGAATATGCTTTCGAGAGGCAGATGGGATTTCACGATCGGGGACTTCAGCACGACAAAACTGAAATATTTGTCGATGCCGATATCCATCTCGACCAGCCTTTCCATGACGGCCTGGTATTCGCTGATCCCCGCCGTGATGAACTTGACGAGATAGTCGTACCCGCCGGAAACGAGATGGCATTCGACGACGGAATCGATCTTTTCGATGGTCGTGAGAAAGCGCGCGAAATCGATCTGCCGGTGATTCTTCAGGGTGATTTCCGCGAACACAGTCAGAGTTTGTCCGAGCTTGGCAACATCGATCTGGGCCGAATAGCCGGTGATGAAGCCCTCCGTCTGGAGTCTCTTGACCCGCATCAGGCACGGGCTTGGGGAAAGATTGATCAGCTCGGCGAGCTCGACGTTGGAAATCCGCCCGTTCTTCTGCAGTTCGCATAAAATCCTGATGTCGATCTTATCGAGCTTCATAGCAATGCCATCAGATGGGGCCGATAACGGCGTGAGGGCTTTGAGATTTCAGCGTCATATGCATTGTCATAGCATCAACCAGCACCTTTTCCCACCGAGGCAGAAGCTGCAATTCAGAACTCGCTGACCTTGCCCCAGGCGCTCATTTTCAGCCGCTCCGGCCTGTAGGGGCGCGGGTCGACGATCGGCGGACTGCCCGTGATGATGTCGGCGATCATATGCCCCGCGCCTGGGCCAATTCCAAAACCGTGGCCGCTGAATCCCGCCGCAAGGATGAACCCTGGAATGGACTCAACTTCACCGATTGCGGGAATGCCGTCAGGCGTGCTGTCGATGTAGCCGGCCCAGACGTTTGAGATTGCGACGTGCTGGAGTTCCGGCACGAGCTCACAGGCTCGTCGATGGGTCAGCCGAATCTGCCTCATGTCAGGGCGAGGATCGAGCGTCCGGTTCAGCTCCATCGGGGTCACCGCGTCGAGCCGCCACTTCGCCAGAGATTCATGACGCTGCCTCAAGCCTTCAAAGGCCCCAGGGCTGAGACTTCGCCACCGGCGGGCGAACATGGGCAGGAATTCGCGGCTGAACCTGAACTGCTGCGGCGTCGGATCGACTCGCGCGCGCCCGCTGATTGCCAACGTGTATCCGCCGTTGCCGCGTCGCGTCGCCGATACGAGCCCGGCGTACAAGGCGTCAGGCAGGCCGGCTGGGCCCGGGGCCAGGGACAGAATGGAAGAGCGTACGGATGCCTGTGGGAAGCGAATGCCGAGCTGGTTGCAAAACGACGAAGCCCATGCACCGCCTGCCATGACAGCCGTCTTCGCCCGGATCGTGCCCGCCTCGGTCACCACTGCGCTGACCCGGCCGGCAGTGAGCTCCAAGCCGCGCGCCGCGCATTGCTGGTGCACCGTGCCGCCCGACGCCATGATCGCGCGCGCGGCAATGGGCACGGCCCTTGACGTGTCTGCCGTCCCGTCTGTCGGCGAGAAGACGCCGCCCTTCCACTTGCGACCTGTCGCCCTGCCTCGCTCGCTCGCTTCTTCCGCACTCAGCATGTGCGTCGTGACCCCGACGGTCCTGGCGAAGTCGCGCCACTTTGCCCAGCCGGCCAGCTCATTCTCGTCGTTCGACAAGTACAACAGGCCGCAACGGCGAAAACCGGCATCTTCACCGGTCTCTTGGGCAACTCGCTCCCAGAGATCCAGGCTCTTGGTGGCAAGCGGTAACTCGCGCGCATCGCGGTTCTGTTGGCGGCACCATCCCCAGTTGCGGCTGGACTGCTCAGCGGCGACGCGGCCCTTTTCAAGCAAAGCAACCTTGAGGCCGCGACGAGCGAGATAGTAGCTCGTGAACACGCCCACGACGCCCCCGCCGATGACCACGACGTCTGCCTCACGAGGTAGGGATGGACTGGATTCGATATGCAGGAGCGGCGCGCTCATCGGACCAAGGATCTCCGGTGGTTGCCGTAGCGTAACCGAGGAATTGCCGCAGCCCCCGCGGACTTTCGTCGTGAGACCGAATATCCTGCGGTTTACCGTCTTTGACACAGGCAATTGTTGCGAAAATAACTTTGCTTGCACCGCACTTGCAGGCGGCGAGACCGACGCTCGCGCTCCCGCAATCCATTGCGCGCCTTCCCGGCAGGGGCCACGGCGACTTGGCGGCGCAGACTGAAATGCCAAATCGGACTTCGTTTTCAGAAGTTCCTGCTGCTTCGATGCCGGCTTTCGGCGACTCCGGGGTGATCGACATCGTCAAGATCGGCAGAACCAACCGATCGATGGTCGAAGTTCAAAGAGGCAACTTGCATGAGCCTTGTCCAGGAGCAGGCCTTCGCGGAAGGGATCAAGCCATGAAGGAGCTTCGCTTCGATCGAGGTGGCCGAACGGGTCGGCGCGGCGCTCTGAGCAACGGCTCTTGCTTCTTGCGCGAAGAGGCCTGAACCATGTCGCAGCCTCCAATGAAGGAATGGCAAGTTGAGCGGCGAATTATTGACCTGTCCAAGGAGCGCGGAGGCGCAAGGAGCCGAAGGCGCCGGCCGCAGCAAGATGACGGCACTGGCTTGAAAAAGGAGGATGCTCTCATGGCCTCTGGCATCCAGGTGGCAAGCCCCGTCGATGTTGCGCTGTCGGTGCGCGAACTGACCGTGAGTCTGCCGGAAGGAATGGAGCGGGCATACGCCGTCGAGAACATCTCATTCGATCTGAAACGCGGACAGATTCTCTGTATCATCGGGGAATCCGGATCGGGCAAGTCGGTCACCGCGAATGCGATCATGGGGCTTCTACCGAAAGCGATCCGGGTCTCCTCGGGTGCGATCCACCTGGACGGGATGAACATCGTAGGTCTCTCGCCCAACAAGCTCCGCAGCCTGCGCGGCCGCATCGTTTCAATGATCTTTCAAGACCCTCTCTCGGCGCTCAACCCGCTGATGACCGTGGGCGCGCAAATCGAGGAGGTGATGGCTGCGCACGACGTTGGAACGCCGGCCTCCCGCCGCAGCAGGGCGATTGACCTGTTGATTGAAGTCGGTCTGCCGGATCCGCAGCTCATGTACCACCAGTATCCATTCCGGCTTTCTGGCGGACAGCGGCAGCGCGTGATGATCGCCATGGCTCTGGCTCTCGAGCCCGCGATCCTGATCGCAGACGAGCCGACCACCGCCCTGGACGTGACGACCCAGGCGCAGATCCTCAAATTGATCCGCGACATTCAACGCCGCAAGGGGATGAGCGTCATGTTCATCACTCATGACTTCGGTGTCGTGGCTGAGATCGCCGATTACGTTGTGGTGATGGAGAAAGGCCATTGCGTGGAGCAGGGCAGTGCCGAGCAGGTGCTGAAGTCGCCCAGCCACCTCTATACGCGCCGCCTGATCGCAGCCGTCCCGCACCTGACCGGCAAAAACCGTGTGCCCTTGGAAGCTGCTGAGCCAGTGGCCATTCTCAAGGTCGAGTGCCTCGCAAAGACCTATCGCAGCGGCAGCGCGCTTTTCCGCACGCAGCGCATCGTGCCTGCGGTCAATGGGGTCAGCTTCGACCTCACGTCGGGCCGCACGCTCGGCGTCGTGGGGGAGAGCGGTTCGGGCAAGTCGTCGCTCGGTCGGCTGCTGATCAAGCTCATGGCGTGCGACAGCGGCTCGATTCTGTTCGAAGGGCGCGACATCGCTGGGCTTTCCGAGGCCGAGTTTCGATCGCTGCGGCCCAGGATCCAGATGATCTTCCAGGATCCCTTTGCCTCGCTGAATCCGCGATCGACGGTCGGACATATTCTCACGGTCGGGCCCGTCGCGCATGGGGTGCCATACAGCGAGGCTGCCGAGCGGGCGCGGGAGCTTCTGTCCCATGTCGGCCTCGATTCAGGAGCCTTCGACCGCTATCCGCACGAGTTCTCCGGCGGGCAGCGCCAGCGCATCGGTATCGCGCGGGCGCTGATGTTCAAGCCGAAGCTGCTGATTGCCGACGAAGCCGTCTCCGCGCTCGACGTATCGATCCAGGCCCAGATCTTGAAGCTGCTGGATCAGATTCAGCGCGAGACGGGCGTCTCGATGATCTTCATCACCCATGATCTGCGCGTCGCAAGCCAGATCTGCGATGAAATCGCCGTCATGCATCGAGGACAGATCATTGAGCGCGGACCGCCGTCCCAGATCTTCCTCGACCCGAAATCCAGCTACGCCCGAGAACTGGTGGCCGCGATCCCCGGCGAGCAGCCCGGAAGCATGCCCCAGGATGAAAGCCGCGTCGGACACCACAGGCAAGGAGAGACGTTATGACCAAGCGTTCTGCGACGACATCGAACTACTCGCGGCGCGATGCCCTGCGCATGGTGGCGATTGGTGGAGCTGCCGGCCTCTTCGCGCCCAATCTCTTGGGCAAGTCGGCCCTCGCGCGTACTTCTTCGGCAAAGCCAACCGGCCGCGTCATCGTCGGACTTGGACAGGAGCCGACCGTTTTCAATCCGCTGATGGCCCACATTGAAGTCGACGATGGCGTGCATTTCTCGGTTTTCGACGCGCTTTTCCGCATCGATCCCCAAGGTGTCATTCAGCCCAACCTCGCCCTGGAAGTGCCGAACCAGAAGAACGGCGGCATTTCGGAAGACGGTCTCAAATGGCGCATTCGTTTGCGTGACGATGTCCGCTGGCACGACGGCAAGCCTTTCAGCGCCGAGGACGTGAAGTTCACGCTCGAACTGATCACAAACCCCAACTTCCGGGCTTGGCGCACGTCCGGTCACACTCTCGTGCGCGACATTGCGGTGGTCTCGCCCACGGAGATCTCGTGGCGAATGGAAGAAGCCTTTGCGCCGTATCTGTCGTTCCTCACCGAAACCTTCATCGTGCCCAAGCACATCCTGGAGAAAGAGGCCAATCCGAACAACGCGGCCTTCAACCAGGCGCCGGTCGGCACCGGCGCGTTCAAGTGGGGGAAGCGGGTTGCTGGTGATCATCTCGAGCTCGTGGCCAACACCGAATACTTCGGTGAAGGCCCCCATATCGAGCGGCTGGTCTTCAAATACATTCCCGATCTCACCGTCCTCTACACCCAGTTCAAGAGCGGCGACATCGATCTCGTCGGTCAGCCCTACATCACTCCCGATCACTATGGTGAAGCCAAGACGCTGCCGAACCGCGTGGTGACGCTGGTCCCAAGGGCCTCGTTCGAGTCCTTCTACCTGAACCTCGAGCGCCCGCAGTTCAAGGAACTTGCGGTCCGCGAGGCGCTTTATGCGGCGATCGACAAGGAGGCGATCATCCAGGGGCTCTACTACGGCGTGCCCACTCCGACGGAGACCTTCATGCCGCGGCAGTCCCTCTACTTCAACGCCAATCTGCCGCTGCACCAGTTCGACCTGAATCGCGCGCGCAAGATCCTCGATCAGGCCGGCTGGGCCCCGGGACGGGACGGCATCCGGACCAAGAACGGTGTTCGTCTGTCCTTCACCAATTCGACCACCTCCGGCGATCCGCTGCGCGAGCAGGTGCAGCAGTTCCTGCAGCAGACCTTTGCGCAGCTGGGCGTCGAGATGAAGATATCGAACCTGCCCGCCGCCGTGATGTGGGGCGAGTTCTGGATGCAATCGCAGTTCGATTCCGTGATCGTCGGTAGCTCGTATCTGATCGGCGCCGATCCCGATGTCACCAATCGCCTGCACTCGCGCTCGATCGGAGCCAAGGGCGGCCGCGGCTCGAACAATGCGCAGTTCGCAAATCCGGAAGTCGACGCCCTGCTCGACAAGGGCGCGCGCACCTTCGATCCTGAGGCCCGGCGCGCGATCTACTCTCGCGTCCAGGAACTCGTTCGTCGCGACCTACCGTTCCTTCCGTTGTACCAGAGCAATGCGGTCGAAGGTCTCAAGAAAGGCATCAACGGCTTCGTGCCGAACGGCAATACGCGCACGGAATCCTGGAATGCGCTGGCCTGGTACTGGGCGAGCTGATGTCTTGCCGCCGAACCTGCAAGCCGGCGGCAGCGCTGTCACGCTAACGGAGGGCTCGAATGTCCGCCTTTCTGCTCAATCGTCTCTCGCAGAGCGTCGTGCTGCTGGTGATCGTCTCGATCATCGGCTTCACGGTTCTCAACCTCATGCCTGGCGGTCCTCTCGCGCAATTCGGGCTCGATCCCGGCATGACCCAGAAGGACGTCGAGCGCCTCGCAGCGCAGCTTGGGCTGAACCGGCCCCTGTGGCTTCAGTATCTCGACTGGGCCTGGCGACTGATCCGGGGCGACTGGGGACACTCCTTCCGCGATGGCTCTGCGGTGCTGGCGGTGATCGGCCGACATCTGTCGGCGACGCTGCTGCTGATGGGCACGTCCACTGTATTGGCGATCGCGGCCGGCACCTGGATCGGCATCCGCGGTGCTACCCACCGCTACTCCCTGTTCGACTATTGCGCGACGGTGGGTGCCATGGTGGCACTTTCGGTCCCGACGTTCTGGTTCGGCCTCATCGGCATCTACATCTTCACCCTGAAGCTCGGTTGGGTTCCTGCGGGCAACATGTACACGATCGGCGACGGCTCGGTGCTGGATTATCTGCACCATCTGATCCTGCCCAGCCTGGTGCTGTCGCTGGTTCATGTCGCGATCTGGAGCCGCTACATGCGCACGGCAACGCTCGAAGCGCTGAGTCAGGATTTCGTCAAGACCGCCCGCGCCAAGGGCGTGAGCGAACGACGCATCCTGCTGAAGCACGTCGTCGGCAATGCGCTGTTGCCGATGATCACGCTGGCCGGGATGCAATTGCCCAGCATTCTGACCGGCGCATTGGTGACCGAGACTGTCTTCACCTGGCCGGGAATGGGTCGGCTGTTTCTCGATAGTCTCGGTTACAGCGACTATCCCGTCGTGATGGGGCTGCTGATATTCTCGGCCATCCTGGTCGTGTTGGGCAACCTGATCGCAGACATCGTCATCGCCACCGTCGACCCGCGCATTCGCCTGGGCTGAGCCCGCCGGCTCACCCCCGTTACCAGGAGGCAGCAGATATGACCGCCATCGTCGTGCACGCAGCTCCTACTCGCTGGTGGCACAGCCGTGCGGTGGCGCGCTTCATGCGCCATCATCTGGCACTCGTCGGGATCGCGATGATCACCCTGCTTGTGCTGGCGTGCGCCATTGGCCCTTATGCCTTACCTTACGACACGCTCCAGATCGATTTGCGCGCCCGCTTTGCGCCACCTCTCACTGGTCACCACTATTTCGGCACCGACCCTTTGGGTCGTGACTTGGCCGCACGGCTGTTGATGGCCGGGCGCGTCTCGCTGCTGGTGGGATTCTCCGCGATGCTGCTATCGACGCTGATCGGCACCCTGGTCGGCGTGACCGCAGGCTATCGCGGCGGCTGGGTCGGGGCTGCGCTGATGCGCACGGTGGACGGCTTTCTTTCCTATCCTTCGATCTTCCTCGTGCTGGCGCTGGCCGCAATGCTGCGGCCGAGCCCGGTGATGATCACCGTCATCATAGCGGCCACGAGCTGGATGGAGACCGCCAGAATCGTCGAAGCCGAGGTCCGCTCGCTGCGCGAGCGCGAGTTTGTCCAGGCTGCACGCATGGTGGGACTGAGCCGAAGGCACATCATGTTCCGCGAGGTCCTGCCCAATGCCATAGGCCCGATCATCGTCGCCGCAAGCCTGGCGGTCGCCCGTGCGATTCTTCTGGAAGCCTATATCAGCTTCCTCGGCTACGGCATCCAGCCGCCGCTGCCGAGTTGGGGCAACATGCTCAACGGCGCCCAGCAATATCTGGCGAGCGCTCCATGGCTCGCCATCATTCCCGGCGCCGCGATTACGATCGCGGTGACGAGCTTCAACTTCATCGGCGATGGCTTGCGAGATGCCCTCGACGTTCGAAACGACCATATCTGATCAGCTCGAGCCAAGGCTCGGCTGAACACGACAAGACTTTAGAAAAGCAAACGCCATGCATGCGCCCAGAGTAGACGAGAAGGCGACGCCATACTGGTGGGAAGCCGCCCCGCTGAAGCCGCTGCCTCCGCAACCCTTGCCCACGAAGCTCGACGTGCTGATTGTGGGCGCGGGCTACGCCGGGCTGTCGGCTGGTTTGGTGCTCGCGCGCGAGGGGCGCTCGGTTGCAGCCTTTGATGCAATGGATCCGGGCGAAGGAGCCTCGACGCGCAACGGCGGAATCACCAGCGGATCCATTCGTCCGGATTACGCGGCGCTCACGCGACGGTTCGGTGAAGAGAAGGCGCTGGCGATCGAGGCGGAAGGCAAGGCCGCACGCGAGTTCCTGTACGATTTCATCAAGACGGAAGGCCTCGCCTGCGACTTCCAGCCGGTGGGGCAATTCAAGGGCGCCTTCGGCTATGAGCAATACGAAGCCATGGCGCGCACTGCTGAGAGGCTGGCGAACAAGCTGAAGATCGAGGCTTATGCGGTTCCCTATGCCGAGCAGCGCAAGTACATCGGGACGGATGTCTATCGCGGCGGCACGGTTCGGATGGATATCGGCGGGCTGCACCCGGCCAAATTCCACGCCGAGCTGCTGCGTGTCGCGCTGGCTTCGGGATTGGCGGTCCACGCGCGGACGCCGGTGATTTCGATCGAAAGAGATGGTGCCGAATTCCGCGTCGTCACCGCAGCGGGCACGGTGACGGCGCGTCAGGTGCTGGTTTGTACCAACGGCTACACCGATGGTGCCGTGCCCTTCCTGCGCCGCAGATTGGTCCCGGTCCGCAGCCGGATCATTGCAACCGAGGAGCTCGCGCCCGACGTCATGGCGCGGCTGATGCCGAAACGGATGATGATCATCGAAAATCGGGAGGTCGGCTTCTATTACCGGCCTTCGCCGGACGGCAAACGCATTCTGCTCGGTGGCCGCGACAGCTCCCGCGTCGGCGATCCAATCGCTCCGAAGCTGCTTCTGCGCAAGGGCCTGGTCAATCTGTTTCCGGAACTGGAGAGCGTTCGCCTCTCGCACAGCTGGTTCGGCAACGTGGCGATGAACCGCGACATGATCCCTCGCATCTTCGAGAAGGACGGCATCGTCTATGCCACTGGCTTTTGCGGCTCGGGCGTGGTTTGGGCCCCATGGATCGGTATGCATGCAGCCCACAAGCTCATGAGGCATGAGGAGCGGGCACGCACGGCTTTCGACTTCCGCCCTCCGGCCTTCATCCCGTTCTATCGTGGGGATCCGTGGTTCATGCCGGCCTTCATCCAGAGCTATCGCATGCGGGACCGGATCGCGTTGTGGCGCGCCAGCCGCTGATGAACGTCCGCAGCTTACCACCCGACCTCTCAATTCCGGGCGATCGCGCCTCTCGAAAGAAGATCGATGCACTACATTTCGACGCGTGGCCATTCAGGCCGCAAGCAGTTCTGCGAGGTACTGCTTGAGGGTCTCGCTCAGGATAGCGGGCTGTACGTACCTGAGAGCTACCCGCGCGTAGATCGCGCGACGCTCGATGCGTGGCGTAGCTTGCCGTACCTAAGTCTGGCGTGGGAAGTTCTATCACTCTATGTCAGCGATATTCCCCCGGCCGACCTGAAGGCAATTTGCGAAAAGACCTACACGCCGGCGATCTTCGGAAAGCCTGATATCGCGCCGCTGCGGAAGCTGGAGAGGGGGCTTTACCTCCAGGAATTGTCGAACGGTCCGACGCTGGCGTTCAAGGACATGGCCATGCAGCTGCTCGGCAATCTGCTCGAGTACGAACTGGCGCGACGGCATCAGGAATTGAACATTCTGGGTGCGACCAGTGGCGACACCGGCAGCGCCGCAGAATACGCGATGCGCGGCAAGAAAGGGGTGCGGGTGTTCATGCTGTCGCCCCGCGGGCGGATGAGCGCCTTTCAGCAAGCTCAGATGTTCAGCCTCCAGGACCACAACATCCATAACATCGCGATCGATGGCGTCTTCGACGATTGCCAGGACATCGTCAAGCGCGTGTCCGGCGATCTCGAGTTCAAACGGCGATACAAGCTCGGTGCGGTCAATTCGATCAACTGGGCGAGACTGCTTGCTCAGGTCGTCTACTACTTTTCCGGCTACCTGCAGGCGTCCGAACGGGAACCGGCAGACGTAAGCTTTACCGTGCCTTCAGGCAATTTCGGAAACATCTGCGCCGGCCATGTTGCGCGCATGATGGGGCTTCCGATCTGCCGCCTCGTCGTTGCGACCAACGAGAACGACGTGCTCGACGAATTTCTCCGCACCGGCGTGTATCGCGTTCGGAGCCGGGCTGATACGCTCGAAACGTCGAGCCCCTCGATGGACATTTCCAAGGCATCGAATCTCGAGCGTTTCGTCTTTGACTTGGTCGGTCGCGACGCCGCTCGGACGAAGGCGCTGTTTGATGGTCAGCTCGGGGAGCGGGGCGGGTTCGACCTGAGTGGAGATCCCCGTTTCGCGGAGGCGGCCGCCAGTTTCGGCTTTCGAAGCGGCAGGAGCAGCCATGCCGACCGGTTGGCGACGATCCGAGACACCTGGGAGCGCTACCACACCGTGATCGACCCACACACGGCGGATGGTGTCACAGTCGCGCGCGCGCACACCTCACCCCGGGAGGCAATGATCGTGCTCGAAACTGCACTGCCAATCAAATTCGCTGCGACGATCAAGGAAGCGTTGGGCCGCGAGCCGGATCTTCCGGACGGGTTCAAGGGCCTGGAAGAACTGCCGAGGCGCGTCAAAGTCCTTCCGCCGGACGCACAGGCAGTCAAGAACTACATCGCCGAAATTGCGACCAGCTGAGCGGCCGCTTGGGATCGAGGACTGCTTCAACCATGGCCGTGTTTACGGAATTGTCATTCCACGAGGTGACGTCGTTCTTCCGAGCGCTGGGACTCGCCGCGCCTCGTTCCCTTCGTGGGATCACCGGCGGAATTGAGAACACGAACTACTTCGTCGACACGGATGACGAGGCCTATGTGCTCACCTTGTTCGAACGCCTTACATCCGAGCATCTGCCGTTCTACCTGTACTTTATGAAGCATCTTGCGGTACGAGGCATGCCCGTCCCGGATCCGGTTGCTGACGCACGGGGCGTGATCCTTCACATGCTGAAAGAGCGGCCCGCGGTGGTCGTCAACAGGCTTCCTGGTGCAAGCGAAACAGAGCCCACGGCGGCCCATTGCCGTTCGGTCGGCGAGTTCCTGGCGCGTTTGCACGTGGCCGGGAGCGAGTACCAACGACGGCAGGCCAATCCGCGGGGCCTTCAATGGTGGAATGAGGTTGCGCCGGTGCTCGGCGGCCGCCTCCCTGCCGGACCGCGCTCGCTGCTCTCGACTGAATTGGTCTTTCAGAACGAGCTCGCTTTATCCTCCAGCTACAGGCAACTCCCCACGGGGCCGATCCACGCCGATCTGTTTCGCGACAACGTGTTGTTCGAGAGGGGGCGCCTGTCCGGCGTCATCGATTTCTATTTCGCCGGGTGCGACACGTTTCTGTTCGATATAGCAGTGTGTCTCAACGACTGGTGCGTCGATGGCCTCACCCGCCGCGCCAATGTCGAGCGAGCCGCCGCTTTCCTGGATGCTTATGAGAGCGTTCGGCCGCTGACTTCCTCCGAACACAAGCTGCTTCCTGCGATGCAGCGCGCTGCGGCATTCCGGTTTTGGCTGTCGCGTCTCTGGGATGTGCACCTGCCTCGGCAGGCTGCGCTCCTTAAACCACATGATCCCGGCGACTTCGAGCGCATCTTGCTCATGCTCCGGGGAGAGTTCGCGTGATCATGATCGTCCAATTTGCGGCAGCAAGGGTGGGGGTACGATGGCGCCAACCCTAGAAGGCCGAACTCGCGAGCTTCTTTCGCGGGTCCAGGCGGAGGGCCTCTATAAGCATGAGCGGATGATCACTGGCGCGCAAGCGGGCCGGATCCGTGTCGTTTCGCAGTCTTCCGAGCGGGACAGCAGATTGATCCTGCTGCCGCATCATCAATGAAATTCTATGCCGAACTTTGCGGCAGTCTGCTGCGTAATGCTGTCGGACCCAAGTTACGCTGCGAACTGCGCGGGGATCATGAGATGGCCTCGCGCTGTCTGGCGCTGGCGATTAGGCCTGCAACCCGAGCAAGAGACGTCGACCGATCATGACAGCCGCATTTTTTCCAGCCGGGCAGCGCGACAACGAAGACGTGGCCCTGCTTCCTTTCTCCAGAGCGCATCTGGAAGGCGCCCTGAAGCTCTCGCAGGAGATGTCCTGGCCCTACCGCATTGAGGATTGGGACGTTGCGCTGCAGCTGGGTCATGGGTTTGTTCTGCAGCGCGAGGGGACGGTGATCGGAACCGCGGCGTGGTGGCCATACGGCGAGACTCACGCGTCCGCCGGCATGATCATCGTCGCGAAGGCCGCTCAGGGCCGCGGCTATGGGGCGCGGCTGATGGATGCGTTGCTGGCGTCCGCGCGCCCACGGACCATCGCGTTGAATTCGACGGCCGAAGGCATCACGCTTTATCGCCGCCGCGGTTTTCTGCCGACCGGGATCATCCATCAGCATCAGGGAATTCCACGCCAAAGCCACGAGACGCCGCGATCGGGCCTCCTCAGACCGATGGCCGCATCGGAGTTCGAAGCGATCGCGCGGCTCGACCGCACTGCTAGCGGGTTGGAGCGGCGGCAGTTGCTGAATCGGCTGTTCGATAGCGGTGACGGTCATGTCCTGCTGCGTGACGGCATACTTTGCGGCTACGCCATCTCTCGGCTCTTCGGCCGAGGGTATGTCATCGGTCCCGTGGTGGCCGAGAGCCCGACCGATGCACGCGCGCTGATCGAGTTCGCGATCGCGCGGCTCGGGCCTGTCTTCGTCCGGATCGATACTCCGGCCTCCTCGCAGCTCGGGGAATGGCTCGAAAGCATCGGCCTGCAGCAGGTTAGTGATGCCACCACCATGGTGCTGGGGACGCCGGCTGAATGGACTGGACCGGCCCGCATGTTCGGGCTCGCCAACCAGTCATTCGGCTAAGGGATATCGGGATGCTACACGTGGAGATAGACAGGACGGATGTCCCGAACGCCGGGCCGGGCGAGACGGCCGCAACGATTGGTGCGCTGGCAACACCGGCGCTCCTGCTCGACAAGCATCGGCTGGACCGCAATCTGGCGCGCCTGTCCTCTCGTATGGCCCGGCAAGGCGTCGTGCTGCGTCCCCATATGAAGACGGCGAAATCCATTGACGTCGCCCACCGCGTCTATCCATCGGAGGCGGGACCAATCACTGTCTCGACCTTGGCGGAGGCGGAGTACTTCGCGCAGCATGGGTTCCGGGACATCACCTATGCCGTGGGTCTGGCGCCCCACACAGCTGGAAGAGCGATGCGTCTGCGCAAAGCAGGCATCGACCTCAAGGTGCTGCTCGATTCGCCGGAGCAGGCGATCATCCTCGGCGCGGCCGCTCGTGCCGCCGGCGTAGCGCCGTCTGCTTTCATCGAAATCGATTGCGACGGTCACCGTGGCGGGCTGACCGCTGAGGATCCCAAGCTCATCGCCGTCGCGGCCGCCGTGGTCAAGGCCGGCGTCGACCTCGTAGGCATTCTCACCCATGCCGGCGAATCCTACGGCCTCAGCACGCCCGCGGCCCTTGTCGCGGCTGCGGAAAACGAGAGGGCCGTGGCCGTCGCTGCGGCGGAGAGGTTGCGCGCGGCAGGGCATGAGTGCCCGGTCGTCAGCGTCGGCTCGACGCCGACCGCCCATTTTGCCGAAGACCTGACCGGCGTCACGGAAATGCGAGCCGGCGTCTACATGTTCTTTGATCTGGTAATGCACGGTGTCGGTGTCTGCACGACCGACGACATCGCGATCTCGGTGCTTGCTACCGTGATCGGCAAGAAGCCCGAGAAGCGCTGGATTTTGGTCGATGCCGGGTGGATGGCGCTGTCGCGCGATCGCGGCACCGCGGCGCAGCGAGTCGACCAGGGCTACGGTCTGGTCTGCGACGTGGCCGGCAAAGTCTTTCCTGACCTGATCGTTTCGCAAGCGAGCCAGGAGCACGGGATCCTCGCCATCAGGCCCGGGTCGGCGCAGGCTTTGCCCAATCTTCCGATCGGCGCGAAGGTCCGCATCCTGCCCAATCATGCCTGTGCGACGGCGTCGCAACACGAACTGTACAACGTCATCTCCGCCGGCAGCGACGCGATCGCGGCGCGATGGCCACGGATGCGCGGCTGGTAGGTTGTCGAAAGGATCGCTTCCAATGACCTCGCCCCTTCGACACCTGACGGAAGCCGGCTTCCTCGGAAAATTCTACATCGACGGAGGATGGCGGAAGCCGGTCGGATCAGTCGTGGCAGCAGCAACCGTCGTCAATCCGGCAACGGAGCAGTCGATCGCCGAGATTGCGCTCGGCGATGACGATGATGTGGACTGCGCCGTAGCAGCTGCCAGACGAGCCTTCGCAGGCTGGTCCATGACACCGCCTGCTGACCGAGCGGTGCTGCTCGACCGGATTCACGGTTTGCTGCTCCAGCGGCTGGAGTTGTTCGCGCAGGCGCTCACGTGCGAGATGGGAGCTGCCATCACCTATGCGCGTCGAGCCCAGGTGCCGCTGGCTGCCGAACATATTCGTGTCGCTCGCGACAATCTCGCGAATTATCAGTTCATCGCCGCGCGCGGCAGCACGGCGATCATGCGCGAGGCGATCGGTGTCTGCGGTCTCATCACCCCCTGGAACTGGCCTCTCTACCAGATCACAGCCAAGGTCGGTCCCGCGCTCGCAGCCGGTTGCACGGTGGTGTTGAAGCCGAGCGAGTTATCGCCGCTGAGCGCCTTGCTATTCGCTGAGGTGATGGACGATGCCGGCTGTCCGCCCGGCGTCTTCAACCTCGTCAATGGAACGGGTCCGATCGTCGGCGCTCGTCTGGCGTCGCATCCGCATGTAGACATGATCTCGATCACCGGCTCGACCCGGGCTGGCGTTCTCGTCGCGCAGGCCGCGGCGCCCACTGTCAAGCGTGTCGCCCAGGAGCTCGGCGGCAAGTCGCCGAACATTATTCTGCCGGACGCCGATCTCAGCCGTGCTATTCCGCTCGGCGTCGGCGCCGCCTTCCGTAATCTCGGCCAATCCTGCAGCGCTCCGACGCGCATGCTCGTGCCTCGCTCACACATGAAAGAGGTCGAGACCTTGGCGGCAGTGGCCGCTTCAGAGCTGGTGGTCGGCGATCCGCTTGGGGAAAGCACGACCCATGGCCCGATCGCCAACCGGCCGCAGTTCGAGCGCGTGCAGACCATGATCGGTGTCGGCCTGGATGAAGGCGCCAAGCTCGTCATCGGCGGGCCCGGGCGGCGCCGCAACCTTCAGATTGGTTTCTATGCGCGGCCGACCATCTTCTCGAACGTCCGTTGCGACATGAGGATCGCGCAGGAGGAGATCTTCGGCCCGGTGCTGTCGATCATTCCCTACGATACCGTGGACGAAGCGATCGCGATCGCCAATGACACCGTCTACGGACTCGGCGCCCATGTGCAGGGCACCGATATGGAGACGGTGCGGGCCGTCGCCAGGCGGATTCAGTCGGGTCAAGTGCATCTCAACCATCCCGACTGGGACCCCAACGCACCTTTTGGCGGCTACAAGCGCTCCGGCAACGGACGCGAATACGGCCGTGAGGGCATGGAGGAGTATTTGGAGACCAAGGCCGTCCTCGGATTTTACCGATGAAGGCCAGCGATCTACTGGAGCAATCGATGCAGATCGGGGAATTTCCGAGGGCCACAAGCGCGCTCCAGCGGACGGGCAGGTCCCGCCGCCTTCCGCCGAACTGGGATTGGCTGGGCCTGAGCAACTCGTATCATTCAAGCGGCCAAAAACCCGAACATCTTGCGAAGCCCGAGATGATTTCAGCACATTCTATTGCGCGCACGATGCGATGATGGGCTGATCGGGACTTCGCTTTCGTATTCCCGGCAGCCGAGGTTCGTTGAAACATGTCGCCCCACGTCGAGCGCATTCACAGCGATGAGCGTCTTCCGGCCGCGGCCGACGTCGTCATCGTCGGCGGCGGCATCCTCGGCTCTACGGCCGCCTATTACCTGGCGAAGCGCGGCCTCTCTGTGGCGCTCCTCGAGAAGGGCCACGTCGCCTGTGAACAATCGAGCCGAAACTGGGGTTGGTGCCGCCAGCAGAACCGCGACCGGCGCGAACTGCCGCTCTCGGTGATCTCCATGCGGCTATGGGACGAGCTCACGCGCGATATCAATCGGGACCTCGGATTTCGGCGCTGCGGTCTCGTCTATGCGACCCACGACGAGGCTGTGCTCGCCGGCTGGGAAAGGTGGCGCGAGGTCGCCAGGGAGTACGACGTCGACACGCGCGTGCTGAGCCGGGCGGAGGTGGCCGAGCGCGTCCCCGAAGCGCGCGACAAATGGGTCGGCGGGACCTATTCGGAGCGGGACGGCAAGGCCGAACCTGCGCTCGCCGCGCCGGCTATCGCCGAGGGGGCCAGGACTCTGGGCGCCACAATCCACCAGGAATGCGCCGCTCGGGGGCTCGACCTGGCCAATGGCAAGATCGCGGGCGTGCAGACGGAGAAGGGCTATATCAGAACCAGCGCGGTGCTGTGCGCCGCCGGCGCCTGGTCGTCGCGCTTGCTTCGGCCGCTCGGGATCAGTTTCCCCCAGGCGAGCATCCGTCAGACCGCGCTGCGTTCTACCCCGACAATCAACATCGGCGAGGCGGTCTCCACTCCCTACTGCACGATCACGCGCCGACTGGACGGCAGCTATACGCTTGCGATCAGCGGCAAGGCGAACCTCGAAATCACGCCCCAGGCGATCCGATACAGCCGGGAATTCATGCCGCAGTTCTTGCGTCGCCTGAAGAACGTCAGGCTCGGCGTTGGCCGATCGTTCGTTTCGGGACCGGATTCGATGTCGGCGCTGCTGACCGACGACGATCGGATCTTCGAGCAGAATCGCGTGCTGGATCCACCGCCCTTGAAATGGCTGGTGAGCCAAGTGGTGGAGAGTGTCCGGAAAACCTTCCCCCAACTCGGGGAAATCAAGATCGATAGCGCCTGGGGCGGCTTCGTCGATTGCACGCCGGACGCAGTGCCCGTGGTGTCGCAGGTAGACGGGGTGAAGGGCCTCGTCCTCGCAGCGGGCTGCTCGGGTCACGGCTTCGGTCTGGGCCCAGGGCTCGGCTATCTGGCCGCACAGCTCGTCGTCAACGACACGCCTTGCGTCGATCCCGCACCGTTTCGGCTGTCGCGTCTGACCGACGGCTCGAAGCTGGATATCTCCGCAATCTGAAGATCGAGCCGGAAGTCAGGCCCTGCAGTCCCTAAGGAGCGTTTCCTCCCCAACTTGAGCCACTCCTTCGGAGTGGCTCTTTCTTTATGGACAAGACGATTTGGCTGATCGAGGTGCATCGGCCGAAGCCCACCGTTTGGAAAGCACCGACAGCTCGCCGGCCCATAGTTCAACGGTCAGACTTCTCTCCCAACGGACGAACGACCGCGCCGGCGTTCATGATGTCCGCCGGATCAAAGGCAGTCTTGATCCGGCGCATCGCCGCGATACGCCCGACATCGCCGTACCGCTCCAGAAGGTGCTTCTTGAAACGACCGACGCCGTGCTCCGCGCTGAACGTGCCGCCGAGCGCCGCGGCCGTGTCGTAGAGTTGCAGCGAGAGGCTGCCTTCGATCCGCTTGGTGAATTCCAGCCGGTCGACATCGCGAGGAACGAGCACGTTGTAATGCAGATTGCCGTCGCCCACATGACCGTAGACGGACAGTTCAAGGTCGGCGTCATACGATCGCACCTGCGAGCCGGCAAGGTCCAGAAAGCGCTGAATGCAGGAAAGCGGCACCGAGATGTCGTGCTTGACCGATCCGTTCCGGCGCTTCTCGCCCTCGGGGATGGTCTCGCGGAGCCGCCACATCGCGGTCCGCTGTGATCCGCTCTGCGCCAGCAATGCGTCATCGATCCAGCCGGACTCGATCGCCTCGACCAGAACGGCTTCCATTAGTTCGTCCAGATCGATATGCCTTGAGGAAGAGGCGATCTCGACGAGGACGGCGCCTGCTGGGCTTGTTGGAAGGGAGGGCGGGTCGGTCATTGCTTCGGTCGCGAGCGCGATGGATCTGGCCGCCATGAATTCGAACGTGGTCAGCAGGTCTGCGGATTCGCGGCGGACCAATGCGAGAAGCTCGGCGAGCGGTGCCCCGTTCGCGAGCTTCAGCCAGGCAGTCGCGCGGTGGGTCGGCAAGGGCGCGAGACGCAACACTGCGCCGGTGACGATGCCGAGAGTCCCCTCGCTTCCGACGAAGCACTGCTTGACGTCGTAGCCGGTGTTGTTCTTCCGCAGCTTGCGCATGTCGGAGACGACCGTGCCGTCCGCCAGGACCGCCTCGATCCCGAGCAGCAGATCGCGCGTCATCCCGTACCTGACGACTGACAGCCCGCCGGCGTTCGTGCCGATGTTGCCCCCGATCCGGCAACTGCCTTCCGCGCCGAGGCTGAGCGGCAACAGAAGGCCGGCAGCCGCCGCGGCGTCCTGTACGTTCTTCAGGATGGCGCCGCCATCGACAGAGATGCTCATGGACACGGGATCGATTTCGCGGATCCTGTCCATCCGCTCGAGGCTCACGATAATCTGGCGTCCGGATGCGTCCGGCGTAGCGCCGCCGCAATAGCTGGTGTTGCCGCCTTGCGGAACGATTCCGATCCCGTGGTGCGCCGCCAGCCGTACCACGTCAGCGACTTGCTGTGTCGTGGCCGGCTTCAGCACGGCAAACGTCGACCCCGTGAAGAGCTGGCGTTGATCCGTTGTGTAGGTAGCGATCCCCTCTGGGTCGTCAACGACGCCTCGGTCGCCTACAAGGTCGCGAAAGGCCCGAACGTGTACTGACTGGGACATGCTCAGCTCCCGATTGGCATCGGGTGATCTTTGCGGGTTTGTGCCGCATTGGCTGCCGTTGAGAGGGCATCCCGAAGAAAACAATGCCGAATTACCACCGATGCCGGCAGCTTGCAGCGGGTGTCGAACGCCTTCATCGCCTATGCCGTTCCGGACTCCACAATTCCCCCGACGGGAGGCGCCGCCGCGGCGCGGGGCATGGGAGTTCCTATACGCCTAAATATGAATCGCATGTCCCAGCGACTTCAGCGCGGCCTCGTGAAAGGCTTCGCCTTGGGTCGGATGCGCATGGATGGTCATGGCGACATCCTCGAGGCGCGCGCCCATCTCCAGCGCAAGACCGAAGGCTGCCGAGAGCTCGGCGATGCCGGCGCCAACGCCCTGGATTCCCAACAGGAGATGATTGTCGGCTCGCGCGACGGTTCGGATGAAGCCGTCTTCCCGATCCAGCGTCAGTGCGCGGCCGTTGGCCTTGAACGGGAAGAGGTCCGTCTTGACCTCGAAACCCCTGCTGCTCACCTCGTTGGGTGACAGGCCGACCGTGACAATCTCGGGGTCAGTGAAGCAGATCGCCGGGATCGAAATGCGGTCCCAGGCGCGACGGCGACCGGCAACGATCTCAGCCACCATTTCGCCTTGCGCCATGGCGCGATGCGCCAGCATCGGCTCTCCCGTGACGTCTCCGATCGCGGAGACGCCGTGCATCGAGGTACGGCATCGGTCGTCGATTCTGATAAAAGGTCCATCCATGTCGAGATCGAGAATCTCGAGCCCGAAGCCGCTTGTCGCGGGTCTGCGGCCGACCGTAACAAGGATCTTGTCGGCTTCGAGTGACGTCTGCTCCCCGCTGGCGGTCTCGATCGCCAGCGCCGCGCTTTCCGTGCCGAGTGCTTGCACCTTTGCGCCCGTCAGAACCGTGACTCCGAGCGCGGTCAGGCGCCTTGCGATGGGCTCACTCAGGTCGACATCATATTGCGGGAGAATGCGCGGCGCAGCCTCGACGACCGTGACGGCTGCGCCCATTTTCGCGAGCGCAGTGCCGAGCTCGAGGCCAATGTAACCGCCGCCGACCACGACAAGCTTCTTCGGGATTTCGGTGAGTGCCAAAGCCTCGGTCGAGGAGATCACGCGGCCTCCGAAGGGAAGGAACGGCAGCGCAACCGGCTCGGAGCCCGTCGCGATCACCACCGTTTCGGCACGGATCACCTGCCGGCCGGATGGCGTTTCGACCTCGACGGTCTTGCCGTCGCGAAAGGAGGCGCGACCAGCCACGTATCTGGCGCCGGCTCTTTTCAGTAGACCAGCCACGCCGCCGTTCAGGCGCCTGACGATATCATCCTTCCAGGCGATGGTCCTCGCGAAGTTGAGTGATGGCGGCGCAGCGGAAATGCCGAAGGCATTCTTGCCATCGGCGGCCCGCGCGATGGTTTCATACTCACCGGCCGCATGGATCAAGGCCTTGGAAGGAATGCAGCCGACATTGAGACAGGTTCCACCCGGCTTTTCGGCCTCGACGATGATCGTATCGATGCCGAGCTGGCCGGCACGGATCGCGCAGGTGTAGCCGCCGGGGCCCGCGCCGATGACAAGGAGCTTGCAGGTGATTTCGGTCATTGTCTTATGCGTCAATGAAGATCATGGCCGGTGTCTCCAGCTGTGTCTTGATCCGCTGCACGAACTGGGCTGCATCGAACCCATCGATCACCCGGTGATCAAAGCTGGACGACAGATTCATCATCTGACGCGGAACGAAGACGGCGCCATCCCAATGCGGACGGATGGCGATGCGGTTGACACCGACGATTGCGACCTCCGGATGATTGATGATGGGCGTCGTCGCGAGCCCGCCCAGTGCGCCGAGCGACGTGATCGTGATGGTCGAGCCGGTGAGTTCGTCGCGGGTGGCGCTGCCGTTCCGCGCCGCTTCCGCGATCCGCGCGACCTCGGCGGCGCAATTCCAGAGGTCGCGCGCTTCCGCATGCCGGACGACGGGGACCACCAAGCCGGTCGGCGTTTGCGTGGCAATCCCGATATGAACGCCCGCGTGCTGGTGAACGATCCCGACCTCGTCGTCGAAATGGGCATTGAGATGGGGCAGCCCGGTGATCGCGCGCACCATGGCGCGCATCAGGAACGGCAACAATGTCAGTTTGGGCCTGCCCGGCTGCTTCTGGCTGTTGAGCTTCGCGCGCAAATCCTCGAGCGCGGTGACATCGACCTCTTCGATATAGGTGATGTGCGGAATGCGCGAGCTCGCAATCGACATCTTCTCGGCGATCTTGCGGCGTAAGCCGACGATCTTGATGTCGGTCACCGCGGTTTGCGCGGGATACGGCGTCGCTGTCGTTCCGATACCGCCGCGCGCGAAATGGGCGTCAAGATCATCGTGGGTGACCCGCCCGGCCGGGCCCGTTCCGCGAATCTGACGCAAGTCGACGCCTGCTTCCCGCGCGCGGAGCCGAACCGCCGGGGCGGCCAAAGGCCGATCGCTTGCGTGGCGGAGTAGCGCCGCTGATGGCTCCGTCCTCCGCGCATTGGGCGGATCGCTCGCCGGCACGCGCGGGGCGCTTGCGGCATGATCAGACTTTTTGGCCGAAGCGCTTGCCGCGGACGATGCGAGCTTCACCGCTTCCGTCGCGGGCGCGCTCTTGCCGTCGACCTCCAGCCGAACGAAGTCCGAGCCGATGGCGAGAACGTCGCCCACACTGCCGGCGAGCCAGATGACCCGTCCCTCGGCGGGCGAGGGAATTTCCACCGTCGCCTTGTCGGTCATGACTGCGCCGAGCACGGCGTCCTCGCGCACGACGTCGCCGACCTTCACGTGCCATTCCACGAGCTCGGCTTCCGCAATGCCTTCGCCGACGTCGGGCAGCTTGATCACGCGCTCGGCCATTTCAAGCCTCCAGCGTTTCGATCAGCGCACGACTGACTCGCGCCGGGCCCGGAAAGTAGTCCCATTCCTGTGCGTGTGGGTAGGGCGTGTCCCAGCCGGCGACCCGCGCGATGGGAGCTTCCAGATGATAGAAGCATCGCGTCTGGACCAGTGCGCACAGCTCAGCACCGAATCCGGAGGTCAGCGTTGCCTCATGCACGATCACGCAGCGTCCGGTCTTCTTGACCGAGGCTTCGATGGTGTCGAGATCGAGCGGCAGCAGCGAGCGAAGATCGATAATCTCGGCATCAACACCGGCTTCGGTCGCGGCGGTCTCGGCGACATGAACCATCGTGCCGTAGGCGAGGATGGTGACGGCCTCGCCGTGCCGGCGGATCGCGGCGCTACCGAGCGGAATTGCAAAATGTCCGTCGTCGACTTCGCCGAGATCATGCTTCGACCACGGCGTCACCGGCCGGTCATGATGACCGTCGAATGGACCGTTATAGAGCCGCTTCGGTTCGAGAAAGATCACGGGATCGGGGTCCTCGATGGCGGAGATCAGCAGACCCTTGGCGTCGCGCGGGTTCGATGGCACGACGGTCTTGATGCCGCAGACATGGGTGAACAGAGCTTCCGGGCTCTGGCTGTGCGTCTGCCCGCCAAAGATGCCGCCGCCGGTCGGCATGCGCACGACGAGCGGGCAGGTGAACTGGCCATTCGACCGATAGCGTAGCCGCGCGGCCTCGGAGACGATCTGGTCGTAAGCCGGATACATGTAATCGGCGAACTGGATTTCGACGCAGGGTTTCAGGCCATAAGCTGCCATGCCGACCGCGATGCCGACGATGCCGAGTTCGCTGATCGGGGTATCGAAGCAACGGCTCGTTCCGTATTTCGCCTGTAGACCCTGGCTGGCGCGAAACACACCGCCGAAATAGCCGACATCCTCGCCGAACACGACGACATCGTTGTCGCGCGACATCATCACGTCCATCGCGTCGCGAATCGCCTCGATCATGGTCCGCCGTGTCATGATTCAGACTCCGGCTTCCTGGCGCTGACGGCGCAGATGTGGCGGCATATCTGCGAATACGCCCTCGAACATGTCACGCGCCGAAGGACGTTGCTCGGAATGGAGCGTGCCGTAGCTCTCGGCTTCCTTTTGGGCCGAAACGACTGTGTCCAGGATCTCCGCCTCAGCCTGCTTGTGCCGCTCCTCCGACCAGGCGCCGCGGACGATCAAATGGTTCTTCAGCCTGATCACGGGATCTCCGAGCGGCCACGCTTCGGATTCTGTCTTCGGCCGATAGCCCGCTGGGTCGTCCGAAGTAGAATGCGCACCGACGCGATAGGTTACGTGCTCGATCAGGGTAGGGCCGAGGTTGCGGCGTGCGCGTTCGCAGGCCCATTTCGCGACCGCATGGACTGCAAGGTAGTCGTTGCCGTCGACACGTAGTGCCGGAATGCCGAAGCCGAGACCGCGCGCTGCAAACGTGCCGGAGCCGCCGCGTGCGATGCCCTGGAAGGTCGAGATGGCCCATTGATTGTTGACGATGTTGAGCACGACCGGCGCGCGATAGGTGGAGGCGAACACCAGTGCGGCATGGAAGTCGGATTCGGCAGTCGCCCCATCGCCGATCCACGCAACTGCGATCTTGGTGTCGTTCTTGATCGCAGACGCCATCGCCCAGCCGACCGCCTGGATGTATTGGGTGGCGAGATTGCCGGAGATCGAGAAGAAGCCGTGCTCCCTGGAGGAATACATCACCGGTAGCTGGCGCCCCTTCAGGGGATCGTGCGTGTTGGAGTAGATCTGACAGGCCATCTCGACCAGCGAGTAGCCGCCGGCGATCAAAAGCCCCGCCTGGCGATAGGTCGGAAAATTCATGTCGCCCGGAAGAAGCGCCTTGCGGAAGGCGCAACTCACGGCCTCTTCGCCCATATGCTGCATATAGAACGACGTCTTGCCCTGACGCTGTGCTGTCTGCATCCGCGCGTCAAACGCACGCAACGTCATCATGTGACGCAAGCCCTCGAGCAGTTCGCTGTCCGAGAGGGTGCCTGCCCAGGGACCCACGGCCTCGCCATCGCGATTGAGCACGCGAATGACGGAGAAGGCGAGATCACGAATCGTCTCGGCGTCCACGTCGACTGCGGGACGATTGACCTGGCCTGCGCGCGGAATGCGGATGTTCGAGAAATCTGGCGTGCCGCCCGGGCGCACCGCTGGTTCCGGCACGTGCAGCCTCAGTGGCGGATGCTCGGCGGATTGAGCCGCCTCGCCTTGCGGGATCATGTCATGGATGAGGTCGGGGTCGGGCATTGGCTTTCACCTCTCACCTCGATTGCATCGATGCAGAATAACGCACCAACGCGGCGAACGAGCCGGTCGACGACGTCGCGGTCATCGATATCTATGGAAGCCGAGATGCGGCAGGCGTTCGAATCCACGCGCGCGCTGACGGCGGCAAGCCGCAGCCCCGCGACACGGGTCTGGTCGAGCAGGCGGCCGAGTGCGGCGTGCATATCGCTGGTCTGGAGTTCGAGAAAAAACACCGCATACGTCTCGTTTTGTAAGTACATCGTACTGGCAAAGACCAGGATTGTTGTTCTTTTGATCTGGGTATAGCCTGGATATGCGATAAGGATATTCCACATGTCAGCCGTAAGGCCAGAATGGAGTTCTTGGTATGGTGCCGATCGGACGTGCCTCGAGGCCGGTCAAGGCCCCGCGCAAGGATGCGCTTCGGCTAGACGAGATCGATCGCAAGATCCTGCGCGCCTTGCAGCAGGATGCACGCCTGACGACGGCGCAACTCGCCGACAGGATTGGGCTCTCCACCACGCCATGCTGGAACAGGCTGAAGCGTCTCGAGACGCAGGGCTATATCGATGGCTACGTCGCGCTGCTCAATCAGGACAAGCTTGGCCTGCCCGAAACGGTCATCATAGAGCTGACGCTCGATCGTCACGACGAGGAGATGCTCGAACGCTTTGGCCAATTGCTGACGAATTTGCCGGAGGTGATCGAGGCCTATCTCACCACCGGCGATTACGATTACATTGTGAAGGTCGCGGTCGAAAGCACCGCCGGCTATGAACGCTTCCTGCGCGAAAAGCTCTATCGCATCCCTGGCATCCGCCACAGCCGGTCGTCATTTGCGTTGCGCTGCCTGAAAAAGCTAACCTCGGTCCAGGTCTAGCAAAGGATCGGGGTACTCCAGTCGAGCCCTCATCGCTCCTGACCGCAGTCGTCGAGACTCCCATCCCCAAAGTTGGGAATGGGGCTAGGATTTACAGGGCGTGCTGGAAAGGCTACCGTCCCGGCTCGCCGAACTCGTGCTTGCTGTCGTGGCCGCCGATGAACACCAGGACCCCGGCGATCAGCGGCAGGACCGCAAGCACCAAGAGACCGGTCGAGGTCTGCCCCGTTGCTTCCTTGACCCAGCCGATCAGATAGGGCCCGCCGAAGCCGGCGAGGTTGCCGATCGAGTTGATCAAGGCGATGGCGCCGGCGGCCGCCGTGCCGGAGAGCCAGGCGGTCGGCAGGGTCCAGAACACGCCGAAGCAGCAGAACACGCCGATCGCGGCCACCGTCAGCGCCACCATCGTTAGCGTGGGATCGGTGAGATAGGAGGAGATGCCGAGCGCAATCGCCGTGAGCAGCAGCGGTGCGCCGACATGGAACACGCGCTCACGCGTGGCATCGGAATGCCGCGCCCACAAGATCATGGCGATGGTGCCGAACAGATAGGGAATCGCGGTGACGAAGCCGGTCTGTGTGTTCGTCAGGCCGAACGCCTTGACGATCTGCGGCAGCCAGAACTGCATGCCATAGAGCGCGCCGACGAAGCCGAAATAGATCAGGCTCAGCGTGATCACCTTCGGCGACGTCAGCGCTTCGCCAAGAGACAGATGTTTGACCGCCTTCTTGGCTGCAACCTCCGAATCAAGCTTGGCCTTGAGCCAGGTCTTCTGCTCGGCCGAGAGCCAGTCCGCCTTCTCCGGCTTGTCGGTGAGATAGAACCAGGTGGCGATGCCGAGCAGCACCGACGGAATGCCCTCGATGATGAACAGCCATTGCCAGCCCTTCAACCCCATGAGGCCGTCGAGGCCGAGCAGCAAGCCCGAGATCGGTGCGCCGATCACGGTGGATACGGGGACCGCGATCGCAAAGGCCGCGATGAAGCGGCCGCGGTACTCGGCCGGGTACCAATAGGTGAGATAGAGGATGATGCCGGGGAAGAAACCGGCCTCGGCGACACCGAGCAGAAAGCGCAGAATGTAGAAGCTGGTCTCGCCGCTGACCATCGCCATCAGCGCCGAGATGATGCCCCAGGTCACCATGATCCGGGCGATCCAGCGGCTGGCGCCGAATTTCTCCAGCGCGAGATTGCTCGGCACCTCGAAGATGAAATAGCCGATGAAGAAGATGCCGGCGCCCCAGGCGAACACCAAGGGGGAAAATTTCAGGTCCGCATTCATGGTCAGGGCGGCAAAGCCGAGATTGACGCGATCGAGGTAGGAGAAGAAGTAGGCCAGCACCAGGAACGGGATCAGTCGCCAGGAGATGGCGCGAATGGTCGAAGTCTCGATCGCCGACTTGGCAGCGCCGGCGGCACCGGCATAGGTGGTGGTCTGACTCATCGCGGTTCCCCCGTCTGTCCGCCAAGTCGACTTGGCTTCGTTATGATTGATGTTTGCGGATCTAATTCTCGGCAGAGTGCTGAAGCAATGCTGGCGTAGCGCAGTAATTCTGAACGGGGTGTCAGTTTTTCTCACGGGCCGATGTCCGGGTGACACTGCGGCCCTCATTGGACCGTCGACGTGCCTCGGCATGACGGAAGTAAACCCGTGGGTTTTTCCGACCACCGGGGGAAAGGCTGGCAGATCAGAAAAACCAAACGGGAGGTCAGAAAAAGCGCCTTGCATGGAACCGGACGACGCCGCTCATCTTGCGCCATCAAGAAGGAAGCCTGTCGCAGGCGAGGAAACGATGGTTGCAAGCGGCCTATCCAGCGCAAGAGCACGGCTCGGGTCGGCCTTCAAATCCGGTCGCGCCGCCACGGGTCGGCGCCGCAACGTTGCGCCGGCCAAATGAGCCGCGCGGAGCATCTGCGGATGCGGGCTCGGCTAGCGTCGTGATCCGCTCTTACTTGCCAGAATTGCTGGCGCTGTCCATCGGATCGTGGTCGCCAAGCGCGGGAAGATCGTCGACGCGATCAGGCGACAGAGCAACAGATCATCTACGCCGCCATTCACGAGAGGCTTGCATGAACGATGAATGAGATGACCACGCTGAGAGTCGGAATTGTCGGTGTAGGTCTGATGGGCCATGGAATCGCAAAGAATGTCCTGGCGCGGGGCAGCTTTCCTCTGGCCTTTCTCGACCATCCGGGCAATCAACCCGTTGACGATCTCCTCAGCCTCAGGGCCACGGCCTGCAAGACGCCCGGTGAGGTCGCGAGCGCGTCGGATGTTATCATCCTCTGCGTAACGGGTTCGCCTCAGGTCGAAGCGATCCTGACGGGCGAAGCGGGCGTTCTGTCTGGCCTCCGTAAGGGCACCATCATTGTCGATTGCTCGACGGCGCTGCCGGACTCGACATTGCGGATGGCCGCCGCGGTCGAGGCGGCGGGTGGACGCTTTCTCGATGCGCCCATGACGCGCACCGCCAGGCACGCGGAAGAAGGAACGCTGAACCTTCTGGTTGGCGGCGACGAAGCCGACCTTCGCAGCGTCCGCGCGGTTCTTGCCTCGTTCACCGAGGGTGTGGAACATGTCGGCCCGGTGGGTTTCGGCCACCGGCTCAAGCTGCTCCATAATTATGTATCGATCGGCTTCATGGCGCTGCTTGGCGAAGCCGCGGCGCAGGCTGCTGATGCAGGCGTCGATCCGGCGGTCTTCGTCGACGTCCTTGCCAAAGGAGGCGGGGCTGGCGTTGCGCTCCAGCGCATGGCGCCCGCAATCGTGACGGGCGATACCGGCACGATCCCGTTCTTTATCGATAATGCACTAAAGGATATCTCCTACTACCGGATGATGGCGAGCAACTCCGGCGCATCCAAAGCGATCGCAGACGGTGTCGGCACTGCGATCGCGGCTGTGGTCGAGAGCGGCCATGGCCAAGCCTATATTTCCGACCTGGCGCGGCTCCTTCGAAAGACGAAGCCGGCAGCCTAGACCGAGAATGAGTGTTGAGACAGGGACGACCGATCCAATGACAATGACCGATATCCGATTTCCCGTAGATGGCCGAACTCGCAAGATGTTCGTCGATGGCGCGTGGGTTGAGGCCCGCTCGGGAAAAGTCCTCGAGACGCGCAATCCCGCGACTGGCGAGGTGATCGGCCGTGTCCCGCGTGGCGATGCTGGCGACATCGACATTGCCGTTAGCGCCGCCCGGCGCGCCTTCGTGGGACCGTGGAGCCGCTTCAAACCGTTCGAGCGACAGGCTCTGCTCCTGCGCATTGCCGATCTGTTCGAGAAGCATTGGGAGGAGATCAGTCGGTCCGACACCGCCGACATGGGTATGCCGATCGTCAGGACGCGGGCGAACAAGCTTCGCGTGCTCGGCATGCTCAGATACTACGCCGGCATGGCGACGGCGATTCATGGGCAGACGATCGACAATTCGCTTCCCGGCGACATAGTTTCGTTCACGCGGAAGGAGCCGGTCGGCGTGGTCGGCGCGATCATCCCGTGGAACGCGCCCACCGCTGCATCGGTTTGGAAGATCGGACCTGCGCTCGCGACCGGATGCACCATCGTGCTCAAGCCTTCCGAAGAGGCGCCGCTAACGCCCCTCCTGATCGCGGATTTGATGAACGAGGCAGGTGTGCCGCCCGGCGTCGTCAACGTCGTGACCGGGACCGGCCCGGAGGCCGGCGCGCCTTTGGCCGAACATCCCGGTGTCGACAAGATCGTCTTCACGGGATCCACTGCCACTGGCCAGGCGATCATCCGAGCGTCGGCCGGCAATCTCAAACGGGTATCCCTCGAGCTTGGCGGAAAGTCGCCGGTCATCGTCTGCGCCGACGCGGACCTCGACAAGGCTGTCCCGATTGCCGCGATGGCAGCGTTCGCCAATTCGGGCCAGATCTGCATCGCCGGCTCCCGCCTGTTCGTCGAGCGAGCGATCCACGACGAGTTGGTCGAACGGCTCGGAAAGTTCGCTTCGGCCCTCAAGATCGGCGACGGAGCTGATCCCATGACGGAGATCGGACCCCTCGTTTCCGAGCGACAGCTCGACAAGGTCGAAGGCTTCCTGAACAGCGGACGCGACCAGGGCGCGAAGGTCGTGACCGGAGGCCGAAGACTGAGAGAGGGGAGTTTCGCGAAGGGCAACTTCGTCGAGCCGACCGTGTTCGCCGGCGTCTCCGACGACATGCAGATCGCCCGTGACGAAATCTTTGGTCCGGTCATTTCCGCACTGCCGTTCGACACGCTCGATGAAGCCGTGGAGCGCGCCAATGCGACACCATACGGGCTTGCGGCGGGTGTCTTCACGCGTGACGTGAGCAAGGCCCACATCATTTCGCGCAGTCTCCGGGCGGGATCGGTCTGGGTGAACACCTATCACGCGATCGATCCTGCATTGCCTTTCGGCGGCTACAAGATGAGTGGATATGGCCGTGAAGGCGGCACCGAACAGCTCGACGAGTACCTCAATACGAAGGGAGTCTGGATCAAGCTGGACTGACCCGATCATTCTGTCGGCTTCGCGATCAGTCGCGACGATACACATCTGATCGACGCTTCACCCAACGTGGCGCGCCGATGCCTGACCTTGCGCATTCGTGGCTGCGAGGGAAGAGACGAGACCACTACAATCAACCGAGCGAGTATCATGAAGGACAGTTACAAAATTGCGGTCGTGCACGGAGATGGCATCGGACCGGAAGTCGCTCGTGCGGCGGTTGCGGTGCTGCAGGCTGGTGTCCAGACCGGCACGCTCCAGTTCGTGGAATACCCGGCGGGTGCCACTCACTTTCTCGAAACGGGAGACTCCTTTCCGGCGACCTCGTTCGAGGGCTGTCGCGGGGCCGACGCCATTCTCCATGGTGCGGCTGGCATTCCCGGTGTGGTTCACCCTGACGGAACCGAAGCCGGACTTGATTTCACGCTCTCACTTCGCTTCAAGTTGGATCTGTATGCCAACGTGCGGCCCATTAGGCTCTACAAGGGCGTGCCGTCTCCGCTCGGGCATCCGGGGTCGATCGATTACGTCATCGTCAGGGAGAATAGCGAGGGGCTCTACGCCGCGCGCGGCGCGGGTGCGCTGCTGAGGGAGGAAGTCGCAGTCGACACGCTAGTTCAGACTAGGAAAGGTATCGAGCGTATCGTCCGGTTCGCGTTCGACCTCGCCAGATCGCGTAACGGCTCGCCAAAGGACGGCCGGCGCCGGGTCACCTGTTGCGACAAGGCCAATGTCCTGCGCACATATGCGTTCTTCCGTTCCGTCTTCGACGAGGTGGCCAAGGACTATCCCGACATTGAAGCCGAGCACGTCCTTGTTGATGCGATGACCGTTCATCTCGTCAACAAGCCATCGCACTTCGACGTCATCGTCACCGAGAACATGTTCGGCGACATCATTTCCGATCTCGGTGCCGCGACGGTCGGCGGCATGGGCATGTCTCCGTCGGAAGAAGTCGGTGATGGAATCGGCTTCTTTCAAGCTTCGCATGGCTCGGCGCCCGACATAGCAGGAAAGGGGCTCGCCAATCCCTATGGAACGATCCTGGCTGCGATACTGATGCTGAGACGCCTGGACCGGCGCTATCGCGATGATCGGCTGCGCCTTGGTGCCGACAGGATGGAAGCTGCCGTGTGCGCCGGGTTGGAGGATGCAGCGCTGAGGACACGGGACATCGGCGGCAATGCGACGACCAGTCAGGTCGTGGATGCGCTCCTGAAGCTGCTCTGAGCGGGAGGGCGTCAGCGCAGCTGGGAAAGACTTGAGCGGATCAAAGAGA
Source organism: Bradyrhizobium sp. WBAH42 (assembly GCF_024585265.1). Lineage (NCBI taxonomy): Bacteria > Pseudomonadati > Pseudomonadota > Alphaproteobacteria > Hyphomicrobiales > Nitrobacteraceae > Bradyrhizobium > Bradyrhizobium sp. WBAH42. The sequence goes on from NZ_CP036533.1 coordinate 1,662,121, forward strand.
TCAGCTGCTCGGTGTTCGGGCGCCTGACCGAGTTGCGCGTGGTAATCAAGCCAATCTGGCGAAGCTTGATTTGATCGGAGAGCGGGACCACACGAAACCGCTGCACGCCGGCCTGCACCAGCGCGACTCGTGGCACGATCGCGATGCCGAGGCCGGACGCGGCCAGTGCCACCGCTGTCGTGGCGGCCTGAACTTCAAATTGAACATCGAGCCGGACGTGGAGCGTCTCCAGCGTCTCGTCGATCAACCCTCGCACGGCTGTCGTTTTCGACAGCAGGATGACCGGCTTGTCCACCAGATCGGCGAATCCTGTGCTTGCTTGCCCCTCGTCGAACACCGGCGGTACGCAGGCAAAAAGGGGGTCCTCAAGCATCGGCTCGAACTCATAGTCCCCCATGTCGGGGACTTGCGGACCAATACCGAACTCGACATCCTGCCGCTTGAGGAGTTCAAGCATAGGCGTCGTGGAGAGCTCCATGAGCTGGACCTGGCTCCGCGGATAGCGGACCTTGAATGTCGCCAGGATGTTGGGCAGCCATCCGGACGCGAGCGTCGGAACGCAGGCCATGCGAATGTGACGGCTGCGGGACTGTGCTGACTCGCTCAGCAAATCCAGCCCGGACTGAACTTCCTGGAGGGCGCGCTTTGCCTGCTCGAACAGAATTCGCCCCTCAGATGTCAGCAATACTTTCTGCGGCGTTCTGCGAAAAAGGAGGACGCCGATCTGCTCCTCCAAGTCGCGGATCTGCATGCTGACCGCAGAAGGAGACCGGTTCGATTCCTCGGCGGCCTTCCGGAAGCTTTCGTGCTCAGCTGCAAGCAGGAAGGTATGGAGAAGCTTGAGATTGATGTTCGACAAGTCCTATGCCCTGCTTCTGCGTTTCCGCGCATGTGACGGGGAGGGACAAAGCCCCCGTGCGCCGGAAGACCGATCTGTTCACAATATCCAGCGGCGATTGGTACGTATATCGAGTGGAAAGTTCAGCCGTCGTTCCTGGGGGCCATCTGCTCAATTCCCTCGTCGGGAATAGCGAAATTCGCCATGAACGTTTGTTCGCCCGATACCGACAAAAATGCCAACAAAACGGACGGCCGGAGCGAACTTTTACTTGTGGTTTCAATGCATCGCGAAGATTTTCCGGAGAAATCCGGGATCGAACCGACGGCTTAAGGCATAGTTATTATTAGTGTTTTATCGTGGTGCCCCTGGCCGGAATCGAACCAGCACTCCTTGCGGAACTCGATTTTGAGTCGAGCGCGTCTACCAGTTCCGCCACAGGGGCCCTCGGTCGGCCCCATAGGCGGCGTCGCGAAGCCGGCGGACTATAGCCATGGACGGGGCGGGGTCAACCCGCGCCAAAGTGATGTCAGCCGTTCTCGACAGCCGCATGGGCCGGGGCTAGAGGCTGGGGCGCGAGAGATGCCAAAGAGGCTGCCGTGACCACCGAGAGTGCCGCCATACCTGCGTTCAAGCCGGCCGCCACGAGCCCCGCGCTGACCGCCTCGGCGATGGTCACGCTGGTCGCCGTAGCCACGATTGCGGGCGCCTGGTTCTTCCAGCTCGTCCTGGAGATCCTGCCCTGTCCATTGTGCCTGGAGCAGCGCTACGCCTACTACCTCGCAATACCGCTCGGTGCGCTCACGGCGCTGGCGGCGCGGAGCGGCGCGCCGCGGCCGCTGCTGCTGGCGGGGCTCGCGATCCTCGCCCTGGCGATGCTCGTCAATGCCGGTCTCGGCGCCTACCATTCCGGGGTCGAATGGGGGTTCTGGAAGGGGCCGACCGACTGCTCCGGGCCCGTCGTCAATCTCGGCAGCGCCGCCGATCTCTTGTCGAAGCTCGACACCGTGAAGGTGGTGCGCTGCGACGAGGTGCAGTGGCGCTTCCTCGGCCTCTCGCTCGCCGGCTACAACGTGCTGATCTCGCTCTTGATGGCCGCGATCACCGCGTGGGGATTGGTGCGGACGGCGAAGCGCTAAAGCTCAATCGTCCACGTCGTCCTGCGTGCGCCCGAACAGGTGCACGATGCCCGGCGTTGCGATCGTCACGAAAACGAAACGCGACAGGTGATGGGCGCCGACGAAGATCGGGTCGATGTGCAGCGTCAAGGCCAGCGCCAGCATCGCATCCATGGCGCCGGGCGCGAAGGCGACGATGACGTCGGAGAATTTCACCTGGGTGGTGAGCGCCACGATGCCGACGAAGATGGCGGAGACGGCGATGGCCACGGCAAACGAGCCCAGGGCCGCGCTGAGGTGGCCGGCGAGCGTCTTGATTCGCATCCGCGCGAAACGGCTGCCGATCAGTGCGCCGATCCCGATCAGCGCCACGCCGCGCACCCAATCCGGCAGGCCGCCCTCGACCCATCCGGCACCATGCAGCACGCTGGAGGCGATCATCGCGCCGAACATCCAGCTTGCGGGAAACCTGATCAGCCGCAACACGAGCGCTGCCGCCAGCGACGCGGCGGCCAGCTCGAGGAGATCGAGCGGCGAGGCGATGGTCGTTGCCAGCGACGGCGCAGCCGAGGGCGCGACTCCTGCAATCGCCAGCACCATCGGCAGCGCGGCGGTCAGGATGATGACGCGCATGGTTTGCACCACCGCAATGCCCGGCAGGTCGGCGCCGCGCTCGACCGCCAGGATCGTGATCTGCGACAGCGCGCCGGGGCTGCCGGCCAGGAAAGCCGAGGTGCGGTCCCAGCCATGGATGCGCTGGAGGTAATAGCTGGAGCCGAACGTGGAGCAGAAGGTGGCGAGCGCCAGCAGGCCGATGGTGAGAGGATAGGCGCTGACCTGCTGAAGCAAATGGCGCGAGACGACCGAGCCCAGCGAGATGCCGAGCAGCACCAGCACGGTCTGGGTCAGGATCGGCGGCAGGCTCAGCTGGCGGCCGGCGATTGCGGCGATCCCGACCGCGATCATCGAGCCGGAGATCAGCCCGCCGGGCAGGCCGGCGAGCAGAAACGCGAGGCCGCCGGCGGTGCCGATGACGAGCGTCTCCACCGTGCTCAGGATCTTGGCACGGCTCGGCCATTCGAACGACAGGGAGGCGGTGATTTGCTTCACGCCACCTTATCGCAAATCCGCCCGAGCCGCACAATTGCAGGCTCGTCATGCCGCAATGCGCGACGTCTTCCGCGGATGCTCGGAAGGAAGCATGACGGGCTTATTTCTTGTCGGCGGCGGGAGCTGCGGGAGCGGCGGCTGCGCTGCCGGCCTTCGCCTCCTTTTTGCATTCGCGACGGAATTTCTTGCGCTCCTTCCCCTTCAATCCCTTGGCGTCCGCTTGCTTCGAGCATTCCAGCGATTCCGCCGACCGCTCCTTCGTTGCCTTCTTGTCGGGGACAGTGGCGGCAGTGTCGGTCTTGGCGGCCGGTGCGGTGGTCTGCGCGAAGGCGGTGCCGGTGAGGAGCAGGGAGGCGAGCGCGACGGCGGCGAGGCGGGACGTGAAGGTCATGTGGTGCACTCTGCTTGCGAGAATTGCGAAGGGCTGAAACGTCGGCTCGTGTTGCTGAACGCGACATGAATGAGTGAAGCGGCGGGATCACTATATTTTGCCGGCGCAACTCATCGCATCCTTGTCGCAAGCGTCCGGCACGCTAGGATAGCAATCCTCAATTCACTTCCGTCAGGGAAGACCAAGCAGGAGACCCAAGGATGACCATTCAGACGAAATTGTTGTGTGCGATCGCAGCGTCGGGTGTCGCGGGATTGCTGGCGAGCGCGCCGGCGCAGGCATTGACCGCGCAGGAGTGTAGCGCGAAGTACCAGGCCGCCAAGAAGGACGGCTCGCTCGGCACCATGAAGTGGAATGACTTCCGCAAGGCCCAATGCGGTGCAGATGCGACGCCCGCCGCTGCGCCGACCGCGGCAGCGCCCACGGCTCCCGCGGAGCCGAAGCAGGCGAAGAAAGAGGCGGCGCCCGCCGCGGCGCCGGCCCTGCCGGCGGGACCTGCGATCTACCCGAACGCGGTCGATCCGAAATATGCCAAGGAGCCCGCCGGCAAGGCGCGCCTGCACACCTGCGTCGACCAGTACAATGCCAACAAGACCACCAACGGCAACGGCGGCTTGAAGTGGATCCAGAAGGGCGGCGGCTATTACAGCGAATGCACCAAGAAGCTGAAGGGCTCCGCCTGAGCTTCGAATGCTACGAAGGCCGGAGCAACGCTCCGGCCTTTTCGCCTGTATTTTGGCGCACGATCTTTTCGGAAAACCGCTGCACCCTTGACGCTTACGCGGCCCTTCAGGTAAGGATCTGGCTCAGTCGAGCAGCTTCTCGGCCGATTTCGCCACGAGCTGCGACCGCTTGCGCGGACCGCTCTCGACGAACAACAGGCTCTGGCCGAAGATGAAGCAGTAGAACAGGAAGGCCTGCGCGTCAGCCTCCTCGGTCGCAAGGCCGGTGGCTCGATAGAGGTCGCCGACGTGCTTGAGCCGCGCCGCATCGACGCTCGCCACCGCTGCCGCGGCGTTCTCGTCCGAGCGGGCCCATTGCCGGATCGCAAGCTCGATCGCCATGCCTTCCGGATTGAGCCGCTCGGAATAGAGCTGGATCACGGCCTTCAGCCGTTCGCGCGGCGCTTGCCCGTCAAGGCTTGTCTGCTGCGCGATCGCGGCGATGCGGCCCTTGCGCCAGGCTTCCAGCATGGCCTCGAGCAGCGCGGCGCGATCGGCGAAGCGCCGGTAGAACCCACCCTTGGTGACGCCGAGGTTTTTGGCGAGCACCTCGACCCGCACGCCCTCCACCCCCGCACGGGCGAGCTCGGCAAATCCAGCCTCGACCCAGACATCGCCCTTGCCGTCGCTCATGAAGGAAGCCTCACCCGGACTTGATACGGTGCCGTATTGCTAACGCGACACGGGTTTGATACGCTACCGTATCAACGATCAAGGACGAAATTGCGGGAGGAGTTGCGATGGAGCAGGAGGCAACCTATCGCGGCACGGTCTATCCATGGCAATGCGACCATGTCGGGCACATGAACATCATGTGGTATGTCGGCAAGTTCGACGAGGCCAACTGGAATCTGTTCGCTCGCATTGGCCTGACGCCGAGCTATTTGCGCTCCTCCGGCCGCGGCATGGCCGCGGTGCAGCAGAACATCGCCTACAAGCGCGAGCTGCTCGCCGGCGACATCGTCGAGATCCGCAGCCATCTGCTCGAGATCAGGGACAAGTCGATCCGCTTCCGGCACGACATGACGAATGCCGAGACTGGCGAGCTCGCCGCGACGTGCGAGATCACCGGCGTGCACATGGACCGCCAATTGCGGAAGTCCGCGCCGTTCGCCGATGCCATTCGCGAAGCGGCCTCGAGGCATCTTGCGGAACCTGCCGAGGTGTGAGCCATGACAGCCTTCGAGCCGAAAAACCCGGGCTACCGCGCGGCGGCCATCGCCATGTTCGATGGCCAGCCGGCCATGCGCACGCTCGGCATCGTGATCGTCCGCCTCGCACCGGGCGAGGTCGAGCTGGCGATGCTGCATGCACCGGCCCTCACACAGCAGAACGGCTTCATCCATGCCGGCATCATCACGGCCGGGCTCGACAATGCCTGCGGCGTTGCGGCCTTCAGCCTGATGCCGCCGGAGGCCGGTATCCTCACCGTCGAATTCAAGACCACGCTGCTCGCGCCCGCCCGCGGCGAGCGCTTCGTCTTCAAGGCCGAAGTGGTCAAGCCCGGCCGCACGCTGACCTTCTGCGAGGCAAAGGCCTACGCCGAGCATGACGGCAAGACCACGCTGATCGCCACGATGAGCGGGACGTTGATGGCGATGCTGCCTCGCGCGGCGGCTTAGCTGGACCGGGTGCGATTCGCGTGGCAATCCCGCCCGCGCCATTCTATATGACCCGTAACAATGGCCGGTCCGCGGGCATATTATCCGCAAGATGGGGCCGGAACGGGACGAGATATGACCGGATTTGGGAAGAGTGGCCTTGCGCCGACGCGGCGCGCAGCCTTGACGCTGATCGGAGCGGGTGCTCTCGCGGTGGGTGGCATCGTCCCGGCGCGCGCGGCGGCCGGTGATGACGAGGTGCTGACCGAAGCCAAGGTGCTGCGCGATCCCGACACGCCCGTCGCAGGCAATCCCGACGGCAACATCACCATCGTCGAATGGTCCGACTACAATTGTCCCTATTGCCGCAAGCTCGAGCCCGAGCTGCGCCAGGTGGTCCAGGACGACGGCAAGGTGCGGCTGGTGATGAAGGACTGGCCGATCCTCGGGCCGGTTTCGGTCACCGCGGCGCGGAGCGCGCTGGCGGCCAAATTCCAGGGCAAGTATCACCAGGCCCATGACGCCATGATCGGCGTCAGCTCGCGCCTGACCGAGCCGCGCATCAACGAGCTGCTGGCGGCCGCCGGGGTCGACATGGACCGGTTGAAGCGCGATCTCACCGGGCACGCCAAGGACATCGACGCCATCCTCAAGCGCAACAACGAACAGGCTGAAGCTTTCGGCTTCCATGGCACCCCGTCCTTCATCGTCGGCAAGTATCGCGTGCCCGGCGCGCTCAGCATGGCCGAGTTCGAGCAGGTCATCGCCGACGCCCGCAAGGCCAAGATGAACTGAGCGGCCGATATTTCAGGACGCAACAGAAAGGCGCCGTCGCGGAGTTCGCGACGGCGCCTTGTTCATGTCGATCGGACGAAATTACTTCGACGAGATGCGGACCCAGTCCTTGTGCGCGCGATCGCGCAGCGCATCCCAATCGGCCTTGGCGACGTCCCAGTTCACGATGGTACGGTTGGTCGTCGCGACCTCACCCTTGGCGACCGACGACGTCTGCATGGAATCATAGATGTAGACGCCGCACGCAAGCAGCAGCGCGCCCAGGATCATTCCAAAAAAAGTCTGCATGGCGAACCTCCGGTGACGGGCAATAACGTCGGCCCGGAGTGATGGTTCCGCGACCATGCGGCGCATCTAAGGAGAGATTGTTCATTCTGCATTCAGCCACTCCATCAGCTCCGCATTGATCTCGCGCGGATAGGTGTGGCTGAGGTCGTCGACCTCGCGATAAATGACGTCGGCACCGCCGGCGGAGAGTGCCGCCTGCGTCTGCCGTGCGGTCTGCACCGGAAACATCCAGTCGAGCTTGCCGTGAGTGATGAAGACCGGCAGGCCTTGCAGGCGCGTTGCGTCGGCCATTTCCGCCATCAGCGGATGGAAGGTCGCCGCAACAGGCGCGAGATGCGTGAAGGGCGAGGCGCCGTCGAGGCCGGTGACGTAGCAGAAGGTGCCGCCATCGCTCATGCCAGTTAGTAACATGCGCGAGGGGGTGATGCTCCAGCGGCTGCGCACAGCCTCGAGGATGCGCATGAGGTTCGGCGTGTCGGTGTCGTCGCCCATCAGCGCCCAGGTCGGCCCGGTCGCAGTCGGCGCCACCAGGATCGCGCCAAGACTGCGGGCGTCGCGGAGCCAGCTCCACAGAAAGCCGCGGCCGTTGCCGCTGCCGCCATGCAGCGCCATCACCAGCGGCATGGCACGCTCGGGCGTGTAATATTCGGGGACATAGACCGAGAAGCCGCCGCGACTGCCGGGCTCGTTGTGGTCGTGGAAGATGCCGGTATCTTCGCTCGCGCCGGCTTCGAGCTTCGACAACAAATCCGCATTGTCGCGATTGGCGGCGTTGAGGAAGAAGCCGCTCACGGGCGGAAACTTAACCGCCAGCGGATAAAGCGCCTCCTGCGCGCGCGGGACATGGCGCAGGGCGCGGAACACCGCGACGAGATCGCCATGGCCCCGCTCGACTTCACGAATGCCGGCAAAGGCAGCGAGCGTCTCGCCGCAGGCGCGATCGAGCCGCTCGCGCAGGCCAGCGAACTGCTCCGGCCAATCCCCGATTGCGGCGTGCGCCGTCTGCAGCGCCTCGTCCGGCGTGCCGATCGCATCCATCACCGAGGCGAAGGCTGGCGGATGCAGATGCCGTTGGAAGAAGCCGAGTGCTTCCAGCGCGTTGAGCAGCGGCGGCAGCACGGCCACGATGTCGTCCACCACGGCCTCGGTCATCGCCCGCTTCCTCAAAGCCCTTGGATCAGTGCAGCTTCGGCGCCTTCAAGAGCTTGAAGCGATCGGTCGACGTCACCGTGACGTCGAAGGTGACGCCTTCATGATGAACGGTGAGCGGCACGTCGACGCCGGCGGCGCCGAGCGCCCACATCTTCTTGTAGAAGGCGGTCTGGCTCGTCACCTTGTCGCCGTTGACGGCGAGGATGACGTCGCCGGTCTTCAGCTCGGCGCGAGCGGCCGGGCCGTTGGCGGAGATCCCGATCACCACCACGCGGTTGTCGATCTCGGTCGAGTACAGCCCGAGCCAGGGCCGTGCCGGCTTGTTGACGCGGCCGAATTTGCGCAAGTCCTCCAGGACCGGCTTCAGGAGATCGATCGGCACGATCATGTTGACGTGCTCGGCCTTGCCGTCACGTTCGCGCTCGAGCTGGAGCGAGCCGATGCCGATCAGCTCGCCGCGTTCGTTGAGCAGCGCCGTGCCGCCCCAGTTCGGATGTGCGGGAGAGGTGAAGATGGCCTCATCCAGCAGATATTCCCAGTAACCGGCGAATTCCTGTTTCGCCACGACCTGGCTCGCGACCGAGCGCGTGCGTCCGCCGGCGCCGCCGACCACGACGCGGTCGCCGATCCGCGTCGCCGCCGACGAGCCGAGCGGCAGCGGCGCAATGTCGAGCTGGCCGAGCGCCTGCACCAGCCCGAACCCGGTCTCGGAATCGAAGCCGAGCGCATGGCCCTCCACCACGCGCCCATCGGCGCGGTGCAGCCAGACTGACTCTGCCTCGGTGATGAGATAGCCTATCGTGAGAACCAGGCCGTCGTCGATCACGACGCCGTTGCCGGCGCGTTCGGTGCCCAGCGTCTCGGCACTGAACGCGTCCGGGGGGATGATGGCGTGCAGGCCGACGACGGAGCCGAGCGCGCGGTCGAGATCGAAACCGTAGTCGCTCGCCCGCGGCTGGTTCGCCGGCGGCACTCTCCATTCGGTCAGGGTGCTCATCGAGTTCTCCTGGCTGAGGGCATCGCTCCGGCAAGTCTGGCGGAGCGACGCGCGAAGCACGCCTAATTTAGGCCGGAGCAGGCGGTCTTGAAAGCCTCGTTCCCAACTATTCGGGAGAACGCTGCGTGAAATTTTCGAAAGGCCTGGAAACACCTCTTGCACGGGTCGTCATGTTATCCGGCCCCCGCCGCATGGCTGCTGTCCGGCGCGGTGCTAGGCGCCGTGCAGTGAAGCTGCTAACCATTGCCGCTTCGTTGGACCAAGGGATCACGGACGACAAGCATGGACAACCGCAGCGACATCTGGCGTGGCATCGATACGATCAAGGAACGTTTCATCGACCTCAGCGACAGGGTCTGGGGCATGCCTGAGGTCTGCTACACCGAGGCGCGGTCCGCCGCCGAGCATCTCGCCGAGCTGCGCCATCAGGGATTCCGCATCACCGAGAACGTCGCCGGCATCCCGACGGCGCTGATCGGCGAGTGGGGCGAGGGCGGTCCGGTCATCGCCTTCATGGGCGAGTACGATGCGCTGCCGGGCCTCAGCCAGGAGGCGGGTGTTGCCGAGCATCGTCCGATCGAGACCGGCGGCCATGGCCATGGCTGCGGTCACAACCTGCTCGGTTCCGCCGCGCTGCTCGCCGCGACGGCGGTAAAGGACTGGCTGGCGGAGAACAAGGTGCCCGGCCGCGTGCGCTATTACGGCTGCCCTGCGGAAGAAGGCGGCGCCGCCAAGGCCTTCATGGTGCGCTCCGGCGCGTTCGAAGACGCCGACATCGCCATCACCTGGCACCCTCACAGTTTCTGGGAAGTGGCGGTGACGCCGTCGCTCGCGAATACGCGCGCCGATTTCACCTTCACCGGCCGCACCTCGCATGCGGCGGCCTCGCCACATCTCGGCCGTTCGGCGCTCGATGCGGTGGAATTGATGAATGTCGGCGTCAACTACATGCGCGAGCACATGCCGAGCGACGCGCGCGTGCACTACGCGCTGCTCGACACCGGCGGCATCGCGCCCAACGTGGTGCAGGCCCATGCGCGCGTGCGCTATTCGATCCGCGCGCGCGATCTTCCCGGCATGAACGAGCTGGTCGAGCGCGTGTCGAAGATCGCGCAAGGCGCCGCGTTGATGACCGAGACCAAGGTCGAAATGAAGATCATCTCCGCGGTCTCCAACATCCTGCCGAACGGGCCGCTGGAGCAGGCGCTGCACCAGGTGATGGAAGAGCTCGGACCGCCGCATTTCGACGATGCGGACAAGAGCTTTGCCGGCCAGATCCGTGCGACCTTGAGCGACAAGGACATCGCCTCCGTCTATTACGCGATCGGCATGGACCCGACCGATCGGCCGCTGGCCGACTTCCTGGTGCCGCTCGATGCCAAGCGCAACCCGCTCGTCGGCTCGACCGATGTCGGCGACGTGAGCTGGGTGGTGCCGACGGTGCAGGTGCACGCACCGACGGTTGCAATCGGCACGCCCTTCCACACCTGGCAGGTGGTGGCGCAGGGCAAGAGCCCGCACGCGCACAAGGCCATGGTGCAGGCGGCCAAGGCCATGGCCGGTCTCGGCATCAAGGCGCTGACGGAACCGGAGCTGATCAAGGCCGCCAAGACCGATCTCCAGAAGCGGACGGCCAGGACACCTTACGTCTGTCCGTTGCCGGATCAGGTCGCGCCGCCGCTCGACATGTCCGTGGCGTAGAATCGGCCTCGATACTTCGTCTGATCCAGCGAACAAATTTTCCGCAGTGCAGCGCGCAATCCAGCAGATTTTGCTGCTGGATTGCCGAACGGATGGGCTGCTGAGCGCAATTTTGCCCAACGGACAGCCAGAAGACCGTTTGCATACACACGGTCCCAGTTGACGTGCACCCCATTCGGTGTGCCATCTACCGCCAGCCAAACCCGGCGGTCGCGAGCGGCCGCCTGCATCCATGCCGGAACCAGACGGGGGACAACCATGCTGGACAAAGAGCTGCGTTCAATGATCGGTCAGGTGAAGGACGGACGGATGGACCGCCGCGCCTTCGTCAAGCGCCTCGCCGCGGTCGGTCTCACCGCTCCCCTGGCCAACCAGCTCCTCGCGCTCGGCGGCGTTGCCATGGCGCAGAGCCCCGCGGTCTACAAGCCGACCAAGCGCGGGGGCGGCGGGCCTCTCAAGGTGCTGTGGTGGCAGGGGCCGACGCTACTCAATCCGCATTTCGCCACCGGCACCAAGGACCAGGACGGATCGCGGGTTTTCTACGAACCGCTCGCGAGCTGGGACGCCGACGGCAATCTCAACCCCATCCTCGCTGCAGAGATTCCCTCGGTTGCAAACGGCGGTCTCGCCGCCGATGCCAAGTCGGTGGTCTGGAAAATCAAGCCGGGAGTCAAATGGCACGATGGCAAACCGCTGACTGCCGACGACTTCGTGTTCACCTGGCAATACGCCAGCGATCCTGCCACGGCTGCCGTCAGCATCAGCACCTATGGTGACATCACGGTCGAGAAGGTCAGCGATCTTTCGATTCGCATCCTGTTCAAGACCCCGACGCCGTTCTGGGCCAACGCGTTCGTCGGCGCTTATGGATGCGTCATCCCGAAGCATCTGTTTGCCGACTACAAGGGCTCGAAGTCCCGCGAGGCGCCGAACAATCTGTCCCCGGTGGGCACCGGTCCCTATAAATTCGTCGAGTTCAAGCCGGGCGATGTGGTCCGTGGCGAGCTCAATCCCGACTATCACATGCCCAATCGCCCGCATTTCGACACCATCGAGATGAAGGGCGGCGGCGATGCCGTCTCGGCGGCGCGCGCGGTGATCCAGACCGGCGAATTCGATTTCGCCTGGAACATGCAGGTCGAAGACGACGTGCTGCTGCGTCTGGAGAAGGGCGGCAAGGGCAAGACCGTCTATGCCACCGGTGGCGACATCGAGTTCATCGCCATCAATTTCACCGACCCCAACGTCGAGATCGACGGCGAGCGATCCTCGATCAAGACCAAGCACCCGATCCTGTCGGATCCGAACGTGCGCAAGGCACTCGCCCTGCTCGTGGACCGCGAGTCCGTCAAGAAAGCGATCTACGGCCGGGCCGGACGCACCACGGCCAACTACCTCAACGGTCCCGAGAAGTTCGTCTCCAAGAACACCTCGTGGGAGTTCAACGTCGAGAAGGCGTCGAAGATGCTCGATGACGCCGGCTGGAAGGTCGGCGCCGACGGCATCCGCGAGAAAGACGGCAAGAAATTCAAGCTTCTGTACCAGACCTCGACCAACGGTCCGCGCCAGAAGACCCAGGCCATCGTCAAGCAGGCCTGCCAGAAGGCCGGCATCGACGTGGAACTGAAATCGGTGGTTGCCTCGGTCTTTTTCTCGTCCGACGTCGCCAACCCGGACACCTACCCCAAGTTCTATGCCGACATCGAGGAGTTCCAGATCCCAATGACGCAGCCGGATCCGGCCCTGCACATGCGCCGCTACATCTCCGCCAATGTGGCCACAAAGGAGAACAAATGGCAGGGGCAGAACTTCCCGCGCTATGTCAACAAGGAGTATGATGACGCCATTGCTGCGGCCGAGACCGAGACCGATCCGGTCAAGCGCGCCGCGCTCTACATCAAGTGCAACGACCTGTTGTGGCAGGACACCGTGTTCATTCCGGTAATGCATCGCCTGCTGGTGGATGCCTGCTCCAACACGTTGCGGCCGGCGCTCTCGGGCTGGGCCAACCGGACCGACAACATCCAGGACTGGTACCGGGAGGCATGAGCGCAGGCTAAACGGGATTCTTCCCTATGAGTCAGTATGTCCTGCGTCGCCTCCTGATTGCCGTTCCGAGCCTGCTGGCGATTTCGCTGGTGCTGTTCGTCGTGCTCGCGCTCGCCCCCGGCGATCCGTTCTCCGAACTGGCCACCAATCCGAACGTGCCGCCCGAAGTGCAGGCGGCGCTCCGGGCCAAGTTCGGTCTCGACGATCCGATCTACCTCCGGTACCTGCACTGGCTCAACGCCATGCTGCACGGCGACTGGGGCTTCTCCTTCGTCAGCCGGATGAACGTCGACACGCTGATTCTGCAGCGCCTGCCGGCCACACTCTACGTGATCGGCTCGGCGCAGATCCTGGCGCTGCTGATCGCGATTCCGGTCGGCGTCTACGCCGCGACCAGGCCGTATTCGCTGTTCGACCAGATCGCGAATACGCTCGCCTTCGTCGGTTTCTCGCTGCCGACCTTCTTCACCGGCATCCTGTTCATCCTGATCTTCTCGGTCACGCTGGACTGGCTGCCTTTCGTCTACACCACCGACATCAAGGCGACCGGCATCCGCTGGGTGCTTGAGATGATCCGTCAGGCGATCATGCCGGTGGCGGTGCTCGGCCTGTTCCAGGCGGCGTCGATGACGCGCTTCGTGCGCTCGGCGATGCTCGACGTCATCCGGCTCGACTACGTCACCACGGCGCGGGCCAAGGGCCTCGGCCAGGCCACGGTGATCGTCAAGCACGTGATGCGCAACGCCATGATCCCCGTGGTGACGCTGATCGCGTTGCAGATGCCCGCGGTGTTCGGCGGCGCCATCGTCACCGAGCAGATCTTCCGCATTCCCGGCATCGGCTCGCTGCTGATCTCCTCCATCCTTTCCAACGACACGCCGGTGGTGATGGCCGTGACCTTCGTCTTCGCGTGCCTGGTCGTGCTGTTCAATCTCATCGCGGACGTCCTTTATGGCTGGCTTGACCCTCGCATCTCCCTCCGCTGAGCGGCGCGCCTATTCGCCCTGGCGCGAAGCATGGCGACGCTACAGCCGCCACCGGCTCGCGGTGGTCAGCGCTGTCCTGCTCCTCATCCTGGTGCTCGCCGTCTTGCTCGGGCCGTTCGTGTGGCGCGTGAAGATCAACGAGATCGACATCGTCGCGGGCCTGCAGGGTCCGTCGCTCGCCCATCCCTTCGGCACCGACGATCTTGGCCAGGACATCCTGGCGCGCATGATCTATGGCGGCCGCATCTCGCTCGCGGTCGGGCTCGCCGCGATGCTGGTCGCCGTCATCATTGGCACGCTGATCGGCGCGCTCGCCGGCATGTCGCGCGGCGCGCTCGGGCACGGGCTGATGTGGCTCACCGATCTGTTCCTGTCGCTGCCGCAATTGCCGCTGCTCCTGCTGCTGATCTATCTGTTCCGCGACGGGCTGAAGCAGGTGTTCGGGCCCGAAGGCGGCATCTTCATCCTGATCGTGCTCGTGATCGGAGGCCTGCGCTGGATGCCGGTGGCGCGGCTGGTGCGTGCCCAGTTCCTGTCGCTCCGCGAGAAGGAGTTCGTCGAAGCCGCGCGCGCGCTCGGCGCCAGCCCGGTGCGGCAGGTGGTGCGGCACATCCTGCCCAATGCAGTCGGGCCGGTGATCATCGCCGGCACCATCGACGTCGCCGCCGCGATCATCGCGGAATCGACGCTGTCCTTCCTCGGCCTCGGCTTCCCGCCGGATACCCCGACCTGGGGCCGGCTGCTGTTTGATGCCAAGGATTTTCTCGACATCGGCCCGCACTGGGCGCTGTTCCCGGGCGGCGCGATCTTCATCGCGGTGGTGGCCATCAACTTCATGGGTGATGGTCTGCGCGACGCGCTCGATGCGCGACGGGTGATCTGATGGCGCCGCTGCTCGAGATCAAGGGCCTGAAAACCCACTTCTCCACCGACGACGGCATCCTCCAGGCCGTCGACGGGGTCGACATCTCCATCAACAAGGGCGAGACGCTTTGCGTCGTCGGCGAATCCGGCTGCGGCAAGACCGTGACCGCGATGTCGATCCTGAAGCTGATCGCGATGCCGCCGGGGCGGATCGCGGCAGGCCAGATCATCTTCGAGGGGCGCGATCTCGTGCCGCTGACCAGCAACCAGCTCGACGAGATCCGCGCCAAGGAGATCGGCTTCATCTTCCAGGAGCCGATGACCTCGCTCAACCCGGTGCTCACGATCGGCGAGCAGATCGCCGAGAGCCTGCGGCGGCACGAAGCGGTGACCAAGAAGCAGGCGCTCGAGCGCACCATCGAGATGCTGAAGCTGGTGCAGATCCCCAATGCCGAAGGCCGCGTGCACAATTATCCGCATCAGTTCTCCGGCGGCATGCGCCAGCGCGTGATGATCGCGATGGCGCTTGCCTGCAAGCCGAAGCTGATCATCGCCGACGAGCCCACCACCGCGCTCGACGTCACCATCCAGGCACAGATCCTCGACCTGTTGCAGGACATGAAGGACCGCTTCGGCATGGCGGTGATGCTGATCACCCATGCCATGGGCGTCGTCGCCGAGACCGCGCAGCGGGTCGTCGTGATGTATGCCGGCAAGGTGGTGGAGGAGGCGCCCGTCGACGATCTCTTCGGCGATCCCCGTCACCCCTATACGCAAGGCCTGATCCGCTCGATCCCGCGCATCGATCTCGACAGCGAGCACAAGACGCGGCTCGAGGCGATCGGCGGCTCGGTGCCGATCCTGATCAACCCGCCGGTCGGCTGCCGCTTCGCGCCGCGCTGCAAGTTCGCCATGAATGTCTGTACCGAGAAGGAGCCGCTGCTGCGCGAGATCGCGCCCGGTCACCGCATGGCCTGTCATCTCGGCGATCCGAACCTGGGAGCCGCGTCATGAGCGAGCCCTTGCTCCGCGTCAGCGGCCTGAAGAAACATTTTCCTGTGCTCGGCGGCCTGCTGTCGCGCCAGGTCGGCACTGTCTATGCGGTCGACGGCGTGTCGTTCTCGGTCAACCGCGGCGAGACGCTCGGTCTCGTCGGCGAATCCGGTTGCGGCAAGTCGACCACGGGACGCTGCGTGCTGCGCCTGATCGAGCCGACCGACGGCGAGGTCGTCTTCGACGGCCAGGACGTGCGCAAGCTCGGAGGCAACGATCTGCGCGCCATGCGGCGGAACATGCAGCTGGTGTTCCAGGATCCGTTCGCCTCGCTCAATCCGCGCATGACGGTCGGCGCCATTCTCGGCGAGGCCTTCACCATCCACAATCTCGCCTCCTCCCCGAAAGAGCGCGAGGAGCGCGTTGCGGGCCTTCTGGTCAAGGTCGGGCTCAAGGCCGAGCACATGCGCCGCTATCCGCACGAATTCTCCGGCGGCCAGCGCCAGCGCATCGTGATCGCCCGTGCGCTTGCGGTGGAACCGAAGCTGATCGTCTGCGACGAGCCGGTCTCCGCGCTCGACGTGTCGATCCAGGCGCAGGTGATCAACCTCCTGGAGGACCTCCAGGCCGAACTGAACCTGACCTATCTCTTCGTCGCGCACGACCTCTCGGTGGTCGAGCACATCTCCGACCGCGTCGCGGTGATGTATCTCGGCCGCATCGTCGAGCTCGCCAAGGCCAGCGATCTCTACCGCAACCCGCAGCATCCCTACACCAGAGCGCTGCTGTCGGCGGTGCCGGTGCCCGATCCCAAGCTGAAGCGCGAGCGCATCCGCCTCAAGGGCGACGTGCCGAGCCCGATGAAGCCGCCCTCCGGCTGTCACTTCCACACCCGCTGCCCGATCGCCCAGCCGCGCTGCGCGGAAAGCGCGCCGGTGTTGAAGGAGGGCGCGGGCGGGCACTTCGTGGCGTGCCATCTGGCGTAGTGCCATGAATCCGCAGGGCGGCCATTAGCGCTTGCGCGCGCTTCCGCACCCTACGCTTGTTCATCCATGAAGCAGTCCATGTTCCGAAAGAGCCTGCCTGAAAGCCTGCACGGACGTGTGATGATGCGCGAAAAGGCCCGCCTTTCGCGCGCCGGCGACGTTGGCCGCGAGGTCGTCGACGAACAGGACGGCTTCCGGCCTCACGTCGAGATCCGAAAGGCAGAGCCGATAGCAGCGCGGGTCCGGCTTGGCCGTCTTGAATTGGGCCGAGGCATAGATCCGCGAGCCGAACAGTGGACGCAGGTCCGGCAGCAGCGTGTCGATGTGGTCGGCGACCAGCGTGGTATTGTTGGTCAGGACCGCAATATCGACGGTTTGCCGCAAGCTCCCAGCAATCTCCAGCATCGCGCGATCCGCCTCCATTGAGCGGCGCCGCGCCTCGACCCACTCGTCGAGCGACAACGGATAGCCAATGCGCTCACCGAAGCCCCGCAGATAGTCCGCGGCCTCGAGCGCGCCGGAATCGCCGAGCGCTTCAAAGCCACTGTCCCAGATTGCCGCGTGGACGGCTTCGCTGGTCGTCCCCGCAAGCTCGGCGAGACATGCGACGCGCTTACCCCTGTCGTAATCGCATAGGACGTTGTCCATGTCGAACAGGACGAGCTTGATGACGTCAGTCACGGCGGCACTCGCGGATTGGCCGAACATCGGCCGTGAGTGCACTCATATCCCGCCGGAACGCGGGCGACAAATCCCGCTACGGCCGCGATCCGCGCCGCCGTGCGAGTTGATGCAGCACCGTGTCGACGGCCGGCACCGCTCCGGTCTCACGCAGCCAGGCGTCGGCCAACTCCCTGAGTTCGCCCGGCGTCAGGCCGAACTTGCGGCGGAATGCGCGAATGAAGGTGGAATCGCTGCTGAAGCGCATGTCGACGGCGAGCTCGATCAGGCGGCCGTCCTGCGCGGACGGCGATATCAACCGCCGAAACGCGAGATTGAGCCGCTGCTCCCGCACATAATGGGCAAGTCCGCCCTCGGCCTCGAACAGCCGGTAGAGGGTCGCGCGCGAGATCTGGAAATGGCGGCAGAGCTCTTCCGCGGTGAGCGCATCGGTTTCGAGATTGTTCGCGATGTGGCGCTTGATCAGCGTGATGTAAAGATGGCGCTCGGCGCGCTCGAGGCCCGCGACGATTTCAGCCGTCCCGCCGGCTGCGGCCGCGACCAGGTCGGCGATCGCCTCGACCGTGGCCTCGGCATGGCCGGTCGCGGTGTCTGTCCCGGGCCCGGAGCGCAAGGCGAGCGCGGCGTAGTGGCTGGCGAGCAGGCGGGCATGAGGATGGTTCGAGGGCAGCAGAGTTGCCGTCGCCGCATCCGGATGGGCGAGCCGCGGTGCCAGCATCGCGCGTTGCAGGACGATCGACATCAGGCGGGTGCGGCCGCCCGCGGCGCGCAGCGCGGTCCGGTTCGGTTGCGCCATGTCGATGAGGACGATGTCGCCGGGCCGCAGCGTGACCTCGCGCCGGCCCGAGCCGAACTTCATCTCGCCCTCAAGGCAGAGGGTGATCTGAAAATGATCCATGACGCCGCGGGCGACGTGTGCGGCCGAGCGGTCATAATCCTGGTCGGTGGCACGCGTGTCGATCAGCAACGCGTTGCGAGTCATCATCGTCACGGTGGTGACATGAAAATCGTCCTCCGCGGTATGCGGAATGACCTCGCAGATGTCGATCGTCATCGCGCGCAACCGCGCGAGCGCCTCCGGGCCGCGCCCGGGAATGTCTGCCGCCATGCTCACGTTCAACGCTGTGTCGTCCACATCCCCTCACGACGCGGAAGAACCGCACGCAACTGAATTCCCGAGATCGGCGGCAAGCCAATGTCGCGTCTGGATGTAGCCATTCGGAAATCGGTGTGCAAGCGAGGGCGAGGTAGAGGGAGTGAGTGACATTGTGCAACTATTACGAGATTTAGGTGGATCTTGCCTCGCGCTGAGACGTTGGGCAAGGACCCGGGTCTATGTCGCCAACGAGAACTCTTCAAACATCTCGATCATCGACGCCGCGTCGAAGACCGTCATCGGCACGGTCGGGGTCGGAAGCGCCCCCTCCGGCATCACGATATCTTCGGACGGAAGCCGGATCTATATGGCCAAGCAAGGCAGTGGCAGCGTCACGGTGATCGATGCAGCGTCGCAATCGGTGGTGACGACGGTTTCGGTCTCAGGAGCCCCCTTGAGTGTTGCGGCCAGCCCGGACGGGTCGCGGATCTACGTCACGACGCAGTCCAGCCAACTCGTGGTCATCAATGCTCTGACGAACACGGTCACGGCAAACGTGACCCTGTCCGTAGTCGCACAGGACGTTGTCCATGTCGAACAAGGACGAGCTTGATCGCATCGGTCACAGCAGAATCTCTCGGACCGGCCAAGTATCGAGCCGTTCCTACGGTCATATCCTGCCGGATCGCGAGCGGCAAATCCGGCCGTGCAGCTCACGCGGTTTTCGCGGGCCATGGGATCACCTGGCCCGACATCACCAGCCGGTCTCGGCCGCTCTCCTTGGCGGCGTAGAGCGCACGGTCGGCGGCGGCGACCAGCGTGCTAGAATCCATCGCAGTCTGGGACGGAAGAGCCGCGGCGCCGCCGACGCTCGCAGTCACGAGCCGGGAAGGCGGATTTTGCGCATGCAGCATCGCGAGATCGTGCAACGCCTGGCGAATCGCTTCTCCAACCTCGGCGCAGCCTTCGGGGCCGGTGTTCGGCAGCAGCACGGCGAATTCCTCGCCGCCATAGCGCGCCGCGAAGTCGGCTGGACGCCTGGCCTGGGCGGATAGAATCCGGGCCAGCGCGCGCAAGCAGGCGTCGCCCGCCAGATGCCCGTAGAGGTCGTTGAATTTCTTGAAATGATCGACATCGATCAGCAGCAGCGAGAGCTGCGTTCCGTCGCGGCGAGCCCGCGCCCATTCGTCGGCAAGGCGGTCGTCGAAGGCGCGGCGGTTGGCGAGGCCGGTGAGACCGTCGGTGGTTGCCAGCGAGGCGAGCCTGTCCTGAAGATCCTTCTGCTCGGTCATGTCGCGCACGACTGCGACGACGCCGTCGACCACGCCGCTGTCGGACGCCACGGTCACATGTAGCGCCGCCTCGGCCCAGATCTCGCCCCTGTCGCGATGACGCTGCCGATAGACGAACCGCGCTTCCTCCGCCTCGCCTTTCTTCAGCGCGGCGATGGCCTGCTCAACCCGTTCCATGTCGTCCGCGTGAATGCCGGCGAGGGCCGAGGTGCCCAGCAGTTCTTCGGCCGACCGGCCGGTGATGCGCGCGCAGGAGGGAGAGACGTAGAGCAGCCGGTTATCGAGCCCGATGCGGGTTACCATGTCGCTGGATTGTTCGGCCAGCAGGCGGAAATTGGCTTCCTTGGCGACCAGGGCCTGTGCCGTGCGCTGCCGCTGTAGTAGCTGACGGACGAGATAGTAGCCGATCACCGCGATCAAGAGCACGAGTCCGAGAACGAAGCTCATGCGTGTTGCTGCTGCGCGCCGCCAGGGGGCGAGTACGTCGTCCTGCGACTTGCTCGCCAGCACCATCAGCGGATAGCGGCTGCTGCGCTGGTAATAGCTCAGCCGCGCCACGCCATCGAGCGGCGATTTGAAATAATAAACCGCCGCGGCGGGGCGGCTCTTCCAGCTTCTGAACAAGGGCGCATCGGACAGGTCGCGTCCGACGAAGGCGCCGCTTTCGTCGCGGCTGCGCGCCAGCATGATGCCGCTGCCGTTGAGCAGAGATGCCGAGCCGTTCGGCCCGATGTCGAACCGCTCGTAGAACTTGACGAAATAGCTGACGTCAATCGTGAGCAGGGCAACGCCGGCGAAGCCGCCGTCGGAATCGTTGATCCGGCGGGATGCCGTGATGATCCACTGGCCGCCGGAGCGGCTCTTGATGGGCCGCCCGATCAGCGTGCCCGCGTCCGGAGAATCGCGATGGCGCTGGAAATATTCGCGGTCGCTGTTGTTGAGCTTGGAGAAGTCGAGGCGCTCCGTCGTGGCGAGCCAGCGGCCGGTCGCATCATAGACGAAGATGCCGCGGATGCGGTCCGATGATTTGCGGGTCGGCAGATAGGCCTGGAGCTTCGTAATCGTGTCCGGACCCGTCCCGTCGAGTTCGAGCCGGTGGACCAGCCCGACAAGAATCGTATCGGCAAGCTCGAACGTGTCGTCCGCATGCTGGATCAGCGAATGAGCAACGTTGGCGACGTCGATCTCGGCGTTCCTCAGATCGGCGTTGCGCGCCTCCCATTCGCGCCAGGCACTCAGGCCGAGGATGGTCACGCAAATCAGCACGACGAATCCGGCCGCCCAGAGCGGAAGGCGCGTCTTGCCGAGTTCGCGGCTCGTGACCATCAGGCTTGCTCCAAATCGGAGCAAACCTCTCACTTTCGCCTTAACGGCCTATTGCAATATCCGCGATGATTGTGCGGGGTCTGTACTGGACCGGGGGAACCATCGATATATCTTGGTTCATTCGCGTCAGCGGATGTTAACCTCGCTCCAGCCTAAGGCTTCATCCTTCCAACGTGAAACCGACGCGCAGCGTCACCTGAAAATGACGCACGGCGCCGTTCTCGACATGGCCGCGCGTCTGCACGACCTCGAACCATCTTATCTCGCGAACAGTCTTCGAGGCGCGGCTGATGGCGTTCTTGATCGCATCCTCGATCGAGGTCTCAGACGATCCGACGAGGTCCAGGATCTTGTAGACGTGATCGTGCTCGGGTGTGGGCATGGCCTTTCCCTTGTTTGATATGTTGCCATCCGAAACATGTATGGCGGAACGTGCGCAGGCGAGCGTGCCTGGCCCACGGTCTGAACGGTCGTCGAAGCTTCGGGTTCCTTGCTCCGCGATGGCCCGCATCCAGCCGAGGTGGAGCGGCCCGCGCCGGCCTGCTAAGCGTTGGGGATGGACACGGCGCGACGCGACGATCGGCTCTCTCTGCCTCTGCGTGACGCTGGCGTTGCAGCGAGGAGAGCAGAGCGCACCAGCTCGAACCCTACGGATCCAGCTCCGTATCCCAGTACAGATAGTCCAGCCAGCTGTCGTGCAGATAGTTCGGCGGGAAGAGGCGACCGTTGCGGTGGAGCTGGTGCACGGTCGGTGCGAACGCGGTCTGGCGCGGAAACATCTTCGCCTGCGCCGGCGTGAGATTGCCCTTGCGCAAATTACACGGCGAGCACGCCGCGACCACGTTCTCCCAGGTAGTCTGGCCGCCTTTGCTGCGCGGGACGATGTGATCGAAGGTGAGGTCTTCGGGCGAGCCGCAATATTGGCAGGCGAAACGATCGCGCAGGAAGACGTTGAACCGGGTGAAGGCGGGGTGGGTGGTCGGCTTGACGAAGGACTTGAGCGAGACGACGCTGGGCAGCTGCATTTCCAGCGTGGGACTTCGAACCGCCTGATCGTAATGTGCGACGATGTTGACGCGGTCGAGGAACACCGCCTTGATCGCGTCTTGCCACGACCACAACGACAGTGGGTAGTAACTCAGCGGCCGGAAGTCCGCATTCAGCACCAACACCGGCCAACTGCCTTGCGAGACATGTGCGTTCAAGTAACGCTCCCGGCCTCCAATGTACGCTGCGAAGCAGCATGTATTGACATACTACATGCAGCGTGACGGGATTGTGAAGCCCGTTGAGCGACTTATTCAGCCGCGGCCAATGCGGCGGCGGGGTGGCGAACTGCCCAAAAACGCCGTGATTCGGAGAGGGCCGGGCGAGGCCTGGCGCGGAACCGCCGGGCAGGCGCCGATCCTCATTCCGGTACCCGCTCCAGCTTCTGCAGGCATCGCGTTGCGCGCACCGCGGCCGGCATCTCCTCGTCCGGAAAGCTGGTCTCCCAGTTGGTGACGCCGACCTCGCCGACATAGATATCGCCCTTCGAGTCCAGCGCGATGCCGTGTGGCGCCAGGAATTTGCCGCTGGCGACGCCTGGTCCCTCCTCGCCGCCGAGCCGCGCGATGCGATTTCCCCTGGCGTCCACGATCGACAGCCGCGGGCCGAGATTGGGCACATTGCGGTTGATGGCGAGGCCGGGGCCGAGCTCGCCGATCACGAAGGTCGGGCTCTTGGCCCCGCCGCAGCGGCACAGCGCGCAGGGGCGGTGCAGATTGTTCCACTGCGTCTCGTACTTGCCCTCTCCGTCGAACACCTGGACGCGGTGATTCTCGCGATCGGCGACATAGACCCAGCCGTCGGCATCGGTCGCGATATTGTGCACGATGTTGAACTGGCCGGGATCGGTGCCCGGCTCGCCCCAGCTCTTGATCAGCTTGCCGTCGGGCGTGAATTTGTGCACGCGCGCATTGCCATAGCCGTCGGAGACGTAGATCTCGCCCTTCGGCGACAGTGCGGTGTGAGTGCAGCGATGGAACGGCTCGCCGCTCATGAACGGTGCCGGCTTTGCGGGGATGCCGATCGTCAGCAGCACCTTGCCGTCGGTGGTGCATTTGCGCACGGTATGGTCGCCGTCATCGGTGCAATAGAGATTGTCGTCGGCGTCGATGTGCAGGCCGTGCGCGCGCGAGAACAGGCCTTCGCCGAAACTGCGCAGGAAATTGCCCTCGCGGTCCAGCACCACCATCGGGTGGACGCCACGGTTGAAGACGTAGACGCGGTCCTTGCTGTCGACCGCGACCGAGGCGACGTCGGTAAGCTGCCAGCCGTCCGGCAATTTCGCGAAGTTGTCGACGACGCGGTAACGGTGCTCGCCGCTGCCGAGAATGGCTGGCATGGGTGGTCCTTTCCTTTAGTTGCTTCTTCCGTGCACGTCTGCATCCGCGTCGTCATTGCGAGCGCAGCGAAGCAATCCAGACTGTCGCCTCGGAAACATTCTGGATTGCTTCGCTACGCTCGCAATGACGGTGTTGCTCAAGCTGTGCTCAGCGGCGTAGCCACAGCCCTTGGCAAAATCCCTTCCTCGATCGCCTTGATCTGCAACGCCAGATATTTCGAGTTGATCCGGCATTGCGCGAGGCTCCCGGCGATGAACCAGAGGCCGGGCTGCTTGGTGCGCGCATACATGTTGCGCAGCTCGAAGCCGTCGCCAAAACCCCAGATCGGGCCGACGCGGTCGGCGATGCCATCGCCGAACAGCTTGCGCACCAGATATTCCTGCGGCTTGTAACCGGTCGAGAGCACGATCAGGTCGGCGGCAATGATCGAGCCGTCCCTCATCCGCGCGCCGTCGGCGTTGAAGCTTTCTATGTCGGAAAACTGCCTGAGCCCGATCTTGCCCTCGACGATCAGGTTGGAGCAGCCAACGTTGAAATAATAGCCGCCGCCGCGGGTGAGGTATTTGAACTGCCAGCCGGTGCCGGCCTCGCCGAAATCGAGCTTGAAGCCGACGCGCGAGAGGCCGTCGAGCAGCTCCCTGTCGAGCTGCTTCGATTGCTCGGTCAGCATCACATGCGTCTTCCTCGCGAGCGGCGTCGGCATCGAGGCCGCAATCAGATCGTTGTCCTCGAGCGTGCCCTCGTTGTAGGTCGCATAGGCCAGCTGCGCCGACGGCTCGATGTTGGTGACCAGCGTGGGCGAGCGCTGCACCAGCGTCACCTCGGCGCCGCTGGAATGAAGATCCTGCGCGATGTCGTGACCGCTGTTGCCGGTGCCGATGACGATCGCGCGCTTGCCGGTCCAATTCTCGCCATCCTCGTAGCGGCTGGAATGCAGCAGCGTGCCCTTGAAATTGTCGAGGGTCGGAATGTCTGGAATGTTGGCGATGCCGCTAACGCCGGTCGCCATGATGACATGGCGCGGATGCATGGTCCGCTTGCTGCCATCGCCACGCCGCAGCGTGACGGTCCAACGGCCGCTCGCCTCGTCATAGGCGCCGCCCTCGAACTCGGTGCCGGTCCAGAAGTTCAGCTCCATGGCATCGACATAGGCCTCGAACCAGTTGGCGAGCTTGTCCTTGGGGATATAGACCGGCCAGCTCGGCGGAAACGGCATATAGGGGAGGTGATTGACCTGCACCTGGTTGTGCAGGGTCAGCGCGTGATAGCGCTTGCGCCAATTGTCGCCGATCCGCATCCCGCGATCGACGATCAGGGTATCGACCTGCAGCTGCTTCAGCCGCGCCGCAATCGCGAGCCCGGCCTGCCCGCCGCCGACCACCAGCACAGCGGGATCGCGCTCGGCATAGGCGCGCGCGGCATTGCGCTGGTCGAGCCAGTTCGGCCCGCGGAAGTCGCGCGAATAGGCCTGGCCGCGCGGCCGCGAGGTGCCGAGCTGTTCCTCGAAGCCTTTGAGCTCGTCGAGCGCGGTCAGTAGCGTCCATGCCTTCAGGCGGTCGCCGTCGGCCGTGTCAGGGATGAGCCGCACGATGCCGCTGCCGCGGCCGATCGCGGTCTCGAAGTGGAAGATCGCTTCGATGCTGTTGGTGCCGGCGCGCGTCGCCCAGCGCGGCGGCGCCCGGTTCGGAGCGATCCTGAAATGGGTCGGCGCCGCCCTGGGCGCGCGCGCTGTCAGCTCCTGCGTGATCGCGTCGCGGCCCGCGACAGTCTGCAGGTTCCAGCTCAGCGCCAGCACGTCGCGCCAGAAGCCGTCAGCGAGGAAGAGCGGGTCCAGCGTCGCGGGATCAGGTCTGCCCAGGATGCGCTCGAAGTGGTCGAGCCAGCCTTGCGCGGCGATGGAAATATCCTGCGTCCGGTCCAGCATGCGCGACCTCATGGCCGTCTTCGCGGCGTTTCCTCAGAGATCGAACGCTATACGGTTTCGCCGTCCGCCAAAAGCCGCGAACCCGAGCGAGGCCGGCATGCGGCCCTGCCCGGACGGAATATGGCCCGGCATTCCACGCGCGGGACGCGGCTGGAGAACGACTTAAGCGCCGCCCGGCCTCTGGTCCGCCCAATAGGGATCGCGCAGCTTGCGCTTGAAGATCTTTCCGGTTGCCTCGCGCGGCAGCGCATCCAGGAACTTGACCTCCTTCGGTACCTTGAAGTTGGCCAGTCGCTCGCGCAGGAAAGCCTGCACAGCGGGCGCGGAGAGCTGCGCCCCTTTCTCCGGCTCGATGCAGGCGCACAGCCGCTCGCCATATTCAGCGTCCGGGATGCCGAACACGGCGCAATCGCGCACCCCTCGCATGGCGATCAGCACGTTCTCGATCTCGGCGGGATAGATGTTGACGCCGCCCGAGATCACCATGTCGCGCTTGCGGTCGCACAGGAACAGATAGCCGTCCTCGTCGAGATAGCCGACGTCGCCGACGCTGACAAGCCCGTCGCGCCCGGCCTCGGCGCGCGCCTGCGCCTTGCCGTGATAGTCGAAATCGGGCACCGCGGTCTGGCGCATGTAGATCTCTCCGACCTCATTGACATCGCAGAGGCTGCCGTCATCGCGAAAGATCTTGACGATGCCGCCTTCGATGGCGCGGCCGACCGTGCCGGGCTTCTTCAGCGCTTCTTCCGCCGAGTGCCAGACCGGGATGCCGGTCTCGGTCGAGCCGAAATATTCGTTGATGACCGGTCCCCACCATTCGATCATCGCCCGCTTCACCTCGGGCGGGCAGGGCGCCGCGCCATGCACCACGAAGCGCAGCGACGAAAGGTCGTAGCGCTGCCTGACAGCGTCCGGCAGGCGCAGCAGGCGGACGAACATGGTCGGCACCATGTGGATATGCGTCACACGGTGGCGCTCGATCAGCGCCAGCAGCTCCTCGGCATCGAAGCGGGGCTGGAGGACGATGGTGCAGCCGTTGCGGAAGGCCATCATGCCATAGGAATGCGGCGCCGAGTGATACATCGGCCCGTTGATCAGCACGACCTGGCCCTCGCGCGGCTTGATGCCGTAGGCGATCGCGCCGACCCGTTCGGACGCGGCGGCCTGCTCCGGCGGCATCGGCATGCGCCGCACGCCCTTCGGCATTCCCGTGGTCCCCGAGGTGTAGATCATCGCCGCGGCACGCCGCGGCGGCTCCTGGGTCTCGGTGTGGCCGTCGCGCCAGCGGTCCCAATCGGTGAGGCCCGCCGGCACCTCGGTCAGCTCATGGGAAATGGCGAAGGTCGTCGCCAGCTCGGGCGGTGTCGCGACCACGAGCAGGCGGACATCCTCCGGAATGCCGCCGCGGATTTGCGGCAGCAGGTCGGCGTGGCAGATCAGGATCTTCGCGCCGCTGTCAGTCAGGATGTAGCGGACCTCCTCGGCCTTCAGGTGCCAGTTGATCGGCACCACCGGGCTGCCCAGTGCGGCGGAGGCCGCGACCACCTCGAACAAGGCGAAATCGTTGCGCAGCATCATGGCAACCGGCGCGCCTTCGGCAAGGCCGAGGGTGCGCAGTCCGCTCGCCGCGCGCCTGATGCGCGCCTGGATCTCGTCATAGCCGATCCGGCGTTCGCCACTGATGATCATGGTGTGTCCTATTCCGTTCGAGGCTAGCGATCGTCCAGCACGTCGCCGAAGCCGACCCAGCTCTTGCCGTTGAAGCGCCGCAGCTGCAGCTGCTGGAACGGCAGATAGTCGTCGGCGCCGGTGGTGACGGACATGCCGGGCAGCAGCAGCGGCAGCTTCACGTCCTTCAGCGAAGCGGCCTGACGCAGGATGTTGTCGCGGCTGAAATCATCCTTGCATCCCTTCAGCACCGTCATCAGCAGCGTCGCGTAGTGGTAGCCGGCCGCATAGTTGGAGTTGGAGAGGTCCGCGTTCGGCATGTACTGCTTCATGAAGGCGAAATACTCCTTCACGCCGGGATCGCTGGCCCATTGCGGGTCCATCGTGTCCTTCTGGTTGCTCGACGAGATCAGGCCGACGGCGTTGTCGAGCCCGGCCGGCTCCAGGAAAGAGATCGACGAGGCCGAGGTCGGCACGAAGAACAGCTCGGGCTTCCAGCCGATCTCGGCGACGCCCTTGATCATCTGCGAGGTGAACTTGCCGAGCACGACACCGAACAGCACGTCGGCGCCCGATGACTTCAGGGTCGAGAGCTGCGAGCTGATCGTCGGCGCGCTGGTCTCGTAGGTTGCTTCCGCAACGATCATGCCGGCGGCCTTGTCGCCGAGCGCGCGCTTGAAGCCGGCGACATAGTCGCGGCCGAAATCGTCGTTCTGGGAGAGGATGGCGATCTTCGCGCCCGGCTTGGTGCGCAGCACGTGCTTGGCGTAGACTACGCCCTCGGATTCATAGGCGGCCATGCCGGGCATGGTCCACGGATATTTCTGCGGATCGGCCCATTTGGTCGCGCCCGAAAGCACGAACAGCTGCGGCACCTTCTTGCCGTTGAGGTAGCGCTGCACGGCGCTGTTGGTGGCGGTGCCGAGCGAGCCGAACAACATCAGCACCTCGTCCTGCTCGACGAGCTTGCGGGTCTGCTCCACCGTCTTCGGCGGCGAATAGGCGTCGTCCAGCGTGATGAACTTGACCTTCCGGCCGTTGATGCCGCCTTCGGCATTGATCTTCTCGAAGAACGCCTCCTGCGTCCGGCCGATCGCGCCGAAGCCGGAGGCCGGGCCGCTATAGGGCAGGGTCTGTCCAATGCGGATCTCGTCCGTGCCTTCGGCATAGGCGCCGCCGCCGGCGAGCGCCAGCAGGGACAGGCCGATCAATGCGGCTGCCAGCTTCATGATGTCCTCCCGTTTTTGTTGCCAGTCCAATCCTGTTGTCGGACCACGCCTTCAGGCGCTGACGCGCATCAGGAAATCTTCTCTCGCCTGATCGAATTCACGCTTCATGCGCTCGACGAGCTCCGCGACGGAGGGGACATCGGTGATCTGGCCGATGCCCTGGCCCGATCCCCAGATGTCGCGCCACGCCTTGGACTTCATGTTGCCGCCGGAGCCAAAATTCATCTTTGATTTGTCTGCGGCGGGAAGATTGTCCGGATCGAGGCCGGCGGCGGCGATCGACGGGCCGAGATAATTGCCGTGCACACCGGTGAACAGGTTGGTGTAGACGATGTCGTGCGCGGCGTGCTGCGTCAGCGCCGACTTGTAGGTCTCATCCGCATTGGCTTCCTGCGTCGCGATGAAGCGCGTGCCCATATAGGCGAGGTCTGCACCCAGCGTCAGCGCCGAGGCGATGGCATAGCCGTCGCTGATCGCGCCCGACAGCAGGATGGCGCCGCCAAACCATTGCTTGACCTCGCGCACCAGCGCGAACGGCGACAGCGTGCCGGCGTGTCCGCCCGCACCGGCGCAGACCAGGATCAGGCCGTCGACGCCCTGCTCGGCGGCTTTGCGCGCGTGCTTGACGTTGATGACGTCGTGGAACACCAGCCCGCCATAGGAATGCGCAGCCTCGACGATCTCCGCCGGCGGCCGCAGCGAGGTGATGATGATGGGCACCTTGTGCTTGACGCAGGTCTCCATGTCCTTCATCAGCCGGTCATTGGAGGCATGGCAGATCTGGTTGACGGCGTAGGGCGCGACCTTCTTGCCGGGATTGCGCGATTTGTATTCGCCGAGCTCGTCCTCGATCCGGCTCAGCCATTCGCCGAGCATCTCGACGGGGCGGGCATTGAGCGCGGGAAAGGAGCCGACGACGCCGGCCTTGCACTGGGCGATCACCAGTTCCGGGCCGGAGACGATGAACAGCGGCGAGCCGACCACGGGCAGCTCGAGCGAATCCTTCAAGAGAGTGGGCAGTGCCATCATGTCCTCCCGAAACGCGGCCCCGCCGGCGGGCGGATGACGAGGCGTTTCCGTTTTGATTGTCGCGCGGGCGGATAGGCCGCCCGGGGCCGCGGATTTGATCCCATTATAAGGTTGGACTGCGCGGCCGGGCCGTTCAATAATGAACGGATCATCATTCAGGTATGAACAGGGCCGCCGATGGATTGGGACCTTTGCAAGACCTTCGTCGCGGTCGCCGATACCGGCAGCTTCACCGCCGCGGCCCGCCGGCTGCACACCAGCCATCCCACCGTCAGCCGCAAGATCGCGGCGCTTGAAGCCCAGCTCGGCACCCGATTGGTGGCGCGCGCCGCCGACGGCCTGGCGCTGACCGCGGATGGGAGGACCTTGCGCGAGCACGCCGAGGCCATGGCGGCCGCAGCGCTGCGGGCCGAGACCGCGGTCGCCGCGGGTGGACACAAGGCGCGCGGCATCGTCAAGCTGTCGATCGGCGCGACGCTCGCCTCGCACTGGCTGATGCCGCGTCTGCCTGCCTTCCTGCGTGCGCACGATCATATCCAGCTCGAGATCATCACCCATCCGTTTCCGGCGAGCGTGCGCCGGCGTGAGGCCGACGTGGTGCTGCGGCCCTTCGACAGCGGCGAGGAGAACCTGGTCGGCCGCAAGATTGGCCGTCTCGGCACGGGCTTCTATGCCTCGCGCGATTATGCCGCCGGGCGGCCCCTGCCTGAACGGCGCGGCGATTGGAAGGAGCACAGCGTCATCGGCTTCGCCGACCAGACGTCCAATGCGCAGCTTGCGCGTTGGAGCGACGTCGTCACGCGGCAGGCGAGGGTGGCGATGCGCTGCTCGTCCCAGGGGGACATGCTGGCGGCGGTCCGCGCCGGCATCGGAATCTCCGCGCTGTCGTGCTTCGTCGCCGAAGCCTATTCCGATCTCGTGCGCGTCGCCCCGCAGAAGCTCGCCAGCGTCGCGGATCTCTGGCTGCTGGCCCATCCCGACCTCGTCGAGCTGCCGGCGGTGCGCGCCGTGATCGACTTCGTCGCCGAATGCGCCCGGACCGACCGCGCGCGGCTGCGCGGTTAGCCCGATCCCGCGAGCACGCCCTCGCGCCTCTTCACCGCGCGGTAATAGCTCCACCACAGATGCGCCGCAGCACCGCGCAGCGGACGCCAGGGCTCGGCGATCGGCGCCATCTGCTTCTCCGTCGGCCGCGCCTTGAGGCCGAGCCCGATGCGGATGCCTTCCTGCACGGCGAGGTCGCCGGCCGGCCAGGCATCGCCGTGGCCGAGGCAGAACAAGAGGTAGACGTCGGCCGTCCAGGGGCCGATGCCGGGCAGCGCGATCAGGGTGTGGTGCGCCGCGTCGGCATCCTCCTCCGCGAGCACGTCGAGGTTCAGCCGTTGCGCGGCGATCTCGCGGGCGAGATGCTTGAGCGTCTTGATCTTGGCGGCAGAGAGGCCGAGCCGTCCCAGCCGGTCGGTGCGGGCGCGGCGCACTGCCTCATGATCGAACGGATCGAACGCCGCCGACAGCCGTCCCCAGATCGCCGCGGCACTCGCGGTGGAGAGCTGTTGCCCGCAGACGATGTGGGCGAGCCCCGTAAAACCCGGCTCGCGCCGCCGCAATGCCGGCATGCCCGCGATCTCGAGCACGGATTTGAGACGCGGATCGCGCTTGATCAGCGCGTGAACGGCCTCTTCGAGATCGGACTGGGTTTCGAGGTGGATGGTCATGGTGTTTGGCAGGCTCTCTCCAGCGTCATGGCCGGGCTTGTCCCGGCCATCCACGTCTTTCTCACCGCGAGGCACTGTGTAGCATGAGCGGTGGTCGTGGCGCTTGTTCGTGAGGTTGACACGATCGGTCTGTGGTACCGAAGAACGGGAATGGCCGGGGACAAGCCCGGCCATGACGAGATCTATCGCACAATGCCACCCGTTTTCCGATTCGCCCCGAGCCCGAACGGCTTCCTGCATCTCGGCCACGCCTATTCCGCGCTGCTCAACTTCGATCGCGCGCGACAGACGGGCGGTCGGTTGTTGCTGCGGATCGAGGACATCGACGCGACGCGCTGCCGGCCGGACTATGAGACGGCGATCTACGAGGATCTCGCCTGGCTCGGAATTGCCTGGGAGACACCGGTGCGGCGGCAGTCCGAACATCTCGCCGAATATCGCGCCGCGCTGGAAAAGCTCTCGGCGCTCGGTCTCGTCTATCCCGCCTTCGAAAGCCGGGCCGAGATCGCAACGCTGGTGGCGGCGCGCGAGGTCGACGGGCCGTGGCCGCGCGATCCCGACGGCGCGCCGCTTTATCCGGGCGACGCCAAATCACTCTCGGCCGACGAGCGCTCGCAGCTGATCGCCTCGGGCGCGCCCTATGCGCTGCGGCTCGACATGGCGGCCGCTTGCCGCCGCGTCGCCGGTCTGAGCTGGAACGAACTCGGCGAGGGGCCGGATGGCGAGCGCGGCATCGTCCCGGCGCGGCCGGAGGCCTGGGGCGACGTCATCCTGGCCCGCAAGGAGACGCCGACCAGCTACCATCTCTCGGTTGTCGTCGACGACGCGCTCCAGAGCGTCAGCGAGATCGTGCGGGGGCAGGACCTGTTTCACGCCACCGCGGTGCACCGCCTGCTCCAGGTCCTGCTCGGCCTGCCCGAGCCGGCCTATCGCCATCACCGGCTGATTCGCGATGAGGCGGGTCGGAAGCTGTCGAAATCGGGTCGCTCGACCGGGCTGCGCGAATTGCGCGCGGCCGGCCTCACGCCTGCCGCGATCCGCCAGCTGGTGGGATTAGGTTAAGTTTCTCTGGGGGTTAGCTCAACGTCGCCGTGACTCCGGGTGTTCCTCCGTGCCATGCTTGGCCGCGCGGGGTTCGAAGAGGGTACTTCGAAGGGGGTTCATGGCGGCGAAGACGCGTCCAGTGCGCACCACCCGGACATCCAGGCGGCGGCCGCTTCGGAAGCGGGCCGGGCCGGCCCGCCGGGTGCGCAAGCGCGGCACCAAGGCGGTTGCGCCGGATGTCGTCCAGGCGGCGCTGGCCGCTTTTGCCCATGAGGTCCGCACCCCCCTGACCGGCATTCTCGCGATCAGCGACCTGCTCGCGACCTCCGATCTCGGCGAGCGGGAGCGGCGCTGGGCCGACACCATCAAGGCCGGCGCGGAGCATCTGGCGAGCCTCGCCACGCTGTTCGTGGATGCTGCCAAAACGGGGAAGGGCGGCAGCACGCCGCGGCAGGACCTGTTCGATCTCAAGACGCTCGCCCGCACCGCCGGCGATTCGCTGGCCGGCCGCGCCGCGGCCAAAGGTCTCCAGGCCAAGGTCGCGATCGCCGACAAGATCCCCGCGCTCGTGGTCGGTGATTCCGTCCGGCTGCGCGCTGCGCTCGAGAACCTGATCGACAACGCCGTGAAATTCACCGACCAGGGCGGCGTGGCGCTCGCGGTCGAGCCTTGGCGTCCCGCCAAAGGCAAAGCAAAGGGCAAAGGCAGGGTCGGCGTCGCCTTTGCGGTGTCCGACAGCGGCATCGGCCTGACCATGGCCGAGATCAAGCGGCTGTTCCGCCCCTTCACCCAGGCCAATGTCACCATTGCCTCACGCTTCGGCGGTGCCGGCTTGGGCCTCTCCTCGGTCAAGCAATTGGCGCGGGCGATGGGCGGCGACATCACCGTCGCGCCGCGCCGCGGTGGCGGCGCCACCTTCACATTGACGGTGTCGCTGGACGCGGCGGGACCGGGCAAGACCCGCAAGGCAAAGGATGGCAGCGAGCCGGAGGCGGTCGCTGCGCTCCGCGTGCTCAGCGTCGAGGACAACCCGTTCGGCCGCGTCGTGCTCAACACCATCCTGACCGAGCTCGGCCATCATGCCGAGTTCATCGGGCGCGGCGAGGACGCCGTGAAGCGGCTGGAGCAGGGCGCGTTCGACGCGGTCCTGATGGACATGGTGCTGCCGGGCATCGACGGCATCGAGGCCATCCGGCGGATCCGAAAGCTGCCGACACCGCTGGCTCAGATCCCGATCATCGGCGTGTCCGGCCGCGGCGAGGACGAGGCCGCCTCGCGCGAAGCCGGGGCCGACGCCTTCCTGGTCAAGCCTGTGTCTCCGCGGGCGCTAGCGACTGCGCTGCTTGAAGCGACACGCCGTGAGGAAGCCGCGACTTGATGATCGCGGCGTTCAACTCGCCGCCGTAAACGAAGATCGCGGCGATGAAGTACAGAAACACCAGCGCGATGATCACCGAGGCGAGCCCCGCATACATCGTCACGTAATTGTTGGCGAAGCGCGCCAGATATTGTCCGAACACGATGCCTGATATCAGCGACGCCACGATGGTGAAGACGATGCCGGGCAGAATCTGGAAGAAGCTGCGCCGCCCCGCCGGCAGCCAGACATGCAAGATGATGAGGGCCACCACCAGCGCACTGATGGTGATGCCGTAGCGCAGCCAGGTGAGAATGCTTTCGTTGGATTCCACGAACAATGGAATGTGGCGCCGCGCGGCCTCGATGATCAGCGGACCGAGCACGATCAGGAACGCCATGGCGAGCGCGGTGAAAGCTGCGATCAGCGTATAGACGATGGATTCGAGCCGCAGCCAATACCAGCTCCGCATCTCCACCACGGCATAGGCACGGTTGAGCGCCACCCGGAGCGCCTCGACGCCGTTGGAGGCGAAATAGACCGACAGCGCCGCGCCGATGGTCAGAATGCCGGTGCGGGTGGTGGTCAGCACGTCATGAACCTCGCCCGAGATCGAATCGGCGACCTGCTTGGGCCAGATCTGGAGCATCAGGCTGGCGGCTTGGTCGGCAAGTTCCTTGGAGCCGAAAAAGCCGGCGAGCGAGGTCAGCACGATCAGGAACGGGAACAGCGCCATCAGCGTCGACAGCGCGATGTGGCTTGCGATCGCCCAGCCGTCGTCGGCCAGGAACGTATAGAACGCGTCCTCCAGCACGCAGTAGATGTAGCGGACCGCTTTCACGTGGCACCTACAGCGCTGCTCTCTCCCCCTGCGCGCAGGGAGAGATCGGGAGAACAGGCAATGGGCGCAAATCGGAAATCATCGCGCTACCATCTGATATTATTGGCCCAAAAGCCAGTTCGCGAAGCGCCGCGCTTGTCATCCCGGGGATCCAAGCTTCGCA
Organism: Bradyrhizobium sp. WBAH42; assembly: GCF_024585265.1. NCBI lineage: Bacteria > Pseudomonadati > Pseudomonadota > Alphaproteobacteria > Hyphomicrobiales > Nitrobacteraceae > Bradyrhizobium > Bradyrhizobium sp. WBAH42. The sequence goes on from NZ_CP036533.1 coordinate 1,696,464, forward strand.
TCGCTCCGGAGTGACGCCGGAGGCTGCCGCGGCACCATGGCGGACCGGCGCGCACGGTGTTATCTACCCTCAAATGGCATCTCTCCTGAGTACTTTCATCCTGCCGGCGGCCGCCGGCGCCGTGGCGCTGGTGCTGCTGCTCGGGCTCATCAACATGATGCGCGGCGGCTCGCCCAACACCTCGCAGAAGCTGATGCGCTGGCGCGTGCTGCTTCAGTTCGTGGCGATCATCATCGCGATGCTCGCGGTCTGGGCGATGGGGCGTTGATCATGGTGGTGCTGAACCGCATCTACACGAAGACCGGTGACGACGGCACGACGGCGCTCGGAACCGGCGAGCGGCGTCCGAAATGCGATCTGCGCATCGAGGCCTATGGCACCGTCGACGAGACCAATGCCGCGATCGGCGTGGTCAGGGTCCACACCGGGGAGATGCCCGAGCTCGACGCGATGCTCGGCCGCATCCAGAACGATCTGTTCGATCTTGGTGCCGATCTCGCGGTGCCGGAGCGGGAAGGCAAGGCGGAGCGGCTGCGGGTGGTGGCGAGCCAGGTCGAGCGGCTCGAGCGCGACATCGATACGCTCAACGACAAGCTTGCCCCGCTGACCTCCTTCGTGCTTCCCGGCGGCACGCCGGCTGCGGCCCATCTGCATGTGGCGCGCACGATATGCCGCAGGGCGGAACGCCTGATCGTGGAACTGGCGGCCCAGCCGGGCGAGCCGGTCAGCGCGGCTGGCATCCAATATATGAACCGTCTGTCGGACTTTCTGTTCGTGGCCAGCCGGGCCGTGAACGGCAATGGTGCCGGCGACGTGCTCTGGGTTCCCGGCCAGAACCGCTGACCCATCGCGCTCCCGCATTTCAGAAGGCCAAAATTAGAACCGTTCGCGCGTTGACCGGGGCAGATCAGGCCTTTAGGTTCCGCGCCAGTTGATAACCCCCCCCTCCCAAATTGAGTGAAAGAGGATCGATGAAGGTCTTAGTGCCGGTAAAGCGGGTGGTCGATTACAACGTCAAGGTCCGCGTCAAGGGCGATGGATCGGGCGTTGAACTCGCCAACGTCAAGATGTCCATGAACCCCTTCGACGAAATCGCGGTCGAGGAAGCGCTGCGCCTGAAGGAAGCCGGCAAGGCCACCGAGGTCGTGGTGGTCTCGATCGGACCGGCGCAGGCGTCCGAGACGATCCGCACCGGTCTGGCCATGGGCGCCGATCGCGGCATCCTGGTGAAGGCGGAAGGCACCGTCGAGCCGCTCGCCGTCGCCAAGATCCTGAAGAAGGTTGCGGAAGAAGAGCAGCCGGGCCTGATCATTCTCGGCAAGCAGGCGATCGACGACGACTCGAACCAGACCGGCCAGATGCTGGCCGCGCTGCTCGGCTGGTCGCAGGCGACCTTCGCCTCCAAGCTCGAGGTCGAAGGCTCCGACTTCACGGTGACGCGCGAAGTCGATGGCGGCCTCCAGACCGTGAAGCTGAAGGGACCGGCGATCGTCACCACCGACCTCCGCCTCAACGAGCCGCGCTACGCCTCGCTGCCCAACATCATGAAGGCGAAGAAGAAGCCGATCGCGGAGAAGACGGTCGCCGATTACGGCGTCGACATCGCCGCGCGCCTCGAGGTTCTGAAGACGGCTGAGCCCGCGGGCCGCAAGGCCGGCGTCAAGGTCAAGGACGTCGCCGAGCTGGTGTCGAAACTCAAGAACGAAGCCGGGGTGCTCTGATGACGACGCTTCTGATTGCCGAACACGACAATGCGTCGCTCAAGGACGCCACCAACAAGGCCCTGACCGCAGCAGCCGCGCTCGGCGCGGATGTCGAGGTGCTGGTCGCCGGCCAGAACGCCAAGGCCGCGGCGGATGCCGCCGCCAAGCTCGCCGGCGTGAAGAAGGTGCTGCTCGCCGATGGCGACCTCTACGCGCACGATCTCGCCGAGCCGCTGGCTGCGCTGGTCGTGTCGCTGGCGTCCGGCTATGACGCGATCGTCGCGCCGGCGACCTCGCGCTTCAAGAACGTGATGCCGCGCATCGCCGCCCTGCTCGACGTCATGCAGATCTCGGAGATCATCAAGGTGGTCGCGCCCGATACCTATGAGCGTCCGATCTATGCCGGCAACGCCATTCAGACGGTGAAGTCGAAGGACGCCAAGAAGGTCATCACGGTCCGCACCTCCACCTTCGCCGCAGCGGGCGAGGGCGGCAGCGCCCCGGTCGAGACCGTGGCGGCGGCGGCCGATCCGGGCCTGTCGACTTTCGTCGGTGAGGAAGTCGCCAAGAGCGATCGTCCCGAGCTGACCTCGGCCAAGATCATCGTCTCCGGCGGCCGCGCCATGCAGAGCCGCGAGAATTTTGCCAAGTACATCGAGCCGCTCGCGGACAAGCTGGGCGCCGGTGTCGGTGCCTCGCGCGCCGCGGTCGACGCCGGCTATGCGCCGAACGACTGGCAGGTCGGCCAGACCGGCAAGGTCGTGGCCCCCGAGCTCTATGTCGCGGTCGGCATTTCCGGCGCGATCCAGCATCTGGCCGGCATGAAGGACTCCAAGGTGATCGTCGCGATCAACAAGGACGAGGACGCGCCGATCTTCCAGGTCGCCGATTACGGCCTGGTCGCCGATCTCTACCAGGCGGTTCCGGAGCTGACGGACGAACTCGCCAAGCTCGGCAAGTAAAAGCCGTACAAAACACCGGCCGGAGGTATAAACTCCGGCCGGTGTTTCATTTTTGAGGCGTTTTCTTTCGCGTGGGGCACGCCTTCGAAGCGATCCAATCTAGGTTTCGAGCCAAGGTTCTGATTAAATCAGGCTTCTGGTCAATCAGACCTCCCGGCTCAGGGGATAGGCAGGGCGCGATAAGCGCGCCGTTCCGGTGGATGACATTATGGCGGCAGTGATCAAGAAGGTCGGCGTGATCGGCGCGGGTCAGATGGGCAATGGCATCGCGCATGTCGCGGCGCTCGCCGGCTTCGACGTGGTGCTCAACGACGTTTCGGCCGACCGCCTCAAGTCGGGCATGGCCACCATCAACGGCAATCTGGCGCGACAGGTCTCCAAGAAGGCCGTCACCGAGGACGACAAGGCCAAGGCGGTCGCACGTATCAAGCTGGCCGAGAAGCTGGACGACCTCGCCGATTGCGATCTCGTCATCGAGACCGCGGTCGAGAAGGAAGAGGTCAAGCGCAAGATCTTCCACGAGCTCTGCGCCGTGTTGAAGCCGGAGGCGATCGTCGCTTCCGATACGTCCTCGATCTCGATCACGCGCCTCGCCGCCGCCACCGACCGCCCGGAACGCTTCATCGGCATTCATTTCATGAATCCGGTGCCGTTGATGGAACTGGTCGAGCTCATCCGCGGTATCGCCACCGACGATTCCACCTTCGAGGCCGCCAAGGAATTCGTCGGCAAGCTCGGCAAGCAGGTCGCGGTCTCCGAGGATTTCCCGGCCTTCATCGTCAACCGTATCCTGCTGCCGATGATCAACGAGGCGATCTACACGCTGTATGAAGGCGTCGGCAACGTCGAGGCGATTGACGCCGCGATGAAGCTCGGCGCCCACCATCCCATGGGTCCGCTCGAGCTCGCCGATTTCATCGGCCTCGACACCTGTCTCTCCATCATGCAGGTGCTGCACGAGGGGTTGGCCGATTCCAAGTACCGCCCGTGCCCGCTGCTGGTGAAATACGTCGAGGCCGGCTGGCTCGGCCGCAAGACCCAGCGCGGCTTCTACGACTACCGCGGCGCCAAGCCGGTGCCGACGCGCTGACCCATTTCCGGCGCCGTAGGGTGGGCAAAGCGAAGCGTGCCCACGGCTTCAAATCCAATTGCGGACAGATGGTGGGCACGGCGCAAGAGCGCCTTTGCCCACCCTGTACCCTTGTGGGGTTCGTGGCGGCCTTCGGATGTAGACTGGCCGTCCGGGCCGATCCGCCGGGAGCAGCCTTGTCCACCTGTGCCTCGAGCACCGACGTAGGAACCGCGCCCCGGCGGAAGATGCTGTCCAGGATGCCGAAGGCACCGGCAAAGCCGGCGCGCAGCGTCCTGGACTGCATCGAGCACGGCGCTACCATATTGCCCTATAAGGACGTTCCCCTTGACCAAGGGTAGGAGGTCCTACGGTACCTCCGCCGTAGGTCGATCGTGAGACATTTCATCTCCCGTTAACCCCTCGCGCCTAGGTTACGACCGGTACGAGGGTTCGCGTAATGGACATGATGGCAATGGTCAGCACCATGCTGGCCGCACAGCAAGGCGCGCTGCAGTCGAATATTGCGGCGACGCTGACCAAGCAGAACGCGGATATGGAGAAATCCACCGTCCTGACCCTGCTCGGCGCCGGCCAGCCCTCGCTCGCCAATGTCGGCGCTGGCGTCGGCGGCAATCTCAACGTCACCGCCTGAGCTTCAAAGCGACGCGGCGGCCTTGCCGGTCGCCGCCCGGATCAGCTTGAGCGCGTCCTCGCTCGCCCATTCCGCCGGCCCCGCAATCGTCGCGATCTCGCAGCCCTGCGGGTCGACCAGCACCGAGGTGGGCATGCCCAGCGCCCGTCCAACGGCTTTAAGATCCTGAAAAACCTTCGCTTTCTGGTCGCTGAAATAGCCGAGCCGGGTCAGATTGACCTCTTTCAGGAAGGATTTCGGCTTCTCCGGGTCGCGGGTGTCGATGTTGATCGCCACCACCTCGAAATCCGGGCCCGACAGCTTGCCCTGGAGCTCGTCCAGCGCCGGCATCTCCTTTCGACAAGGCACGCACCAGGTCGCCCAGAGGTTCACCAGCAGGGTCTTGCCGCGGAAGTCGGACAGCTTCTTCGGCTTGCCGTCGGAATCCTCGAAGGCGAGGTCGGGCAGTTTCAGCGGGGCGCTTGCCATGGTCAGCGCCGCGACCTCGCCATGGGCGAGCGGGGCGATCTTCTGCGCCGTCGCCACCGCCGACTTGCAGGTCGGATCGCCTGAAGGCGCCCGGCTCAGGCCGAACCCGTACAGCGCGGCGAAGCCGGCCAGCCCGCCGATCGCCACGGTGGCGATGACGAGCGGGATCCGGCGCGTGGCGGAGGGCTTTTTGTCGAGCATATCGTTTGTCATCCGGTCGCAGATATGGCTATCAGGGGCCTCTTAATACGGCTGGCCGCGGCCAGCAAACGTGGCTAGCGACAGGCAAGGCGTGAGCAGGGGATCATGAGCAACAAGATGTGGGGCGGCCGGTTCTCGGAGCGTCCCGATGAGATCATGGAAGAGATCAACGTCTCCATCGACGTCGATCGTCACCTCTACGCCCAGGACATTGCCGCGTCCAAGGCCCACGCCGCGATGTTGGCCAATCAAGGCATCATCACGGCTTCTGATGCGAAAAATATCGGCAAGGGTCTAGACACAATCCTGTCAGAGATTGGCAACGGCGGCTTCGAATTCAAGCGCGCGCTCGAGGACATCCATATGAATGTCGAGAGCCGCCTGTCCGAGCTGATCGGCCCCGCGGCCGGCCGCTTGCACACCGCGCGCTCGCGCAACGACCAGGTCGCGACTGATTTCCGCCTGTACGTCCGCGACGTCATCGACGAGACCGATGCCGCGCTCGCGGCGTTCCAGCAGGCGCTGGTGGAACGCGCGCTGGAGCATGCCGCAACCGTCATGCCCGGCTTCACGCATCTGCAGACGGCGCAGCCCGTCACTTTCGGCCATCACCTGCTGGCCTATGTCGAGATGGCCGCGCGCGACCGCGGCCGCTTCCAGGACGCCCGCAAGCGGCTGAACGAATCGCCGCTGGGCGCGGCTGCACTCGCCGGCACCTCCTTCCCGATCGACCGCCACGCCACCGCGAAGGCGCTTGCCTTCGACCGCCCCATGGCGAACTCGCTCGACGCCGTCTCCGACCGCGACTTCGTGCTGGAGACGTTGTCGGCGGCCTCGATCTGCGCCGTGCACATGTCGCGCTTTGCCGAGGAGATCGTGATCTGGACCTCGCCGCTGGTCGGCATGATCCGGCTCAGTGACAAGTTCACCACCGGCTCCTCGATCATGCCGCAGAAGCGTAACCCGGACGCCGCCGAGCTGGTGCGCGCCAAGACCGGCCGCGTCATCGGCGCGCTCAACGGCCTGTTGATCGTCATGAAGGGCCTGCCGCTGGCCTATCAAAAGGACATGCAGGAGGACAAGCAGGGCGCCATGGAAGGGTTTGCCGCGCTGTCGCTGGCAATCCGCGCCATGACCGGCATGGTTCATGATCTCGTTCCCGACGAAGCCAAGATGAAGGCGGCCGCGGGCGAGGGCTACGCCACGGCGACCGATCTTGCCGACTGGCTGGTGCGGACGCTGAAGATGCCGTTCCGCGAGGCCCACCACGTCACCGGCCGCATCGTCGCCAAGGCCGCCGAGGGGGGCGTCGCGCTGCACGAGCTGCCGCTCGAGGAGATGCAGGCGATCGCGCCCAAGATCACGAAGGACGTGCTCGGCGTGCTCTCGGTCGAATCGTCGGTGAAGAGCCGGACCAGCTTCGGCGGCACCGCGCCGAAGAACGTGACGTCCCAGGCCAAGGCCTGGGCGAAGCGGCTGGAAAAAGAGCGAAAATTGGGCTGAGGGCAAAATTTCGCTTATGTTTCATGGTCATCCGGCTCTCGCCAGAACGCGCCAATCTCTGTATGGTGCGCCGCGCGTAGTGGGGATTTCGTCGTGACGTCAAAGTTTCGCCCGGCCGGCTCGGGGTGGGCCATCATTGTCTTGAGCCTGACGGCGCTCGCGCTTGCCGGCTGTGGCCGCAAGGGCCCACTGGATCTGCCGCCGACTGCCTCCAACGCGCCTGTGGCCGCCGGCGCCGCGCCCGTCGATACCGAGACCGCAGCCCAGAAGACGCCGAGCCTGTTCGACCCGACTGCCGGCGCTGATGCCGCGCCCGCAGCGCCCAAGGGCCGGAAGAAACCGTTTATTCTCGACCCGCTCCTGGACGAACCTCCCGGCAAGAAATAAGCCGGGACAACCGAGCCTGCGCCATGAACCATTTCGACTATCGCAACGGCGTGCTGTACGCCGAGGCGGTGAACCTGTCCGAGCTGGCAGCCACCGTCGGCACGCCGTTCTATTGCTATTCGACGGCAACGCTGGAGCGGCACTACCGCGTCTTCACCGAGGCCTTTGCCGGCGAGAAGGTGCTGGTCTGCTACGCCATGAAGGCGAACTCCAACCAGTCGGTGTTGCGGACGCTGGCCAAGCTCGGCGCCGGCGCCGACGTGGTCTCGGGCGGCGAGCTCAAGCGCGCTTTGGCCGCAGGCATTCCCGCCAGCAAGATCGTCTTCTCCGGCGTCGGCAAGACGGAAGCGGAGCTGCGCGCGGCGCTCGCCGCCGACATCCTCTGCCTCAACGTCGAATCCGAGCCGGAGCTCGAGCTGCTGTCGCGCCTCGCGGTCGAGATGGGCAAAACCGCGCGGATCTCGCTCCGCGTCAATCCCGACGTCGATGCCGGCACGCACGCAAAAATTTCCACCGGCAAGTCCGAGAACAAGTTCGGCATTCCGATCGTCCATGCCCGCGAGGTCTACGCGCGCGCGGCGAAGCTGCCCGGAATCAAGGTGACCGGCACCGACGTGCATATCGGCAGCCAGATCACCGATCTCTCCGGCATGGAGACTGCGTTCCGCATCCTCTCCGAATTCGTGCAGACGCTCCGGACGGACGGCCACGACATCAGCCACGTCGATTTCGGCGGTGGTCTCGGCATTCCCTATTACATGGACCGCGAGGCGCCCCCGGCGCCGGCCGCCTATGCCGCCATGGTCAAGCGCGTCAGCCACAATCTCGGCTGCACGCTGATGTTCGAGCCGGGCCGCATGATCGTCGGCAATGCCGGCATTCTCGTCGCCAAGGTGATCTACGTGAAGCATGGCGACGGCAAGAATTTCGTCATCATCGACGCCGCGATGAACGACCTGATCCGCCCGACGCTGTACGAGGCGCATCACGACATCCTGCCGGTGAAGCAGCCCGCCGAGGGCGCCGCCACCATTAAGGCCGATGTCGTCGGCCCGGTCTGCGAGACCGGCGACTATCTCGCGCTCGACCGCACGCTGCCGACGCCCGTGCCCGGCGATCTCCTCGCCATCATGACCGCGGGCGCCTATGGCGCGGTGCAGGCCGGCACCTACAACACCCGGCCCTTGGTGCCCGAGGTGCTGGTGAAGGGCGACCAATACGCCGTGGTGCGCCCGCGCATCGAGGTCGAGCAGCTGATCGCGATGGATGCGCCGGCGCCGTGGCTGTGAGGTGACGACGTCCACTCAACAAGCTCGGTGTCGTCCCCGCGAAGGCGGGGACCCATAACCACAGGGAGTGGTTGCTTGGCGAAGCTGTGACTCCGAGTCCTCGTAATCACATCCGCCTGTGGTTATGGGTCCCGGGCTCGCGCTTCGCGCGCCCCGGGACGACGGGGAGAGTGTGGGATGGCTACTTTCCCGCCAATCCGCCCTTCGCTCCGCCCACCACGACGCCCGCTTTCTTCTCGATCGGCTTGATCGCCGCGGTGAAATCGGACTCGGCGCCTTCCGCGCTGATCACGGTCTCCCACAACCGCCCGACCGCGTCGGCAACTTCCATCGACAGGCCGAGCTGCTTCATCTCCTCCAGCGCCAGCCGCACGTCCTTCACCATCAGTCCCGTGGCGAAGCCGAAGTCGAACGTGCGCGGCAGCACCGCGCGCGGAAACTTGTCGCGGCTCGCCGTGTTCATGCCCGAGCCGGCATTGATGACGTCGATCATCACGGCGGGATCGAGCCCGGCTTTCACGCCCATCACCACGGCTTCCGACGTCGCCACGATCGCGGTGGCCGACAGGAAATTGTTGGCGAGCTTCATGGTTTGCGCCGCGCCCGGCTTCTCGCCGATGAAGAACACTTTTCCGATCACCTCGAGCGCGGGCTTGAGCAGCTCGAACTCGGCTTTCGGGCCCGACACCATCACAGCAAGCGTGCCCTTCTCGGCGCCGCCGACGCCCCCGGAGACGGGACAGTCGATCTGCACGATGCCGCGCTTGGCGAGCAGGCCGTGAATCTTCGCGGCCATCGCCGAGCCGACGGTTGAGAGATCGACGAAACGCTTGGCGCGCTTGCCCTCGATCACGCCGCCAGCGCCGGTGGCAACGTCCAGGGAAGCCTGCAGCGAGGGCAGGCTCGCCATCACGGTCTCGACCTGATCGGCGACGTCCTTCGGCGACGACGCGGCACTGGCACCTCGCGCGACCAGCCTGTCCATGACCTCCTTGCGCGTGTCGAACACGACGAGCCTGTGTCCCGCCTCGATCAACCGCCGCGCCATCGGGAAACCCATGTTTCCGAGCCCGATGAATCCGATGTCCATGGTGTTCTTTCCTCCCGTCGTCATTGCGAGGAGCGAAGCGACGAAGCAATCCAGGAATGTTTCCGCGGAGGATGTCTGGATTGCTTCGCTTCGCTCGCAATGACGGAGCAATACGATTCAGAGCGGTCAGCCTGTCTCACGCCTTGGCGTCGATCTCCGCGAACACCTCGCGCGCAATGCGGAAGCTGTCGACCGCGGCGGGCATGCCGCCATAGATCGCGACCTGCATCAGGATCTCGCGGATCTCTTCGCGGGTGACGCCATTGGTCAGCGCGCCCTTGAGATGTGCGCGAAACTCGTGCTGGCGGTTGAGGATGGCGATCATGGCGATGTTGAGCATGCTGCGGGTCTTGCGCGGCAGCTCCTCGCGGCCCCACACCGTGCCCCAGCAATATTCGTTGAGCATCTCCTGGAACGGGCGGTTGAAATCGTCGACGTTCTTCAGGGCATTGTTGACATAGGCCTCGCCCAGCACCGCTTTGCGGACTTCCAGGCCCTTGTCGTGCATCTTCTTGTCCATGGCGTTTCCTTCGTTTCCCTCGAGATTGTGCGCGCGGAAATTACGGGGTTGCACCCGGCCAGTCACGTCCTCGTGTTATGCGGGAAAAGGAGGCGCTCCCGTACAGGAACGGATGCCTCAGTGCTGCCGTTGTGATAGGCTCTTCTCTACCGGGCAACCTGGAGAGTTGATTGAACGGCCTCACCCCCGAGCCGTCAGACCCGACCCGCGGCAGTGATGCGCTGTCGCGGCTGAAGCTGGCGCAGGCCCTTGATCGGGCAACTTATGCCATCGCATGGGAGCGTGCCTGGCCCAATGCGGCGCGCCTTCTGACCGTCGTCGGCCTGTTCCTGGTGGTGTCCTGGGCCGGCCTCTGGCTGGCGCTGCCGTTCATGGCCAGGGCCGTCGGCCTCGCCCTCTTCGCCGCGATCGCGGCGGCCGCCCTGTTCCCGCTGATTCGCTTCCGCTGGCCGAGCCGCGAGGAAGCGCTCGCCCGGCTCGACCGTGGCTCCGGCATCCGTCACCGCCCGGCCACCGCGCTCACGGACACGCTGACCTCGCAGGACCCGGTCGCGCTGGCGCTGTGGCAGGCGCAGCGCGAGCGGACGCTCGCCTCCATCAAGCGCATCCGCGCCGGTGTACCGCACCCGCGACTCGCGCTTCACGACCCCTGGGCGCTGCGTGCCCTCGTCATGGTGATGCTGGTTGCGACCTTCTTTGCCGCGGGTGACGAGCGTACGATGCGCCTTGGCGCCGCCTTCGACTGGAACGGGGTGCTGGCGCCGGCCAATGTTCGCGTCGATGCCTGGGTTACGCCGCCGCTCTACACCGGCAAGCCGCCGGTCATCCTGTCGGCCGCCAACAAGGAAGCTGCGGCATTGCCCGCCGGCGGCCCGCTCGCCGTTCCCGCCGGCTCGACCCTGATCGTGCGCTCCTCCGGCGGCAACCTGGATGTCGTCGTCTCCGGCGGCCTCAAGGAGGTCGCCCCGACTGAAGCCAGCCCCAAGGGGACCAACGAAAAGCATTTCGCCATTTCCGGCGACGGCACCGCCCATGTCCGGGCGCCCTCCGGCCAGCCGCAATGGGCCTTCGCCGCCACGCCGGACCGTCCGCCGACGATCGCGCTCGCCAAGGACCCCGAGCGCCAGGCGCGCGGCGCGCTCCAGCTCTCCTACAAGATCGAGGACGATTACGGCGTCACCGGCGCCGAGGCGAAATTCGCCACGCGGTCGACCGACGCCCGGGATGGCGGCAAAGACGGTGCCAAGGATGGTACCAAGGATGGTGCGAAGGCCGCCGCCGGCGACGGCGACACCAGGACGGCGCCGCGGCCGCTGTTCCAGCCGCCGCAATTCCCGCTCGCGCTGCCGAATGCGCGCACCCGCAACGGCGTCGGGCAATCCGTGAAGGATCTCAGCGAGGATCCCTATGCCGGCGCCGAGGTTACGCTCACTCTCACGGCCAAGGACGAGGCCGGCAACGAGGCTGTTAGCGAACCGTTCAACATGCGCCTGCCCGAACGGCTCTTCACCAAGCCGCTGGCCCGTGCATTGATCGAGCAGCGCCGCATCCTCGCGCTCGATGCCAACAAGAATTCCGACGTATATGCCGCGCTCGACGGGCTGATGATCGCCCCTGAGATGTTCACGCCGGAGCCCGGACAATATCTCGGCCTGCACAGCGTGGCCCGACAGCTCGAGGCCGCGCGTACCGATGATGCCCTGCGCGAGGTTGTGGCGAGCCTGTGGGCGCTTGCGGTGACGATCGAGGACGGCAAGATCTCCGACGTCGAGAAGGCGTTGCGCGCGGCCCAGGACGCGCTGAAGCAGGCTCTGGAGCGCGGCGCGAGCGACGAGGAGATCAAAAAGCTCACGCAGGATCTGCGTCAGGCGCTGAACGATTTCATGCGCCAGCTCGCCGAGCAGTTCCGCAACAACAATGACCCGCAGCAGCTGGCGCGGCCGCTCGATCCGAACACCAAGGTCCTGCGTCAGCAGGATCTGCAGAATATGATCGACCGGATGGAGCGCCTGTCGCGCTCCGGCGACAAGGATGCCGCCAAGCAGTTGCTCGACCAGCTCCAGCAGATGCTGGAAGGCCTCCAGATGGCGCAGCCGGGGCAGTCCGGCGAGAGCGACATGGAGCAGGCGCTCAATGAGCTCGGCGACATGATCCGCAAGCAGCAGCAATTGCGCGACAAGACGTTCAAGCAGGGCCAGGATTCCCGGCGCGACCGCTCGCGCGGCAAGCAGCAGCAGGGCGATCAGTCCATGTCGGAGCTGCAGCAGGACCAGCAGGGGCTGCGCGACCGGCTGAAGAAGCTGCAGGACGAGCTTGCCAAGCGCGGCCTCACCCAGAAGGGGCAGAAAGGCCAGCAGGCACAGAAGGGCCAGAAGGGTCAGCAAGGTGATCAGGGCCAGCCTGGCCAGAACGGCGATCAGGACGGCGACCAGGGTGATGACGACGGCAGCCTGGATGCAGCCGACGGTGCCATGGGCGATGCCGGGTCAAAGCTCGGCGAGGGCAATGCCGACGGCGCCGTGGACTCGCAGGGCAAGGCACTCGACGCGATGCGCAAGGGTGCGCAGAAGATGGCCGAGGCGATGCAGCAGGGCGACGGCGACGGCCAGGGCGACGGCCCCGGCCAGCGCGCCGGCCGTCAGCAGAGCGGCGGCAACCAGACCGATCCGCTCGGCCGGCCGCTTCATGGGCGCGAATATGGCGACGATTATACGGTCAAGATTCCCGGCGAGATCGACACGCAGCGTGTCCGCCGCATTCTCGAAGAGCTCCGCCGTCGTCTCGGCGATCCCTCGCGGCCGCAGATCGAGCTCGACTATCTCGAGCGGCTGCTGAAGGAGTTTTGAGAAGATAGCCCGCTACGTCCTCGTCATTGCGAGCGAAGCGAAGCAATCCAGAGTTTTTCCGCCGAGGCATTCTGGATTGCTGCGTCGCGAGGGCTCCTCGCAATGACGAAGTAGATGCCTTGCGCGCCAGTCCTTCAACGGCGAAGGCGGCTGTCGGACGCTAACCTTTCTTCGCGGCCAGCGCATCGGCAACCGCCGTGCGGATATCCGCGACCGAGAACGGTTTGGTCACGACGTCATGCACCAGCGCGTTCAGGTTCGAGGCGCGCTCGCGCTGGTCGGCAAAGCCGGTCATCAGCAAAATGGTCAGGTCAGGGAAATCGCGCGCGGCGGAGAGCGCCAGCGCGATGCCGTCCATCACCGGCATCTGGATGTCGGTGAGCAACAGGTCGAAGGCGCCATCCTCGCGGGTCAGGATCTCCAGTGCCTCGGCGCCGTCCTGAGCGGTGACGGTCTCATGGCCGTCCATGGCGATGGCGCGCGCCACCAGCGTGCGCATCGAATCCTCGTCGTCGGCGATCAGGATTTTCGGCATGAGACCAACCTTGGGACAAACGCCCTTGCGGGGGCGATTATACGCTGCCGCCGGCAATGTCGCGCCGGTTGAAGAAACGAACGTCGATGTTGCGGCCCTCCGGCGGCGGCGAGGCCAGGCGTGAGCGGAAGAAGGCGCGCTCGCCGGGCCGCAGCACGGTCTGCTCCAGCACCGCGTTCCAGGCATAGATCTCCGCGCCTTGGGCGTCGCGCACGGCAAAGCGCAACCGCGGAATGTCGAGCGGCTTCTTGCCCTCGCCAACGATCACGCCTTCGATCACCAGCACCTGCTTACCGTCCACGGTCTCGCTGGAGAGCTTGACGTCCTTGAAGGCGAGGCCCCGCAGGTTCACCTCGAGCCCGACCATCTGGTAGAACGCCGCCGTCTGGGGCAGCAACCGCACCACGTCGCCCCGCCAGATCACCAGTGCCAGCACCAGCGCGCCCATCGCGGCACAGGCGGTGGGCAGGCCAAGATAGGATTTGCGCGGAGCCGCGGGGGCGACCGGACGGCTCACCCGCGCGCCGCGACGGGGGAACAGGCCGCGGAACCAGGACTGGTGCTGCGCGCCGGCGACCTCCTCTTCGGCCTGCCAGGCCGCTGCTGACCACTCGTCCTCGGTTTCGCGGGCGTGCTCGTCCGGCCAGTCGCTGGCGATCGAGGGGCTATCGACGACGGGTGCATCAGTGGCGCCGTCGTCATTGGCATAGGAGTTCCATTGTTCGGCGAGGTCGGACTGGTCGTCAGCTCGGCTGGCCGCGGCCATGGCCGGAACGGATGCCTCCTCGATGGCGTCCTCGGCATGGGCGATCCAGGTCTCCTTGCAACGGGAGCAGCGGACCGCCCGCCCGTTCGCCCCAAGGCTCGCGAGCTTGATGGCGTAGGATGTCATACAATGGGGGCAGACGATATGCATGGACGAGCCTTGATGCATGAACGAAGGTCTTGACGATGCCATGGTCGCGGAGAACCGGGCGCCCTTTATGCTACAGGGCGACCGTTAACGAACCGGAAACCATAACGGCGGCAAAACCCGTTGATCGCGTATGGCGGAGCGCCGCAATGCGACCCGCGCCCCCTCTCGAACGGAGCTGAGCTTGGTTCGGTTCGAAAATGTCGGATTGCGTTACGGTCTGGGGCCGGAGATTCTGCGCGACCTCAGCTTCCAGATTCCCGCGCATTCCTTCCAGTTTCTCACCGGACCGTCCGGCGCCGGCAAGACGTCGCTGCTGCGCCTGTTGTTCCTGTCGCATCGACCGACGCGGGGCCTCGTCAATCTGTTCGGTCATGACATCTCGCAGCTCGGCAAGGACGAGATCGCGGATTTGCGCAAGCGCATCGGCATCGTGCTCCAGGATTTCCGCCTGCTCGATCACATGACGACTTATGAGAACGTCGCGCTGCCGTTCCGCGTCATGGGCCGCAGCGAGTCGAGCTACCGCAAGGAGGTGATCGACCTGTTGCGCTGGGTCGGCCTCGGCGATCGCATGGACGCGCTGCCGCCGATCCTGTCGGGCGGCGAGAAGCAGCGCGCGGCGATCGCGCGCGCCGTGATCTCGCGGCCGCAGCTGCTGCTCGCGGACGAGCCGACCGGCAGCGTCGATCCGACGCTCGGTCGCCGCCTGCTGCGACTCTTCATCGAGCTCAACAAATCAGGCACCGCCGTCATCATCGCCACCCACGACATTGGGCTGATGGACCAGTACGAAGCACGGCGGCTGGTGCTGCACCAGGGACGGCTGCACGTCTATGAGTAGGCTGGACGAGCGCGGCGTGCTGGTCGATCTCGGACAGGAGCGTCCGCAGCTTCCGGCCAAGGCGCGCAACATGTCGCCGATCGTGCCGCGCGCCTCGATCCACGGCAGAGCGCTGGTTGCGGTGGTCGCCATCATGACGTTCCTCGCCTCGATAGCCACCGGCACGGTGCTGCTGGTGAGTGCCTCCGCCGCCGAATGGCAGTCGGATGTCGCGAGCGAAATCACGATCCAGATTCGTCCGCAGGCCGGCCGTGACCTCGAGCGCGACACCGCAGCCGTGGCGGAGGCGATGCGCGCGCAGGCCGGCATCGTCGAGGTCAAGCCGTTCACCAGGGAGGAGAGCGGCAAGCTGCTCGAGCCCTGGCTCGGCACCGGCCTGTCGATGGACGATCTGCCGGTACCGCGCGTGATCATCGCGCGCGTGCAGCCGGGCACGCCGCTCGATCTCGGCGCCTTGCGCGCGCGCGTCGCGCAGGTCGCGCCGGGCGCCAGTGTCGACGATCACCGCGCCTGGATCGAGCGCATGCGCCTGATGACGAACGCCACGGTGCTGGCCGGCCTCGGCATCCTCGCGCTCGTCATCGTCGCAACCATCATCTCGGTGTCGTTCGCGACGCGCGGCGCCATGGCGGCGAACCGTCCGATCGTCGAGGTCCTGCATTTCGTCGGCGCCGGCGACCGCTACATCGCCAACCACTTCCTGCGTCATTTCCTCAGGCTGGGCCTGGAGGGCGGCGTGATCGGCGGCGGTGCCGCCATGCTGATGTTCGGCTTCTCCGAGTCCATCGCAGGCTGGTTTTCCGGGACGCCCGTCGGCGACCAGTTCGCCGCGCTGCTCGGCACCTTCTCGCTGCGCCCGTCCGGCTACATCGTGCTCGCGGTGCAGGCCGTGCTGATCGGCGGCATCACCGCGGTCGCCTCGCGCCAGACGCTGTTCGCGACGTTGAATGACGTCGACTAGGCTTGATAACCGGACTCCACTTCGCCTCAAAACGTCATAAAATCACATCGGGAAGGGATCACCGACATCGCATGACCTCGCCGACCGACGATCGATCGCCGAAACTGCCGCGCGGCTGGCTGCGCGCGACAATCGTGTCGACGATCGCGCTCGCCTTCGTCGGCGCGGCGGCGGGGTTCGTTGCATTCCTGTCGCAATTGCGCGGCGCCGAGACGGTGCCGGACCGCAAGGCGGACGGCATCGTGGTGCTGACCGGCGGCTCCTCGCGGGTATCGGATGCGATGGAGCTGCTGGCTGCCGGCTACGGCAGGCGGCTCCTGATTTCCGGCGTGCACCCGACCTCGACGGCGAGCGACATCTCCCGGACCTTGCCGGAGAACCAGTCCTTCATGACCTGCTGCGTCGATCTCGACCGCACCGCGCTGTCGACCCGCGGCAACGCGGCGGAGGCGCGGCGCTGGGCCGAGGGGCGCCGATTTACATCTCTGATCGTAGTCACCTCGAACTATCACATGCCGCGCGCGCTGGTGGAATTCTCGCATGCGATGCCACGGACGACGCTGATCCCGTTCGCGGTGGTCGGCGAAAAATGGCGCGAGGAGCCGTGGTGGACCTCAGGCTCGACGCTGCGGCTGCTCTTGTCCGAATACGTCAAGTACGTTGCGGCCGAGCTCAGGGTGCGGCTGGAGGATTTCGGGATTGACCTTTGGCCCGAGATGTCGGAGCAGCCTGCAGGTCAGCAACCGAAGCGGCCCGCCACCGCACAGGCCAATTGATCGGACCATCGATGTTTCTGATTTTCCTGCGCTCGCTCGTGTTCAACGTACTGTTCTATGCCGTGCTGGTCCTTCTCGCGATCGTTGCGCTGCCGACCTTTGCATTGCCGCCGCGCGCCATGCTCACGGTGGCGCAATGGTGGGCCAAGGCGACGCTGGTCCTGATGCGCGTGGTCTGCAACATCAAGGTGGAATTCCGCGGGGTGGAGAAGATCCCGACAGGACCGCTGCTGATTGTGGCCAAGCATCAGTCGTTCTGGGAGACCTTCGTGCTGCCGGGTTTCTTCAACCGGCCGATCTTCATCCTCAAGCGCCAGCTGATGCAGATCCCGGTGTTCGGCCAGTTCCTGGTCAAGACCGGGATGATCGGGATCGACCGCAATGCCGGCGTGAAGGCGCTTCTGGACATGACGCGCCGCGCGCGCGAGGCGGTGCGCAGCGGAAAGCAGCTCGTGATCTTTCCGGAAGGCACGCGCCGCGCGCCGGGCGCGCCGCCCGACTACAAGACCGGCTTTGCACAGATCTATTCCTCCTGCGGCGTGCCGTGCCTGCCGGTCGCGCTCAATTCCGGCCTGTTCTGGCCGCGCCGCACTTTCATGCGCTATCCCGGCACGCTGGTGGTGGAGTTTCTCGAGCCGTTGCCGCCGGGTCTGTCGAAGGACGAGTTTCTCGCGCGCGTGCAAGCGGCGGTCGAGGACGCGACCGGTCGCCTCGTCGAAGCAGGGCGGAAAGAGCAGGAGCGGTTGATCGGCTCGGCGCCGAGCTACGCGCCGACCGGCTAGCGGCTTTCGCGATCTTCGTGCCGATCCGTCGCGTGCAGCGAGTGCGCATCACCATGCAGCATCAATGCAAGCTGATGCAGCTGGGTGTCGCGAAAGCCTTCGGCCTCGATCGCCTTCACCGTTGCGGTGACGTAATCGCGGTTGGCGCCGGACTGCCCGTGGCCCTGGACGACGTGGCGGTGCTGCTCGGCGAGCGAGAGGCGGCCGGCATATTGCACATGGCCGCGGTCGACGACGTAGGCGAGTGCGGAGACGCGCTGGCGCGCATCGTTCTCCAGCCACACCGAGCGCATCACCTCGCGATAGACCGAGGTGACCTGCTCCCGTGCGCGCAAATATGCGACCACCTCGGCACGGTTCTTCTCGGCGACGCGGAAGGCGATGCCGCGGCAGGCGCCGCCGCGGTCGAGCCCGAGCACCAGGCCCGGCTTCTCCGGCGTGCCGCGATGCACGAACGAATAGACGCAGAGCGCGCGGTGCTCTCCGACCAGCCGCGCCGGGACGCGTTCCTCGAAGTCGAAGCCCGGCCGCCACATCAGCGAGCCGTAGCCGAACACCCAGAGGTCGCCCGTGGCTGTGGTGACGGAGGGGAGGGTGATTTCCGACATTTCGGGCACGGCTACCAGAACCCTGCGCCCAAGCGAAGCGATTTCTGCGCCTTTCGTCGCAGGCCGGCACCGCTTACATTTGCCTGAATCTGGCGTCAAAGGGTCGCCGCATGTCCAATATGACCGTTGCCACAAGCCGCCGCTCCCGCTGGGGC
Organism: Bradyrhizobium sp. WBAH42; assembly: GCF_024585265.1. Classification (NCBI taxonomy): domain Bacteria; kingdom Pseudomonadati; phylum Pseudomonadota; class Alphaproteobacteria; order Hyphomicrobiales; family Nitrobacteraceae; genus Bradyrhizobium; species Bradyrhizobium sp. WBAH42. Next base: position 1,714,731 of record NZ_CP036533.1, read on the forward strand.
CTCTTCGTCGCCCCCGTTCTCGTCCTGGTCCTTGCCGTCGCCTGGAGCTGCTTCTGGTTCTATGCGGCGTCGCAAGCCGAAATCGCCGCCGACGCCTGGCGGGCGCAGGAGGCCAAGGCCGGCCGCATCTACGATTGTGCCAAACGCTCGATTGCCGGCTTCCCGTTCCGCTTCGAGGTCCAGTGCTCCGGCGCCAGCGTCGCCCTGGTCTCGCAGAATGCGAGCAAGACGCCGTTCACGGCCAAGCTCGACAACATCCTGGTCGTGGCCCAGGTCTACGACCCCAAGCGCATCATCGCCGAATTCTCCGCGCCCGCGACGCTGATCGACGGCGTCACGCAAAACACTTTCACGGTGAATTGGAGCAAGGGTCGCGCCAGCGTGGCGGGCCTGCCGGCGGTGCCGGATCGCGCTTCCATCGTGTTCGACGAGCCCAGCCTCAACCGTCTCGATGGCAGCGTGCAGGTGCCGCTTGCGCGCGCCAAGCAAGTCGAACTGCATGGCCGTCTCGCCGACGGATCACCATCGGATCATCCTGCAATCGAGACCGTGCTCCATGTCGCGCAGGGCAGCATCCAGGGCGTGCATCCGCTGCTCGCCGAGCCGTTCGAGGCGGACACTCGCGCCAAGATCACCGGCCTCTCCGACCTCACGCCAAAGCCCTGGCCGCAGCGCTTCCGCGAGATCCAGGCCGCCGGCGGTCATATCGAGATCGTGCAGTCGCGCATCCAGCAGGGCGAGATGATCGCGGTCGCGGCCGGCACGCTCGGCCTGTCGCCCAATGGCCGGCTCGACGGCGAATTGCAGATGACGGTGACCGGCCTCGAGCGCGTGATCCCGGCGCTCGGCATCGAGAAGATGCTGGAGGAGGGCGTGCCGCAGGCAACGCTCGACCGCCTCGCGCCCGGCGTGAAGTCGCAGGACCTCAACAATCTGTTCGGCGCACTCGACCGCGCCGTGCCCGGCCTCGGCAAGGTCATCAAGCAGAACGCCAATGCCGGCGTCGCCGCCGGCATCAATTCGATCGGCACCGAGAGCACGCTGGAAGGCAAGAAGGCGCGGAGCTTCCCGCTGAAATTCGTCGACGGCGCCGTGTTGCTCGGCCCGGTCAACGTCGGCCAGATCCCGCCGCTGTATTGAAGACTCTCTCGTCATTCCGGGGCGATGCGTAGCATCGAACCCGGAATCCATTTCACAGCGTGCGCTGCGGCCCAATGGATTCCGGGCTCGCCCCGGAATGACGGGGGTGACGCTACGGCTTCTTCAGCGCCGCATGCGGCCGGCCGAAGTCGGGCGCGGCTGAATCCTGGCCGATCTCGACGATGCCGCGGCGGATGGCGCGGGTGCGGGTGAAGTGGTCGAACAGCGCCTCCCCATCGCCGCGACGGATCGCGCGGGTGAGCTTTGCCAGATCCTCGGTGAAGGTGCCGAGCATTTCCAGCACGGCCTCCTTGTTGGCGAGGAAGACGTCGCGCCACATCGTCGGGTCGGAGGCCGCGATACGGGTGAAATCGCGAAAGCCGCCGGCGGAGAATTTGATCACCTCGGATTCCGTCACCTGCGCCAATTCGTCGGCGGTGCCGACGATGGTGTAGGCGATCAGATGCGGCAGGTGGCTGGTGATGGCGAGCACGAGGTCATGATGATCCGGCGTCATCACCTCGACCTTGGCGCCCATCGCCGCCCAGAACGCGCGCAGGCGGTCGGTCGCTGCGGCATCGACGCCTTCGGGCGGGGTCAGGATGCACCAGCGGTTGATGAAGAGCTCGGCGAAACCAGAGTCCGGCCCGGAATGCTCGGTTCCGGCAACAGGATGCGCCGGCACGAAGTGAACCGATTCCGGCAGATGCGGCGCCATGTCCCTGACCACCGCGCCCTTGACCGAGCCGACGTCGGAGACGATCGCCCCCGGCTTGAGATGGGCAGCGATCTCCTGCGCCACGGGTCCGCAGGCGCCGACGGGAATGCAGAGGATGACGAGATCGGCGTCCTTCACGGCCTCAGCATTGGTCGCCACGACCTGATCCACGATGCCGAGCTCGGCGACGCGTGCGCGCGTCTTCTCGGAGCGTGCGGTGGTGACGATTTCACCGGCGAGCCCCTGGAGCTTCGCAGCGCGCGCGATCGAGCCGCCGATCAGGCCGAAGCCGATCAGCGCAACGCGCTGGAAGTGCGCCTGCGCGCTCATTTGCCGCCCATGAAGTCGCGCAAGCCGTCGACCACGAGGCGGTTGGCCTCCTCGGTGCCGATCGTCATGCGCAGCGCATGCGGCAGGCCGTAGTTCTTCAGGCCGCGCAGCACGAGTCCACGCTTGGTCAGGAAGGCGTCGGCGTCGTCAGCCGTCTTGCCCTTGTCCGTCGGGAAATGGATCAGCACGAAATTGGCGACGCTCGGCGTCACCTTCAGCCCGAGCTTGCCGATCTCCTCGGTGAGCCAGTTGCGCCAGGTCTCGGTGAACTGCTTCGACATCGCCTGATGCGCGGTGTCCTCGATCGCGGCGACCGCGGCATACATCGCCGGCGTCGACACGTTGAAGGGACCGCGGATGCGGTTGACCGCGTCGATGATGTGCTCGGGCCCGAACATCCAGCCGATGCGCAGTGCAGCCAGGCCATGGATCTTGGAGAAGGTGTGCGTCACCACCGTGTTCTCGGTGGTGGCGACGAGCTCGATCCCCATCTCATAGTCGTTGCGCGAGACGTAATCGCAATAGGCGGCATCCAGCACCAGCAGCACGTGCGAGGGCAGGCCGGCGCGCAGCCGCTTGACCTCGTCGAACGGCAGATAGGTGCCGGTCGGGTTGTTGGGGTTGGCGAGCCAGACCAGCTTCGTCTTCGGCGTCACCGCCTTCAGGATGGCGTCGACGTCGGCGGTGAGGTTGGTCTCCTTGGCGATGACGTTCCTGGCGCCGACCGCCATGGTCGCGATCGGGTAGACCAGGAAGCCGTGCGTGGTGGAGATCGCCTCGTCGCCTTGGCTGAGATAGGTGTGCGCGAGCAGATTGAGGATCTCGTCCGAGCCGGCGCCGCAGATGATGCGGTTGGGGTCGAGCCCGAACGAGCGGCCGATCGCCTCGCGCAGCACGCGCGAGGTGCCTTCCGGATAGTCTTCCAGATGATCCGCCACGCGCTTGAAGGCTTCGATCGCCTTGGGCGAGGGCCCGAACGGCGTCTCGTTGGCCGAGAGCTTGAACACCTTGCGGCCCGGCTCCGGCACCGGGCTCTTGCCGGGCGTGTAGGGCGCAATATCGAGAATGCCGGGATTCGGCATGGGGCGGGACATCTTGGACTCCGGATAGGCTGGGCGGCTCGCGATTTACGATTTCGGCCCGGTCGGGGGCACCGTATAGCGCGTTGCGTGGCTGCCGACGAGGGCCACAGAGCGAACCGAGGCCCCCGCCTCGATCAGGGCAGCCCTGATTTTGTCGATGCTGGTCGCGCTGGTGACCGAGACCAGCAGCGCCGCGCCGTCGAAGGCGGTATCGGGCACCGCAACGATCTCGGCGAGCGGCGACAGCGCGCGGGCGACCTCGGCGTTCCATCCGGAGACGCGCACGCTGAAGGTCTCGACCTCTGTCACCAGGGCGCTGTCGGCGACGCGCGAGATCGCGAACACCGGCAGCGAGGCCGGATGGTCGGCACGCTCGACGAAGGGCATCCGTGCGATGATCTTGGGCGCGCCGTCGGCTTCCAGCTCCAGCCACCACGGCGTGCGGCTCGAGGTCGCCGAGACCAGCGCCAGGTCGCCCTTGGATTTCGCCACCGCCTCGACCGCGGCCTGCGCGCTGAAATGCGCGACGTAAGGCACGGTGAAGCCGAAATGGAAGCGCACGGAATCGCGCATCGCCGGTTCGCTCACCGAGATGTCGGCATGCACGGAGAACGGCGCCTGCACATAGGTGAAGGTCGAGATGATGACGCGCCAGATGCTCTCGACCGTGTCGAGCGGCAGGATGCCGCGATGACGCTGCACGATCTCGCGCATCATGGAAGCCTCCCGCGCAGGCCGAAACGCCGAGCCGACCTCCTGGGTCTGCTTCACCTGGATCAGCCGGTCGATGATGTCGCCGCGCTGCATGAGGAGGCGATGCATGCCCTCGTCGATCGCGTCGATCTCCTTACGCAGTTCCTGCAGCGATGGTGGCGCGGGCGGGCGTTGGGACATGTCTGGTCGTCGATCGTTCCGATGGGGGATGTCCTGATTAGGCAGTCGTGGCGGCGAAAGCAAAGAGAAATGACGTGCTTTGCGGGCGACGCGACTGAGGCGAATTGGGCCGATCCGGGCCGCGACTTGACGAAAACCGCCCAAGACGGTAGCTTTTGCCCGTTCCGTGGTCATTTGAGCCGGCCGGCTTGCAGCCACGTTAAAAAACTCGCTAAACAGGCCGGGGACGCTTCCGATCCCGGCCGAACCTATCGTTCAGGCCGGGTTTTTCATGGCCTGATGTCAGCGGCGCGCTCGAGCAGCCAGTCGCAAACGAGGTCGATGTCCGAGATGGGTAGCGTCAAGTCGATACCGAGTCCTGCGATCAGCGCCGACGAGCGGTCGCATGAGGTAGACCATCCAAGCTCGCTGATTGCGCATTTCGGCACCGAGCAGCCGCTGCGGCTCGATTGCGGCGTCGATCTCACCCCGTTCCAGATCGCCTACCAGACCTATGGCGAGCTCAACGCCGATCGCTCCAATGCCGTGCTGATCTGCCATGCGCTGACCGGCGACCAGCATGTCGCCAACGTGCATCCCGTCACGGGCAAGCCGGGCTGGTGGGAGACGCTGGTCGGCCCCGGCCGCCCCCTCGATCCCAAGCACTACTTCATCATCTGCTCCAACGTGATCGGCGGCTGCATGGGCTCGACCGGGCCGGCGTCGATCAATCCCGCCACAGACAAGGTCTGGGGCCTGGATTTCCCCGTCATCACCATCCCCGACATGGTGCGCGCGCAGGCGATGCTGATCGACCGGCTTGGCATCGACACGCTGTTTGCGGTCGTCGGCGGCTCGATGGGCGGCATGCAGGTGCTGCAATGGACCGCGGCCTATCCTGAGCGTGTGTTTTCTGCGCTGGCGATTGCCTGCGCGACGCGGCACTCGGCGCAGAACATCGCCTTCCACGAGCTCGGCCGCCAGGCCGTGATGGCCGACCCCGACTGGCACGGCGGCGGCTATGCCGATCGCGGCATCCATCCGCATCGCGGGCTCGCGGTGGCGCGGATGGCGGCGCACATCACCTATCTCTCGGACGCGGCGCTGCATCGCAAGTTCGGCCGGCGCATGCAGGATCGCGAGCTGCCGACCTTCTCGTTCGACGCCGACTTCCAGGTGGAATCCTATCTGCGTTACCAGGGTTCGTCCTTCGTCGAGCGCTTCGACGCCAATTCCTATCTCTATCTGACGCGGGCGATGGACTATTTCGACATCGCCGCCGACCATGGCGGCGTGCTGGCCAAGGCCTTCGCCGACATCAAGACCCGCTTCTGCGTGGTCTCCTTCACCAGCGACTGGCTGTTCCCGACCTCGGAATCGCGCGCGCTGGTGCACGCGCTGAACGCCTCAAGCGCGCGGGTGTCGTTCGCCGAGATCGAGACCGATCGCGGCCATGACGCCTTCCTGCTCGACGTGCCCGAATTTTTCGACATCTCCCGCGCCTTCCTGCAATCGGCAGGCAAGGCCCGCGGGCTCAGCCTCGAGGACCGCTAGCGATGTCCGTTCAGGAAGTGCTGCCGTTGAACGGCGCTGCGACTGCGTCGTCCGGCCAGTTTCGCGCCGATCATCTGCTGGTCGCCGAGATGGTCAAGCCGGGCTCGAAGGTGCTCGACGTCGGCTGCGGCGACGGCGATCTGCTTCAGCTGCTGGAGACCCGCGGCATCGACGGCCGCGGCATCGAGCTGTCCCGCGAGGGCGTCAACCGCTGCGTCGCCAAGGGCCTTGCGGTGGTGCAGGGCGATGCCGACACCGATCTCGTCAACTATCCCGACGATGCCTTCGACTACGTGATCCTGTCGCAGACGCTGCAGGCGACGCGGCAGCCGAAAGTCGTGCTGGAGAATCTGCTCCGCATCGGCCGCCGCGCCATCGTCTCGTTCCCGAATTTCGGGTTCTGGAAGATGCGGCTCCAGCTCCTGATCGGCGGCCACATGCCGCGCACGGAGAATCTGCCGGCGACCTGGTACGACACCGCCAACATCCATTTCTGCACCATCAAGGATTTCGTGCAGCTCTGCGACGAGATCAACGTCAAGATGGAGCGCTCGGTCGCGCTCGATCTCTACGGCCGCCCGGTGCCGCTGAACCTGCCGTGGTGGGTGTGGAACATGTTCGGCGAGCAGGCGGTGTTCTTGCTGAGCCGGGGCGGGGGGAAATAGTCCCCGTCGTCATTGCGAGGAGCTCTTGCGACGAAGCAATCCAGGTTGTCTCCGCGGAGGGATTCTGGATTGCTTCGCTGCGCTCGCAATGACGGAGTACTTGGCAGCGCATCTGCCTTAATGCGCCGCCAGCGACCGCGGATCCCGCACCGGCCATCGCCCCGCTTCCACCAGCGCCACGAACCGCTCCACGCTCTCGTTGAACAGCGCGGGCTCCTCCAGATTGAGCACGTGGCCCGACTTCGGAAACATCGCGAGCCCCGCCGCGGGCAGATGCTTCTTCAGGAACAGGCTCGGCCCGATGCACGGATCGTCCTCGTCGCCGCAGATGATCAGCGCGGGTGTTGCCGCGCCTCTGATCGCCTCCGTCATCGTGTAGATCGAGGGACGGCCGCCCTGGAATCCGCGCATCGTGCGCGCCGAACCCTTGGCATCGTGCCGCGCCAGCGCGGCGTAGAAATCGGCGTGCCCGCGCGGGTCCTTCACCAGGAACGGAATCCGGCTCGGCGCCTCGCGCGTGACTTTTGCGACCTCGGCGGAGCCCAGCGTCTCGAACTGCTCGGCATTGGCGCGGCACTGCTTGCGCCAGGCCTCGAGGTTATCGAGCTCCGAGCCGGAGCCGACGCCGGCCAGCGTCATCGACAGCGCGCGCTTCGGCGCGTTCAACCCGATCTGCAGCGAGGAATAGGCGCCCATCGACAGGCCGACGAGATGGGCGCGCTCGATGCCGAGATGATCGAGCACGGCAAGCGCATCGGTGTAGAAATGCGTGAAGGTGTAGACCTCGCCGTCAGGCACGTCCGAGGGCGTGTAGCCGCGCGCCGAATAGGTGATGCAGCGATGGCCACGCGAGAAATAGCGCATCTGCGGCTCCCAATTGGTGTAGTCGGCCGCGAACTCATGCAGAAAAAGGATCGGCGTTCCCTGGCCCGCCTCCTCGAAATAAATGCGGACGCCGTCCCTGGTCGTGGCGTGGGGCATTAACCGTTTCCCTCTGTTTCAAGCCGTGCTTCAGGTTCGCAGTTAACGCTGTTGTCGGCAATGCGGCAGCCGCAGCCGAGCACAAACACAAAATCATCGCAGCTATTCGCCGACGTCGCGTCTTTTTCTCGCCACATCGGGCGGCTTAACGGCCAAACGGATGTCGGCCATTGCACGGGCCGGCGGGAAGTGGGGGTGTCAACTAGGGATGAAGAATGGTTGAGTTGTTTGCGTATCGCCTGTTGCGTTGTGTTGTCGCGCTGGCGCTTCTCTTCGCGGCGGTCGCCGCGTTCGTTTCTCCGGCCTCGGCGCGGCCGCATCATCGTCATAGCGCAGAGCGGCACGTGTACGTGCACCACGCCAGACATCATTATCATCGCCACCATGCGAGAGGCTCGCGCTTCGAGCGCAGCGCGGCGCAATTGCAGGCGAGCGGTTTCGCCGACACCCAGGCGAGCTACGATCCAAGCGCCAACAATGGCGGCGTGGCCGGCAACGCGCTTGTCCCAAGTGGCGGCTTCGGTGGCGGATCGGGCCTCGTGTCCGAGGCGCGACGCTATATCGGCGGCAATCCGACCGGACGCGGCAGCCTGTGGTGTGCGCGCTTCATGAACATGGTGCTGGAGCATACCGGCCATAAGGGCTCAGGCTCCGACATGGCGAGCTCGTTCGCGCGCTACGGCACGCGCATCTCCGGTCCGCAGGTCGGCGCCATCGCCGTGATGTCGCGCGGCGGCCGCGGCGGTCATGTCGGCATCATCACCGGCATCGACGCGCAGGGCAATCCGATCATGATCTCCGGCAACAACGGCAACCGCGTCCGCGAAGCCCCGGTCTCGCGCGGCCGGATCTATGCCTATGTGATGCCGAATTGAGGCTCGTGGCCGTCATTGCGAGCGAAGCGACTTGTCCGCCGAAGCCTTGGCGAAGGCGGAAGCAATCCAGAATCCCTCCGCGGAAATACTCTGGATTGCTTCGTCGCTTCGCTCCTCGCAATGACGGAGTGCGTGGAGACAGGTGCCGTAGGGTGGGCAAAGGCGCGCAAGCGCCGTGCCCACCGGCGGTATATCAGCGTCCAACGGTGGGCACGCTTCGCTCTGCCCACCCTACGTTAGCTTAGATGAGCCTCGGCTCTTCCACCGCCACCACATCACCCACGCCGACGTCACCGTCGGCGATCACCTCGGCATAGATGCCGCAGTCCATGTGGCCGAGATGGCGCGAGAGCGTCGGTGGTATCTCGAGATCGCGCCTGGCGGTTTCAGGGTCGACATTGGTGGCCGGGCAGCGAACGATGCGCTTGATCACCTTTAGCCGGGCCTGTCCGATCGCGAGCGTCTGGCCGACGAGGTCGAGCTCCGACCAGGCCGTCCAGCCCTTGACGTAGAGATTGGCGCGGAAGCGCAGCGGATGCACGGGGACGCCGCCGAGCATGGTCTCGATGGCGCGGACGCTGCCGAGATTGATGATGGAGACGACCTTGCGGGCGACGTCGGAGAAGCTATGGTCGCGGCCGGACAGAAGCTTGGGCGGGCCCTTCAACTCGGGCTGGAAGTTGTCGCGGAAATAGGCCTCGATGGCGGCGCGCCCGGCGGCGGTCTCGAGATCGCCGCAGGCGACGATCTGGCCGTCCTTGCGGATGGTCAGCACGTTGGTTTCGTCGTCGAACCGGCTGTCGAGCGCGGCCAGCCGCTCATTGCGCGCCAGCATCAGGAACTGGATTTTCGGCTTCCATTCGGGCGCCTCGGGGTCGAACCCGCTCGGGCCGTTCTCGATGGCGTAGCGACGGTCGGCGGGCAAGGTCTCTCCCCGCCGCAAGGTGACGCGGGGCAGGGCTTCCGGCGTCAGGCCCTTGATCGGGTAGCGGTAGAGGCCGGTGATTTCGGCAGTATGGCTGGCTATCATGCCGCTACTTAGGGGATTCGGCGGGCCGTCGCCAAGCGGGCGGATCAGCGCACGAAATTGTGAACTCGCCTCTACCGATCCGAGGGCACGCTTCCCACATCTGGGTCAGGCCGGCGCCAGCGCCGGCTGATAAGCGACCGCTTGCTGTGTTGAGGAACGTCAACGCATCAGGCGGAAACCCAATGAAGATGCCGTTTGGGGTGCCTTAGAGGGCCCCGAGGGCAGGCCGAGGGACAGAAAAGATGAACATCGAGAAATATACCGAACGCTCCAGGGGCTTCATCCAGTCCGCGCAGTCGCTCGCGATGCGCGAGGGGCACCAGCAGTTCTCCACCCTGCACGTGCTGAAGGTCCTGCTGGACGACAATGAGGGGCTCGCCGCCGGTCTGATCGACCGCGCTGGCGGCAATTCCCGTGCAATTCTGAAGGCGACTGAGGACGCCCTCAACAAGGTGCCGAAGGTCTCCGGCGGCGGCGCCGGGCAGATCTACCTCGCGCCCGAGCTGGCCCGCACTTTCGATGCCGCCGAAAAGGCCGGCGAGAAGGCCGGCGACAGCTTCGTCACGGTCGAGCGGCTTTTGCTCGGGCTGACGCTGGAGAAGACCAGCGAGGCCGGCGCCATCCTCAATAAGGGCGGCGTCACGCCACAAAACCTCAACGCGGCGATCGAGGCGCTGCGCAAGGGCCGCACGGCCGACTCTGCCACCGCCGAGAACGCCTATGACGCCCTGAAGAAATATGCCCGCGACCTGACCCAGGCCGCGCGCGACGGCAAGCTCGATCCGGTCATCGGCCGCGACGAGGAAATCCGCCGCACCATCCAGGTGCTCTCGCGTAGGACCAAGAACAACCCCGTCCTGATCGGCGAGCCCGGCGTCGGCAAGACTGCCATCGCCGAAGGGCTCGCGCTGCGCATCGTCAACGGCGACGTGCCGGAGAGCCTCAAGGACAAGAAGCTGCTCTCGCTCGACCTCGGCGCACTGATCGCAGGCGCGAAATACCGGGGCGAGTTCGAGGAGCGGCTGAAGGCCGTGCTGCAGGAAGTGACCGGCAGCGAAGGCACCTTCATCCTGTTCATCGACGAGATGCACACGCTGATCGGCGCCGGCAAGGGCGACGGCGCGATGGACGCCTCCAACCTGCTTAAGCCCGCGCTTGCGCGCGGCGAGCTGCACTGCATCGGCGCGACCACGCTCGACGAATATCAGAAGCACGTCGAGAAGGACGCGGCGCTGGCGCGGCGCTTCCAGCCGATCTTCGTCAGCGAGCCCTCGGTCGAGGACACCATCTCGATCCTGCGCGGGCTGAAGGACAAGTACGAGCAGCATCACGGCGTGCGGATCACCGATTCCGCGCTCGTCGCCGCCACGACGCTGTCCAACCGCTACATCACCGACCGCTTCCTGCCCGATAAGGCGATCGACCTCATGGACGAGGCCGCGGCGCGGCTGAAGATGCAGGTCGATTCCAAGCCGGAAGAGCTGGATTCGCTCGATCGTGAGATCATCCGGCTCAAGATCGAGCAGGAGGCGCTGAAGAAGGAAAGCGATGTCGGCTCCAAGTCCCGGCTCCAGACCCTGGAGAAGGACCTCGCCGAGCTCGAGGAGAAGTCGGCGGCGCTGACGGCGCGCTGGAGCGCGGAGAAGAGCAAGCTCTCCGATGCCCAGAAGCTGAAGGCCGAGCTCGACGCACTTCGTGTCGAGCTCGCCAACGCGCAGCGCCGCGGCGAATTCCAGAAGGCCGGCGAGCTGGCCTATGGACGGATCCCGCAGCTCGAGAAGCAGCTCGCGGACATCGAGGCCAAGGAGAATTCTGGCGAGATGATGGAGGAGGCTGTCACCGCCAACCACATCGCGCAGGTGGTCTCGCGCTGGACCGGCGTGCCCGTCGACAAGATGCTGGAAGGCGAGAAGGAGAAGCTCCTGAAGATGGAGGAGCAGCTCGGCAAGCGCGTCGTCGGCCAGGCCGAAGCCGTGCGTGCGGTCGCAACCGCCGTGCGCCGCTCGCGCGCCGGCCTGCAGGACCCGAACCGCCCCACCGGCTCGTTCATGTTCTTGGGGCCGACCGGCGTCGGCAAGACCGAGCTGACCAAAGCCTTGGCGGAGTACCTGTTCAACGACGAGACCGCGATGGTCCGCCTCGACATGTCCGAATACATGGAGAAGCACTCGGTCTCGCGGCTGATCGGCGCGCCTCCCGGCTATGTCGGCTATGACGAGGGCGGTGCGCTCACCGAAGCGGTGCGGCGCCGGCCCTACCAGGTCGTGCTGTTCGACGAGATCGAGAAGGCGCATCCTGACGTCTTCAACGTCCTGTTGCAGGTGCTCGACGACGGCCGCCTGACCGACGGCCAGGGCCGCACCGTCGACTTCCGCAACACGCTGATCATCATGACCTCCAACCTCGGTTCGGAATATCTGGTGAACCAGCCGGAGGGCGAGGACACCGCGGCCGTGCGCGAGCAGGTGATGGGAATGGTGCGGGCGCACTTCCGGCCCGAATTCCTCAACCGCGTCGACGAGATCATCCTGTTCCACCGTCTGCAGCGCAGCGAGATGGGCCGGATCGTCGAGATCCAGTTCGCGCGTCTGCAGAAGCTCCTGACCGATCGCAAGATCGTGCTCAGCCTCGATGCCGCCGCCCGCGACTGGTTAGCTGCCAAGGGCTGGGATCCCGCCTACGGCGCAAGGCCGCTGAAGCGGGTGATCCAGCGCTACCTCCAGGATCCGCTCGCCGAGATGATCCTCGCCGGCGACGTCAGGGACGGCGACAACGTCGCGATCTCGGCTGAAGGCAACGTCCTGACCTTCAACGGCAAGGCGCCGCAGACCGCGGAGATCGCGCAGTTCGAGGCGCCGGTGGCGAAGCGGAAGCTGAACTGAGGAAATACACGCCCTTCGTGCCAAACTCGCGGAGGGCGTTTTTCAATCCGCGAAGAACGCGTCCACCACTGCCTGATCGCGGTCGTAGACCCAGCATTCGCTCAGCAGGCCTTCGCGCACGGCATAGACCAGCAGCCGTTCCAGTTCAGCCGTGCGACCGTCCCGGCTGAATGATTCCCGTGCGAGAATGGCGCCGCGCCGCGGTCCGGCCATCACTTCATCGATGCCGAGAAGTTTTCGGTTGGAGCGGCGTGCGACCTCGGCCAGAGTGGCAAGAGCGGCCGTCTTGCCGTGGTGAGTGCCGGCGAGCGGGTTATGGCCGGCATAATGCAGCATGAATTCATCGTGGTAGCAGGCGGCGATCGCGGCGCGGTCACCGGCCTGCCAGGCGGTCGCGTAGCGCGTGACGGCGGCGCGTATCGCGGCGATTTGTGCGGCGTCATCTACAAGAACTCTATTCATCGATGTGATCTCCCGGGTCATCGGCAGCGCTGTGCTGGTGCGCTATGATAAGGCATGACCTCGCCTCCCGACTTTCAGGAACTGGCTATCAGCACGCCGCCCAGCAGCGGACCGAAGAAGGCGCGGATGCTCGATTGGGACGCGCGGGTGATCTATCTCGGTCCAGCCTTCGGGTTGACTCCCCACCGCAATGCCACCGGCGTGCTGGCCGTCGCGCTCGACGGGGCGATAGGCGTAGCTAACGATCCAAGGGCGCGCTCGCCCTCTTATCGCCAGACCCGCAGCGTGCTGATCACGCCCAACAGTCTGCACCATCTCCGCATCGACGCCGGACCGACCGCCTTTCTGTATGTCGATCCCCTCGGGCGCGATATCGAGGCGCTTCGTTCACGAATGAAGGAGGTAGGATCAAACGTCGCGTTCGACCTGATCGACGAGAGGTCGGTCGTCGCGCTGTTCCGCGACATTGCGGAACGACGCCTCGCATCAGAGGACGCGCGGCAAGCAGCCCGCGATATGCTTGGGATCGGATCAAATCCGCAGCCGGATGCGAGAATTGCCGCCGCCATCGAGCGGATGCGCGAGGAGCCCGGCGGTTCGCACACGCTTGCTGAACTGGGCCGCAAGGCCGGGCTTTCGTCCTCGCGCTTCCTGCATCTCTTCAAGGACGTCACGGGTGTGCCGCTCCGCCGCTACCGCATCTGGTCCCGGGTCGGCGCTGCCGCGCGGGCGGTCGCACAAGGCCAATCGCTGACCGAGGCCGCGCATGGCGCGGGCTTTTCCAGCTCCGCGCATTTCAGCACGGCCTTTCGCGACATGTTCGGCATGATGCCGTCGGAATTGTTCGCACGGCTGCGCGCGGAATAACGTCTGCAACGTGCTGTTCAAGCTGTGCCTCAAAGCCCTCTCCGCCGGCGCGGGGAGGGTTTTCGCTTTTGCGAAGCAGGTCGGGTATCCGCGTGTTGTGTCGTTGAAAAGCCACACGTACTGCGGTTATCCGCTCAGGATGTAAATTGATGTTGAACAACCATAGGCTCCGTTGCCATAATTCCATCTCGGTCGACGCGGCATTCCCGCGGCCAAGAACTCAAGGATTTCACACGAGTCTTTGAGCAACCAACAATTTTAGACTGAGCTCGCAATTTCGAGCTGCGATGATTGAACGCCACAGGCAGTTTTTGTTGTGTTTTGCGTGGAGGGGCGGCGGTGTTGACCGTTAGTTTGCTGGGGGCCAGCCGGGTTGCGCGCGGTAACGAGCAGATTTGGTTGGATCTCGGTCCAGCAGGACGGAGATTGGCCGGCTTCCTTTTCACCTTTCCGGACCGTCCGCACCGTCGCGAGCGACTTATCGACCTGTTTTGGCCGGAGCTGGACTCCGACAGAGGACGCCGAGCCGTGAACTCTGCGATCTGGCGTTTGCGAAAACTGCTTGCGTCGGCTCCGGAGTACAGAGAGGGCTATGGCCTCAGGACCGTCGGCTCGGAGACTATTCTCGAGAGGACGTCTTGGCTGGACGTCGACACCTGGGCTCTGCTTGAAGCGGCACAGGCCGCTCTCAACGGCGTTGAGGCGCACGTGGATCCTTCCACGATGAAGCAGGTTCTCGCCGTCCTGTACCGCTACGAGGGGCCATTCCTGGACGGCGAAGATGCCGACTGGATATTGGAGGAACGCGAGCGATTGCATTCCCTTTTTGTGCAGTCGGCAATGACCATCGTCCGTCATCTGGGACTTTGTGGCCACTATCATGATGCGATCCTGCTCGCTCGTCACGCGCTGCGCTTTGATCCCTATCGCGAGGAACTGGTTCGACATCTCCTGACGTTGCTTGCACTCGATGAGAGGCGTATCGACGCCATCAGGTACTACGATCACTGGATCGCCATGATCCAGCAGGAGCTGGGAATTTCTCCGCTTCTAGCAACGCGTGCGGTCATTGACGAGATCAGGAATCTGCATAACGCCGACGACGCCCAGCATTTGCGCGTCGGGCTGATGAGCCGCGACGAGAGGCGGCGCGCATCAAACTAGGCGCCGCAGTCGTATCCGTTTTCTATCGCGAGCCTGACCAGGGCTTGGCCAAGCCATGGCCGGGCAGGCACCTGCCTTGCCCGGCCGTGTCGTGATTCTGTCGTGATCGCGGCGCGATCGCTTCGGAATTCTCGCCGCAGGCCACCGTGAGCGAAGGGCCAGCATCCCGGAACGATCACGCGATCTGCCCGAGTTCACGGCATGCGACGTTCGGCCCATGAGCTCACAACAGCCGCTCTTGGATCAGGTTTTCATTCTGCGCTTCTGGCGGGAAGCCGCCGGTGGCAGCGGAGACGGCCGTTGGCGGGTTCTCGTCCGCAATATCAATACGCGGCGGCGCGATGTGGTCGACGACGTGCAACGCGCTTTCGCAATCGTCACCGCCAATCTGAACGTGGCGGAGGGCGCACATGAAGAGCATGCGACTTGGACCGTTGATCCGCCAACGCCCGAACAGTGAGAGACAGGTCGTGCGCAAGATCGATCATGCAATGAGCTGCCAGCTGCCATCCACGCGATGGTTCGATGGTTGGGGGCGTATGAATGCTCTTGAGCGATTTGATCGGGGCTCGCCACGAGACTCATTTGCTTCACGGGATTGCGTCGATGCGTAGCGTTTGGGGACTCATAGCGGTCGTGTGTTTGGGGCTGACCCTAGCCGGGTGCGACACGACCGACTCGCGCTATTTCCGATATGGAATCGGGACGGACCTCTATTCCGACGACATCGTTGCGACGACGCAGCTGCAAGAGGTATACCTCACAGAACTATGCCGGCAGGCACTCCCGCTCGTATCGACCTCGGATGTGCAATGCTTTAATGCCACGCCAAATGCAAACGCTTGGAATTTGATTGTCCAGGCAGGCTTGAATGACGTTGATCGGCGTTGTGACGCCTATTTGGCATGGCTCGATGACCGAAGGCGAACCAACGAAGCCGTTCTGAAGGAGCTCGGAGACATCACTGTCGCGAGCCAAGCCATCATGCGTGTGACGGGGGCGGGCGCGAACCCGATTACGCTGGCGGGATTGGCATTCGGACTTGCGGCCAACACGTTCACAAACGTCAATTCCCGTCTGCTGCTGGAGGTCGACAAGACCACCGTTCAGACCCTGGTCTTGCGGCGTCGGGAAGCCTATCGGCTTCAACTTCAGGGCATCGTGGTGGACAATCGGCCCGCAGCCATTCATGCGCTTCGTTCCTACCTGACCATCTGCACGCCATATGCGATCGAGACAGACATCAATTCAACGGTCACGGTGTTCCAGGTCGGTGGATCGGGGGCACTGAACAGGCCTCCGCTGATCAATGCGGAAACGGTTCGCGCGACGACGATCACGCGTGCGCGCGATCCGATGCCCGAGAGGAAATTCCCCCCGCCGCCAGTTGTCGGAACAGCATTCATCACAAGCGTTCAGGTCGCGCTTTGCGTGCGTAACGCGAACGGCCAAGCGGATCCGGCGACCGTTGCTGCGATCCGAAGTTATCTGGAGGCGATACCAGTGATTGTGCCAGATCCCATAGATCCGACATCTCCGACGTTGAGACCTGTTTTGCAGAGAGCAGTGTCGGATGTTCGTGAATGCAACACGCTTGGCTTCAGGAACGCTTTTGAAGTCGGACGTTATGGCGTAGCGAAGTCTGGCGCCGACAAGAGCATCAGACGGCTGCAGGCGAAAATAGCGGAATTCTTGAAGAACCGGCAATCGCAAGTGACCGTCCAACAGACCGGAAAGTTCGACGATCAGACGCGCAAAGCGATCGGCGCGATCCGCGCGTTGACTGGAACGACGGGCGAGGAGATCGATAAGGCGTTGGCAGAGAAGATATTGGCAGGAGCGTGAGAGCGCGTACACATGGACGCGGCTCACGATCGGTTTGCAATGCGATCATGCTCTTTTGTCTATGGAGAGACCATGCCGATCATGAAGGACGACGATATTTTGCGGATCGAGCCGGGCATGAACGCTGACTTGATCGAAAGTGGCTTTGCTGATGCGGACACGGAAGTGGAGGTTATCGGTACGGCGGAGGTGGATACTCCCGCCGGCAAGGTGAAATGGACCAAGGTCAAGCTGCTGGACAACGCCGTTGCGCCGGAGGGTTGGGTTCGGTCGGCGCATGTCGATCTTGAGGGCAGCGTACCCGGAGGTCCGATCGAGAAGCGAAAGTTCGCCGACCAGTGCTGGGTCGAAGCGTTGTTCTCGGATGCCAACCCCCATTACGTCGCGGCAGTCGCCGAGATGCGCTCGGCAACATCGAGCGACCAGCAAGCGGGAGCGCTGGGCCCGTTTTTCGGTCCCTTTCGCTTCACGCAAGCAGAATGGGATGCAGTCCGCGTGTTGCCCGAGCTTGGCAAGAGCGGCTTCAGCGCAAGAGACATTACGGACTGGCGGGTCCAGGTCGTGCTCTTCACGTTGATGACGCATCGCTCCGAGGCTGCTCTCATCGCGGAACTCGGTGCGATCACCGCCGGCCGCCGTCCGAGCGCCGCCGAGCTTTACCTCGCCCAGCTGATCGGCGCCAAGGCCGCCGTCGCCGCCGTGACCAAGACGCCATCTCCGACCATCAAGGAAGCTTTCGAGGGCGTTGCGGCTCCCGATCAAGCCAAGGACAGGCCGCTAGGTGCTCCCACGTTCGACAAGATCGCGGCGCGATTTGCCGAGTTGTTCGAGGCCGACGGATCGGTCAAGGGTGACGCCGCGATTGATCGGATCGTCGCGCGAATGGATCCGGTCCTGACGACCACCAGGGACGACATCATCGCGGCAGGGGTGGCGTTGCTGGGGGCTGTGCCTGAAGGCGGCACCGTGAACGGCGCCAACGCGCAGATGTCCGATGCATCGCAGCTCGCAGGAATGGGGACGACGTTTGCCGAGCGTGCGCCGGTCATCATGCGGTTCCTGTTGCGCGACTTCCCTCAGCTTCAGGACTTTCACGCTGCCGGCGTTCTTGGAAATATCGGCCGCGAGACCGGCGGCTTCCGATTGATGCAGGAAGTACGTCCGAAGAAGGGAAGGGGGGGCTGGGGTGGTTGCAATGGACCGGCGACCGCCGCAAGAAGTTCGAGGCCTTTTGCGTGCCGCCCATCCCGGGTACCGAGACAAATGAAGGCAACTACGCCTTCATGAGACACGAAATGAAGGGGGACGAGAAGCCCGCTTTCGACGCGTTCGCTGCAACGACGAATCTCGCAAGCGCAACCGCGGTTTTCATGTCCAAGTACGAGAGACCGGGCGTTCCTGCACTGGATGAGCGGCAGGACTGGGCCAGGAAGGCACTGGATGTCTTCAGAGCGGCGCCTCCGGACCAACCCGGTGATGCGCAGGCAGCTGGAGGAACCATCGTCGACCAGCTTCGCGCGCAGATCAAGGCAGGCAAGATCACCTTCAAGGAGCCGGCACTGCAAAGCCAATTGCTTGGGCTGAATACGGGCACCAAAGTCACGCCCAAGTTGCAGGCGCTGGTCCTGAAGTTATCCGGCATGACGCCGGTCATCCGTATCAGCTCCCTGATACGTACGGGGGCCGGAAGCTTCCATGCCGCGGGGCGAGCGGTCGATATTGCGAACGAGGAAATCGCCGCTGCGCTGCTGCCCCAGATCGCGACCGAGGCACAGATAGCTGCGCTGGGGATCGACGAACTTATATTCGATGCGCGGCGCATCAACCCCAACAACGATCCCAACAAGTTCAACTTCGATCAGGGCAGGAAGCACAACTTCAATCCGAGCACGATCGGCGATCACGGCGACCATATCCATTTTGCCGTAACCGCTTAGTGATCCGATGGTCGTGTTCCGATGGCCGAAAGATTGACTGCACCGAGAGCGCGTTCCGATGACGCGAGGGATCACGTACCATGCGTGTTCGGCTTTTCGAGATTCCAGGCGCGAAGGCATTGGTGCTGCTTTGCTGGGCCATGCCTTTAGCCGTGCCGGCGGATGTGCACGCGAACGAGGGCAGATGTCTCGTCGTCGTCGACGGGCATACGTTCTTGAAGGGGCGATGCAATATCGAAATCGGGACGGGTGGAAGTTTCACCGTCGGCGTTGGCGACAAGTCGCGATCCGAGCATTTCGCTTACGTTACTCTCGATGGAGGAACCGATGCAGCGGTCGGCTATTGGAACGGCGTTGCGGCCGAAAGCCACGCTGACGAGCATCTTGGTCCGCTCAAAAGAAAGGGCGCCTGTTGGTCCAACAGCCGGGCGAGGATTTGCGCGTGGCGATAATCGAGAGTCAACTCGGAATCGACGAGAGCGCCGCTGCGTTAGCGGCACCGATTGTGTCGTGCTTTTGTTGCTTGTTGGACAGGCGCATGTCCATCCGATCTCATCTGTGAATTATGCCTGGCTCGACGCCTTCCTCCTCCTCCTCCAGCTCCGACAAGATATCCACCAGCTCGCGCACCCGGCCCTGCGCCAGCGGGCGCAGATCGTTGATCATCGGCTCGTCATTGGCGAGCCAGGCCTGGGCTTCAGCGAGTTCTTCGGCGGTCGCGCCGGTTCCGATGATCTGGGCAATGGTCACGTCGTCGGCACGGTCCACGGCCTTGACGACATCGTCGCGTGAGAGGCGCGTCATGGGCGATCCTCCTGCTGGCTTCGGTCAGCGTCTAACCGAGAACCGGCGTGCCGGTTCCCGGGCCAGGCCCGTGCGCGCCATTCCTACTTCTTCACCACCTTGTAGATCGCATTCTCGACATCTGAGCTGAAGTAGATCGTACCCGTCGCGCCGACGGCGACGCCGGTGGGGACATGTGTCGGCAAGCCGCCGGGTGCGCCGGTCAGGCCGATCGGGAGATTGGCGGCGATCTCGGTGATCTTGCCGCTCTCCGGTGCGATCTCGATCAGCCGCTTGGCGCCGACCTCCGCCACGATGAGCTGGCCTTCGGGACCTCTTGCGATACCTTCGGGCATCTTCAGCTCCTTGGCGATGACGGTCTTTTCGCCGTTGCTGTCGATCCTGGAGACGAGGCCCGCAAACGCCTCGGTCACGAAAACCTCGTCGGTTTTCCCGCGAACGAGCCCGACCGGGCCTTCGAGCGCGCCGATCAGCGTGGTGCGGTCCTTGCCGTGCTCGCCGCTCACCTTGATCAGTGACTTGGTGCCGAGCTCGGCCACCAGGATGCTGCCATCCGCGAGCACGACCGCGTCATGCGGCGCCTTGAAGTCGTGCAGCATCTCGCGCGTCGCGCCGGTCTTGCCGTCGATCACCTGCACGGTGCCGGTGAACCAGCTCGACAGGACCACGTCGTTGCCCTTTGCCGTCGCGCTCATCGGATATTCGAGCGTTGTGCCTGCGGCATGCATGCGCGCTTTCTCGGTGACCTCGCCGGTCGCCCCATCCACCGTGCGATAGGCGAACAGATCGGCGACGTGGATGGTGTCCTTGCCGTTCTCCGAGGTGACACCGATGCCGCCGGGCAAAGCGAGCTTGCCGATGATGATCTGCTTGGCCTGGCCGGTCGCGGGATCGACCTCCTGGATGCCGTTGTCGGCCATGTTGGAGACGTAGATGCGGTCCTTGTCGTCGATGGCGAGATTGTCGAGCGAGGGCTTCAGCTGCGCGACCATGGTCTTGGCGCCGGACTTCGGATTGACCCGGACCAGCTGGCCGAGCGCGGTGTCGATCACAAAGAGGTTGCCTTTGGAATCGAAGTTCACGGCGGCCGGAACCTTGAAGCCGTCGGCGACGACGCTCAGTTCGGCCTTGTCGACGTCGACCCTAGCGACCTGGCCCTTGAACCAGAGCGGACCATAGAGCTTGTCGTCGGGACCGAACTCGAAGCCGTTGAGGCCGCCCATCTTCTCCATGATCTGGCGTGGCGGTTTGACGCCCTCGACGTCGATCTCGTAGAGCGCATCGCCGAGGAAGACGGTGGTGGCGTAGAGCCTGCCGTCCTTGCGGAAGGCGAGCGAGTTGATGCCGGGAAGCCCGGACGCGAGCTTCTTGATCGGTCCGTCGCCCTTGCGCGCATAGAGATCGCCGGCGAGGAAGCCGGTCCAGGCCATGGTGCCGTCGGGTGCGAATGCGATGTCGTCGGCCATCCCGACCGGTGCCGGGATTGCAACCTTGGCGTTGCCGCCGGCGATGTCGACCTCATAGAGCGCAGCGCCAGCGACGCTGCCGGCAAACAAATGGCCGGCCTTGTCGACACCGAGCCCGTGCACACCGTGGAACGCCGAGCCCGGCACCAGCCTCGTGACCTCCCAGCCGTCGGCCGATGCGCTCGTTGTGGAGAACAGCGCAGCAATCAGGGCTGCGCAGGCGAGCCTGCTCTTCATGGCGTGACCTCCCGTTTTTTGGAAAGTATTCGCCCGTCCTGCGGCTTTGGCAAACGAAACTTGACGTTGAAACGCCGCGAAAGCGGCCCGGCTGCGCAGCGTTCTTGTTTGAAATTCCGTTTGGAAAATGCCGGCCGATACCGGCGGGCTGCCGATTTACCGGTTGGTGACCTGCAGCGGCCCGCCGGTCGCGTCCGACATGCGGGCGATGGCGCCGCCGCGGCCGCTCATCATGCCGTCGAGCCGGTCGCGCTCCTTCTCGAAGCTTGCCAGCATCGGGCCCTCCAGCGAACGGCCGCGCGGCAGCTTCACGCGCATCGGATCGACGAAGCGGCCGTTGACCAGGATCTCGTAATGGACGTGCGGGCCGGTCGACAGACCGGAGGAGCCGACGAAGCCGATCACCTGGCCCTGCCGCACCTTCTTGCCGACCTCCATGCCCTTGGCGAAGGCCGACATGTGGCCGTAGGCGGTCTCGTAGCCGTTGGAATGCTTGATGCGGATGTACTTGCCGTAGCCGCCCTCGGGGCCCGCCTTCTCGATCACGCCGTTGCCGGAGGCGAAGATCGGCGTGCCGTAGCTGGTGGACCAGTCGACGCCGGTATGCATCTTCACGTAGCCGAGGATCGGGTGGCGGCGGCCGCCGAAGCCGGAACGCATGATGGCGTTGTTGACGGGCTTTCTGACCAGGAACTTCTTCGCGCTCTTGCCGGTCTCGTCGTAATAGTCGACCAGGCCGTCGTCGGGGCTCTGGTAGCGGTAGTATTTCTTGGTCTCGCCGCCGACGGTGAGCGAGGCGAACAGCACCTCGTTCTTTTCGCTCGACGTCACGCCCTCGTCCTCGCCGGCGTAGAACACGTCGAAGGAATCGCCGGGCTGCACCTTGCGCTGGAAATCGACGTCGTAGGAGTAGATCTTGATCATGTCCTCGATGACGGGCATCGGGACCTTGTTGCGCATCGCGGTCTCGTAGATGCTCTGGTAGAGCCGCACGCCGGAGCCGTCGTCATCATCGTCGTCGTCGCTGCTGGCGTTGGCCGCAGTATCGGCGACGGTGTTCATGCTGGAGACGTCGACGGCGACGTATTTGCCGAGATCGGACAGCGCCGCGATCGCTTCGACCATCGTGTCGTTTGCAACCACGACGCGATAGGGCTGCAGGCGGGCGCCGGGGCTTGCGGGCGCCATCAGGATGCGAAGCTTCTCGCCTTCCTTCAGGCCGCCGTCGCGGCCGCGCGGTCCGAGCGTCGCGGTGATCGCCTTGATCTCGTCGGCATTGGCGCCGAGATCGCGCAGCACCGAAGCGACGCTGTCGCCCTTCTTGACCATGTGGACGCGTTCGCCGTTGGGATTGCCGCCGGTGATCTGCTCCTTGGTCTTGGGCAGCAGCGTGACGTTTTCCGGCACCACGCGCGTCTCGAAGCCGGCATAGGGATCGGAGGGCGAGACCTCGGCGGCGTAGGCGGTTCTGATCTCGGAGGGACCGGTCGCGCCGGAGATGTCGGCGGCCGCATTGGCGAGCGAGGCGTAGCGCACCCCGCCATTGCCGCGCCAATTGGCGGCATCGCGCACCCGCATCAGGATGTCGTCGAGCGCCACCACCGCGGAAATCTTGGCCTTCGGCAGCACCGGCGACAGGTCCTTGGTGACGAAGGACACTTCCGCGTCGGGCTCGACGGCTTCGGGATTGTTGGGATCGTCGGACGCCGTCTTCGGGTCGGAGCCGACATCGGTCAGCAGGCGCTGGGCGTTGAACGGCGGGATCTTCGCCGACAGATCGCTCGTCGTCATCGACAGATTGCCGGCGATCCGCACGAACGGACGCACCCGCATCACGTCACGGTTGCCGACCCGGGCCACGGTCGAGACGCGCATCACGTTGCGCGAGGCCGTGGATTCGCTCGGCGGCGGCAGGCGGTCGCTCTTGTGCAGCGTGGCGGCGCGATCGGCGGCGCCGAATGCTCCGCGCAGCGCGCCTTCGACCCGCTCCGGCACCTTGGCGAAGGTCATCTCGCCATCGAGAGAAGCGAAAACGGCGCCGCCGATCAGGGCTGCGCCGCAGAGTCCGGTCAAAATTGTCCCGCTGAACCATTGCACCGAGACGCGGCGGCGGTCGATCACGGCGGCTTCAGAACCATCGACGGACAGCGGCGGCTCGTGGCCGAGATCGATGATCCCGGTCTCACGCCCGTAAGCGCCGCGTGACGTCCTGTGGTTCAACCCAAGTCCCCCAATCAACGACCCAAGATGCCCGTTCTCGAACCTGGTCCCGGCTGCCCTCTTGAACGGGGATCGCCGGAAAAGGCAAGCCGCACAGCCATCCGCGCCCAGAACGCCCCTTGATGGGGCCGGCCGAAATTACGAACAGCTGGACGGGTAAAGCTCTCTCGATGTCTTTCGAATGCCGAAGGAAGGTCGCGTCATTTGCAAGATCGCCTTCCTCTGACCCCATGAAAATCGCCGGCAGCCCCCACAGGCATCCCCGCGATTCAAGCTTGTCTCTTATCAGAACGCCGCGGGATTGTGGCTCAAGTACGGCGCCAAATATGGAAAAAGTTTCCTGAACGCCGAGCCGTAAAGACCCTCCGTGCGACCACTGGCGGAACTCGGGCCGGGCGGGGACAGGGCCCCATCCAGCGGGGGAGCGGGCGTCTGGCCGGGAGCCCTCAGACTGCGAGGAAGGGGGCCGGGGAGGGGCCCCAAGGCGCCTTCCGGAGCCCGCCGGCGGGCAAACTTTTTTTCAGATTTTTTGCCGGGCGGGATCGTCCGACGCGCCCGGTGGCCTTCTAACTGGCTGGAATCGTGGATGTTTTATCGCTGCTCCACTGTGCGACGATTTGTTGACGATTGGCGTTGACAGGCCGGAAGGTGGGGCCTATAACCCCAACCACTGAGCGCGGCGCCGCCGGGTCACTGACCAAGGCGAGCGAACGCGCCACTGATGCTCCTCACCTTGTTGAGTGACACAACAGCCGACACCAGTCGGTTGGAGTTCATCCATCGTCGGTAAGGGTGTCGGAACCCTTCCTCTCAGGAAGGTTGAGGCCTCTCCGGTCTCGGGCTGTTTGACAAGTGAAGATGAAGAAAGAGAAACGTGGACGGCGGAGTCCTTGCGGGTCTCGCTTCCGAAAAGCTTCGGCTTTTCTGATCGAGACCGGACGAAAGACTTCGGCGGTACACGTTTTAAAGGAAACACCATCGTTGCCAGCGATGTGAATCGCGGGCAGCACATCGACTTCGGTCGATAATGGTGGGACCTCGTCAAACGTTGTGATCAGCCGGTTCAAAGTTCAAGTCCAACTTGAGAGTTTGATCCTGGCTCAGAGCGAACGCTGGCGGCAGGCTTAACACATGCAAGTCGAGCGGGCGTAGCAATACGTCAGCGGCAGACGGGTGAGTAACGCGTGGGAACGTACCTTTTGGTTCGGAACAACACAGGGAAACTTGTGCTAATACCGGATAAGCCCTTACGGGGAAAGATTTATCGCCGAAAGATCGGCCCGCGTCTGATTAGCTAGTTGGTGAGGTAATGGCTCACCAAGGCGACGATCAGTAGCTGGTCTGAGAGGATGATCAGCCACATTGGGACTGAGACACGGCCCAAACTCCTACGGGAGGCAGCAGTGGGGAATATTGGACAATGGGGGCAACCCTGATCCAGCCATGCCGCGTGAGTGATGAAGGCCCTAGGGTTGTAAAGCTCTTTTGTGCGGGAAGATAATGACGGTACCGCAAGAATAAGCCCCGGCTAACTTCGTGCCAGCAGCCGCGGTAATACGAAGGGGGCTAGCGTTGCTCGGAATCACTGGGCGTAAAGGGTGCGTAGGCGGGTCTTTAAGTCAGGGGTGAAATCCTGGAGCTCAACTCCAGAACTGCCTTTGATACTGAAGATCTTGAGTCCGGGAGAGGTGAGTGGAACTGCGAGTGTAGAGGTGAAATTCGTAGATATTCGCAAGAACACCAGTGGCGAAGGCGGCTCACTGGCCCGGTACTGACGCTGAGGCACGAAAGCGTGGGGAGCAAACAGGATTAGATACCCTGGTAGTCCACGCCGTAAACGATGAATGCCAGCCGTTAGTGGGTTTACTCACTAGTGGCGCAGCTAACGCTTTAAGCATTCCGCCTGGGGAGTACGGTCGCAAGATTAAAACTCAAAGGAATTGACGGGGGCCCGCACAAGCGGTGGAGCATGTGGTTTAATTCGACGCAACGCGCAGAACCTTACCAGCCCTTGACATGTCCAGGACCGGTCGCAGAGATGTGACCCTCTCTTCGGAGCCTGGAGCACAGGTGCTGCATGGCTGTCGTCAGCTCGTGTCGTGAGATGTTGGGTTAAGTCCCGCAACGAGCGCAACCCC